>DAOWHH010000007.1 GCA_030641525.1 bacterium
AACAATTAAAAGAAAAATTTTTATCTATCCCTGAGGATGTACGGGCGGCTATTTCATCTACTGACATTGCTCAGAAATTACAAGAATTAGGAAATGAATATAGTTTACAGCTTGATGAAATAGATAAGTTATTTAATGAAATAGGTTTTGTAATGCTTGGATTAAAAAAATCAAGTGATTTTGTAAAAAATATACAAAATGTTAGTGGTTTAAGTTACGAGAAATCAAAACAATTAGCCGAAGATATAAATAATTCAATCTTTAAAGACATAAGAGAGTCTTTAAAAGAAATTCATCAACAATCTGATTTAGAAGAAGATGAAGACTTAGATGAGGATGCGGTAAGAAAAGAAATTATGTCAGAAATAGAAAAACCTACAATAAAAACAACAGATATTATCAATATTCCTCAAATGAATGAGAAGGAATCTACTTCTACTGAGGCTATTGTAGCTAAGAAAGACTTTAATGTGATAAAAACCTCCTCTACTGAAGACTCTGGTGTGGTAAAGAAAGAAAATATTGTAGTAGATTTACCTACTGAACAAACAGATGAAATATCATTAACTAAACCATCCTTAGCTGAAGCTGTAATTGAAAAAAGAGAACAATCTGCAAAGTCTTCCATCGCCAAAACTACAACAGACAAGCAAAAACAAGAAAAAAATACTATAATAGATCCATACAGAGAACCAATTGAGTAGAAAGTTCATAAAGTAAAAAAATCGCAAAGCAATTTTTCTGAAAGAACTTTCAACTTTACAAACTTTATAAACTTTACGAACTAATGTATATGCAATTTGAAGTACCACAATTTATAGAAGTTGAAGATAAAATTTTTGGACCTTTAACTTTTAAACAATTTATATATTTAGCAGGGGGTGCTGGTTTGAGTTTTACTCTATATTCCATTTTACCGAAATATATTGCTTTTTTACTTATTATTCCTATTATGATTTTTGTAAGTGCCTTAGCCTTTTATAAGATAAACGATAAACCATTTATATTTATTCTGGAAGCTTTCTTTAAATTTTTAATGAAAAATAAATTATATATCTGGAAAAAAGAAACTAAAAAAATGGACATTAAAAAAGTAGAGGATAAGGATATTATAGACCAATTAAATGTTCCTAGATTATCTAAAAATAGATTAAAAGAATTGAGTTGGGAATTAGACATACAAGATAAATAATAAATTAGGAGGTTAGCTTACTAGCTTTCTAGGAAAAAAATTTGCAGTTAAAACACTCTAAAAAATGTTCGCTCGACTAAAACATCTTTGATGTTCGTCCGATTAAAACAGAGTTTTGATTTAGAGAGCAAATTTTATACTTAATACTTAATACTCACTTATGGTAAATAAATCAAAAAAAACACAAGATTTTGTATCTATAAAAGAAATCCGAAATGGGGTAGCTCTTTTAACAAATAATTCTATGGTGGCTATATTAATGGTATCTTCTATAAACCTTGCTCTTAAATCATCAGATGAACAAAAAGCTATTATCTTACAATTTCAAAATTTTTTAAATTCACTTGAATTTTCTGTCCAACTCTTTATCCAGTCACAAAAATTAGATATTCGTCCATATATAACTATGATGAATGACAGATTACAAGAACAAAAAAACGAATTAATTAAAATTCAAACAAAAGAATATATTAACTTTATTAAAGATTTTACAAATAAAACCAACATAATGTCTAAATCATTTTTTGTTGTTGTTTCATACAATTCTCCAATCATTCAAACTAAAAAAGGAATAGGGGCTTTGTTTTCAGGTAAAAAAACTTTAAAGAAACAAGATTCTAGTATATTTGAAGAAAATCGTACACAATTAGAACAAAGAATTAATATAGTGGAACAAGGATTAACAAGGACAGGTGTCCGTTTAGTTAAATTAGGAACAGAGGAGATTGTAGAATTACTTTATAAGTTATATAACCCAGGAGAATCAGAAAAACCAATCAAGCAAACTTGACCAATTAAAAACTAATAACTACAAACTAAAAACTTAATCATTATGTCAATATTAGATAAAATAACAGGAAAAAAAGAAAAAAAAATAAAGATAGAACCTATTCTGCCTCAAGAAATTTATGACGCAGGTGTTTTAGAGTTGAAAGATATTATTGCTCCTTCTGCCTTGAAAATAACTCCTAAAGAAACTCATTTGGGAGAAAAAATTATTAGAACCTTTTTTGTTATTTCATATCCAAAATTTTTAACAGATAATTGGTTTTCTCCGGTTATAAATCTGGATAAAGAATTTAATATATCAATTTTTATTCACCCAATCGAAACATCAACAATTCTTCGTAAATTTCAAAAAAAAGTTGCAGAAGTTCAAAGTCAAATAATAATGAGAGAAGAAAAAGGTATGGTTAGAGATCCATCATTGGATGCCTCATATAGAAACCTAGAAAATCTAAGAGATAAATTACAACAATCCCAAGAAAAAATCTTTAATGTGAGTGTTTATTTATCAATTTATGGAGATTCTGAAACAGAATTAGATAAAGCTGAGTCAGAAATCCGTTCTATTTTAGAATCTAAATTGATTTATATCCGACCATCTTTATTTCAACAAGAACAAGGATTTAAAAGCACTCTTCCTCTTAATGAAGATAAGCTTGGTATTCATTCTAAATTAAATTCATCTCCGCTTTCTAGTATTTTTCCTTTCATATCTTCTGATCTTACATCCGATAAAGGAATTTTGTATGGTATTAATAGACATAATTCAAGTTTAGTTCTTTTTGATAGATTTTCATTACCAAGTTATAATTCTGTCACATTCGCTAAGTCAGGAGCAGGAAAATCCTATGCTGTAAAATTAGAAATCCTTAGATCTCTTATGTTTGATACAGATGTAATGGTTATTGACCCTGAAAAAGAATATGAATATTTATCTGAGGCTATGGATGGAAGATATTTTAATATCTCATTAACATCTGAACACCATATCAATCCATTTGACCTTCCTAAAGCAAGAGAAGGGGAGTCTCAGTCCAATATTCTTCGTTCTAATATTATTAATTTAGTTGGTTTATTCAGAGTAATGTTTGGAGGTCTAACAGCAGAGGAAGACGCTATTATAGATAAAGCTATAACCGAAACTTATGCTTTAAAAGATATTACTGCTGATTCTGATTTTTCTAATATTGAAGCACCTTTATTATCAGATTTTGAATTAGTCCTAGCAGGAATGGAAAATACTGAAAATCTTATACAAAAACTTTCAAAATTCACAAAAGGAACATGGTCAGGGTTTATAAATCAACCTACTAATATAGATATTGATAGAAAATTTATAGTCTTTTCTTTGAGAGATATGGAGGATGAATTAAAAGCGGTAGCTATGTATATAATTACACATTATATTTGGAATGCTATTAGAAAAGAATTAAAAAAACGATTACTTGTAATTGAAGAGGCTTGGTGGATGATGAAAACAGAGGATACAGCATCATTTTTGTTCTCCTTAGCAAAGAGGGGGCGAAAATATTATTTAGGTATTTCTACTATAACTCAAGATGTAAATGATTTTTTACAATCTCCTTACGGTTTACCAATAATAACTAACTCATCAATGCAATTATTATTAAAACAATCACCTACCAGTATAGATCAAATACAAAAAACTTTTAATTTAACTGATGAAGAAAAATTTCTATTATTAGAATCAAGAGTAGGGGAAGGAATATTCTTTGCAGGAACAAAACACATAGCCATACAAATATTTGCATCATATACAGAAGATCAAATCATCACATCAGACCCATCTCAAATACTAAAAATCAAAAAAGCTAAAGAAGAGTTAGAAACAACCGAGTCTAAACCGAAACTTAACCAGCTTTAAATATAGAATTAATATATGAATAAAGACGGAAAGATAGACAAAACTACTGCAACTTTTATGGTAATAATTGCCTTTTTAATTGATGGAATTCAAGGTTTTTTAACTCTTATATTAATAGGACCTTTTGTAAATTGGCTTATTAGTATTTTCGCTTGGCTTACATTTTTTCTATGGTTTGCAATTAAAGGTGTTAGATTTTCTAAAGACACTAAGAGTTTATTAATGTTTACAGGAGGAGGTTTAATGGAAGTTATACCTCTTATAGCATCATTACCCGGATGGACAATTACAATAATATCATTGGTTACAAGAAATAAGAATTTTTAATATATATAGAGTATAATACTTATATAATATATTTATGATATATAATCTTCATAAAAAAATATATATAGGAATTACAGCATTTCTATTGTTGAGCATATTTAATATTTCACATAGTCAAGATTTTGCCCTTCGCGGAACTGATATGCAAATAACATTAAGTCCTGAATTTCCTTCAGCTAATGAGACTATTACAGCTAAAATAGAATTTTATTCCATTGATTTGCAAAGAACTAATATTATTTGGTCTATAAATGGAGAAATAAAAAAAGAAACTATTGGAGGAAGAGATTTTTCATTCAGAACTAAAGATTTGGGAGAAATAATAGTTTTAAAAGTTGATGTCTATACTCCTAATTCAGAATTATTTACAAGACAAATTAATATAAATCCTACCGATATAGACCTAATTTGGGAAGCAGAAACATACACACCAACTTTTTATAAAGGTAAGGCCTTAAATACCCACGAATCTGTCATTAAAATAGTAGCTCTACCTAATTTCATTGATGCTTCTAAAAATAAGATTGATCCAAAAAATCTAATTTATAAATGGAAGAAAGATTTAAGTGTACAGGGTGAAAAATCAGGATATGCTAAAAATACACTCTCTTTTATTGGGCCATCTTTATTAAGAGAAAATATTATTACAGTTGAAATAGAGAGTATGGACGGAAAAATTAAAGGAAGAAAATTAATTATAATAGAGGCTCAGGAGCCAGAAATTATTTTTTATGAAAACGACCCTTTATTAGGAATAAAAAATAATTTAAGTATTGAAAATAATTTCAATTTAAAATCAGGAGAATTAAAATTAATAGCTCAACCCTTTTTCTTTTCATTAACAAGTGGAAATAATATTCAATATGAATGGATTATGAATGGAAATATTATAAATAATAATACTAACAAAATTATTTTAAAAAAACCTGAAGAGATTAAAGGTTTATCTACTTTATCATTACGCATTCAAGATATAACAAAAATCTTTCAATTTGCTGAAAATGATTTAAATATTAATTTTAATTAAATGAAAAAAAATATATTAAAAATAGTTTTTATATTTGTATTGTTTGCAAAATATACTGTTACTAACGCTACAACTAAAACTGTGGAATATACACTTTTAGAATCTTCATTACCTAATATCCCAGACAAAACAAGTAATATAGGAGAGTACTTACAAGGAATATTTATATTAGGGGTTGGTTTGGCATCTGTGTTGGCTGTTTTAATGATCGTAATTGGAGGTTTTAAGTATATGACAGCAGAGGCTTCTCCTTTTTCAATAGAAGAAGCTAAAAAAAATATCACAAATGCTATATTAGGTTTAATTCTTATACTAGCATCTTGGTTATTACTTAATACCATTAGCCCTGATTTAATAAACTTTAATCTTAATTTAAAAGGAGTGACTCTACCTGAACCTAAAGAACCTGAACATGTTGTCCCTTTCTGTGAAATAGAAGAAAATTGGTGTGATAATATTTGTCGTGATTGTAAAATAAAAGAACATAGAGATAAATGTATAGAATGTCAAGATATTGGATTCTTACCCATAAATAATAAAAAAATAACAAATCTAAAAACCCTAACATAGAAGATATAAAAATATGAACATAAAAAAAATAATATTTATTACAATACCAATTTTCCTAATAATTATTTTATTTTATTGGTTTTTTTTAAGAGAAACTGATAGAGGTATTAGTTTTGATGATTTTACAGTTCTCTTTCCTAGTGGAGAAGTAGATGATATTGATTTAGGGAGAGAATTTAGAGAAAGACAGGAACAGGATCAAATAGATGGTATCCCTATAACATCACAAGATATTTATACTGAGGATCTTATTTTAAGAAAAATATCATCAAACCCTGTCGTTAATGCAATTATTTTTGAAGATATATCTTCAAAAACAACAATTAATGAAGATAAAAACTACATAATAAGATATATAGAAAAAATCACAGGACATATTTATGAAACTACAACAAAATCATTAATTCAAAACAGAATATCAAATACAACCATCCCTAAAATAAATAAAGTTCTTTGGATTGATAAAGATAATTTAATTATTAGGTATATAGAAGAAGATATTATTAAAACATTTTCAGCTAATTTAGTTGAAGATTCAAATAACGAATTAAGTTTAGAGGGTGTTTATCTACAAGATAATATAAGAGAAATTATAAAATTTAACGATGGAATATTCTATTTATTAGAAATAGGAACTAATTCAATAGGCTTAACCTCTGACTTAAAATCTGAAAAAAGGAAACAAGTGTTAAATTCTGACCTAAGAGAATGGTTAATTTATAATATTGATGACGAAAAAATAAACTTCACAACAAAAACAGCTGAAAATATATTAGGATATTCATTTATTTTTAACCCTATTACTGAAAATTTTGATAAAGTTTTAGCAAATAAATTAAATTTATCTACATTAATAAATAAAAATTTTGATATTCTATACACTGAAAACTTACAATTAATACCTAAGTTATTTGTCTATAATTTTGAAAATAAAGTAAGTATTGATATACCTATCAATACATTTCCAGAAAAATGTGTTTGGGGGAAAGATAATATAAAAGTATATTGTGGAGTTCCTAATAATTCTTTATCTAGAAGTTCTTTAGATAATTGGTATAAAGGAAAAATATCTTTTTCGGATGATATTTGGGAAATCAATACAAATACAGGAAAGACAAAAAAATTAATCTCACCTCTTGATGAAGTAGGAGAGAATATTGATGTTATTAATATAAAAATAAACAATGATGACAATTACCTAACATTCATCAATAAAAAAGACTTTAATCTCTGGGGATTGAAACTTATCTCTAATTAGAGATAAGTTTTAAAGTATCAAGTAGTAGGTATTAAGTATACAAAATTCGCTTCGCGAATTTTGACTTAATAATTATTATAAATAAATATAATAAATTTTGTAAAATAAAATTTATAATAAAAACAGGAGGGCTTTAACCCCTCCTGTTTTGCTTGATACTTACTACTTGATACTTATTTAGGCTTAACAACCACCCTTCTAAACTCTCCCTCACCAATAGACTCTGTTGATACATTAGGGTCGTCAGTTAATATAGAATGCGTAATCATTCTTTCATATGAATTAACTGCATGCATTTCTATATCCCTTTTAAATAAATCTACTTTTTTTGCTGTATCAAGAGCTTGTTTTTTTATTTTTTCAATATTATTACTCTGGTAATCATTTACATCTATAAAAAAATCTACCTTTTCATCAAAATCTTTTATTTTTTTCCAAACAATTTTTTTTATTAAATGATTAAAAGCATAAATATTTACTCCTTCATTTCCAATTAAAATACCAGAATCCTTACTTTTAATTACAAATTTAACACTATTATTAGTGATATTATTTTCAACGAAATGAATGTCATCAAAATCAACACATAATTTATTAAGTGTATTCTCTATATATTCTTTTATTATCTGTATTTGTTCATCCATAATGATTAAGTATTAAGTAGTAAGTATCAAGTATTAAGTATAAAAATTTGCTTCCTAAATTAAAACTTTGTTTTAATCGGACGAACATCAAAGATGTTTTAGTCGCAATTTTTTCCGCAACAGGTGGTCGCTTCGCGACCACCTGTTATACTTAATACTTACTACTTGATACCTAATACTTGGTTTGTTTCCATTTTTCTTTTAATAAAAACTTCTTGAAAAATCATAAAAATATTACTTGTTATCCAATATAATGCAATAGCTGCTGGTAAATTATATGCAATAAAAATAATAATCACAGGCATTACAAACCTCATTTGTAAATTCATACTCTTCATAAAATCATTTTTAAAACTTTTTTGTCCATTATTTTTTATCTCAGGTAAAATTAATTTAATCTGAATAAATTGAGAAATACCAGTCAAAAGAGCTAGAATTAGATTTTTTTGAGTTAAATCAATCAAACCAAAAAGGGACATTTTTATATCAACAGGAATCTTAATAAAAGAATAAAGTATCTCTGTATTTATATCAGGTAAGCCACCTTTTAAAAAAACAAAATATAAGGCAAAAATTATAGGTATTTGAATAAACATTATAAGAATACCAGACAAAGGGTTAAGGTCATTTTCCTTATATAATTCCATCATTTTACGAGCTTGTTCTTCTTTATTGTCTTTATGTTCTTCTTTTATTTTTTGTATTTCTGGTTCTAATTTCTTTGTTTTAATTTGTAACTTAATTGATTTTTTAGTGAGAGGGAACATTATTAATTTAACTATTATTGTTATTAAAATAACAGCCACACCCATATCTACCCAAGAGCAATTGATTAAAAAAATTAATCCATTGTAAATAGGATTAAAAAATAATAAATTAAAAATATAAGATATCATAATCGCTATCATATCGCATAAAGACCAAAATCACAAGAAAACCTTTTAAAACAGACTAATTTATAACTTTAATTTGTTTTAAAGAGGTGATTATTTCCTTCTTTAATTCTTCATAATTTGAATCTTTTACTTCTTTTTTAAGAAAAAAAATGATATTAAAAGAGGGTAATATATCTTCATAAACATCTTTAATAATATTAAAAACCTTTCTTTTTATAAAATTTCTTTGAAATGCTTTTTTAAATTGTTTTTTAGGAGCCACCACAGCAAATCTACTATTTTCTTCAATAGATGATCTTAAATATTTTAAAGAAAATAAGTCAGAACTATACATTTTTCCAGATTCTAGAATCTCTTTAAATAATTGAGTATTTATTTTTTTATCTTTAGATAACATACAGACAGTATAAAGTTAAAAGTTCATAAAGTCTATAAAGTAAGAAAAATTGCAAAGCAATTTTTCCCAACTTTCAACTTTACAAACTTTATGAACTTTTAATTATTTTGCTTGTAATTTTTCATATTTTACACTATAATCTTTAACATCATGTCACGAACATATCAACCAAAAAACAGAAAAAGAAATAAAACTCATGGTTTTCTAGTAAGAAGCCAATCTAAAGGTGGAAAAAATATTCTAAAAAACAGAAGAAGGAAGGGGAGGTCTCAAATCTCTGTTTAATTGAATTAAAATTAAATATTTAAGAATTAAGAAAGGGTGGTGGGTGAAAGCCCATCACCCTTTTATTCTACCTTTCACCTTATCAACAGGTTAACAACATATTAATGCACTTTTAGGAAGTTTAATAAATTCTCAATAAAGAATATAATGGTAAGAAAATGAGTTATAAAACAATAGATAATAAAAAAATATGGGAAGAAGTTTTATTGGGTATTGAATTAAATCTATCAAAAGCTAATTTTAATACATGGTTTAAAGACACTCATATTATTAAATATGAAAATGGGGTTATTTTTTTGGGGGTTCCTAACGAGTTTGTTAGAAATTGGTTATATGAAAAATACAATAAATATATTATTAAAATATTAAGAGATATTGAAGGAAATATCAGAACTATTGAATATGTAGTTGATAGTTCTTATAATAAACAGAATAATTTAATTAATCAACAAATTATAACCCCTAATAATAGACTTTCTTTAGAAGAAATAGATAAAAAAAACAACTTAAACCCTCGTTACACATTTGATTCATTTATTGTAGGTACTTTTAACGAATTATCTTATGTGGCATCCCAAGCAATTCTTAAAAAACAAGGAGTTATTTATAATCCTCTTTTTGTGTATGGAAAAACTGGTTACGGTAAAACACATTTAATTCAAGCATTAGGGAACGAATTTAAAAGGTTAAATAAAAAAGTTTATTATATAACATCAGAAAAATTTTCAATGGATTGTGTTAATTCAATTCAGCAAAATAAAATTAATCTTTTTAAGGAAAAATATAGAAAATATGATGTTTTAATAATGGATGATATCCAATTTTTAACCAAAAAAGAAAGAACTCAAGAAGAATTATTCCATCTTTTTAATTTTCTCTATGATAATAATAAACAAATTATCTTTTCATCAGATAAACACCCAAATTATATCCCTGATATAGCAGATAGATTAAAATCACGATTTGGCTCTGGTATGACAGTGGATATTCAAGCACCTGATATGGAATCTAGAATGTCTATTATAAAATCCAAGACAAAATTACATAATTTTTATTTATCTGATAATATTATTAATTATATTGCTTCTGAAGCAAAAGGTAATATTAGAGAATTAGAAGGTATTTTTAATTCAATAATATGCCAATCTCAATTAAAAAAGAAAGAGCTTGGTTTACAAGAAGTCAAAAATTTAATTAAAGATAATATTTTCCCTAAGAAAAATGTTTCTGTTAAAGAAATTGTTAGGGTTGTATCTGAATTTTATGGTATAGATGAAGAAGTTATTTATAAAAAAACCAGAAAAAAAGAAGTGGTTAAACCTAGACAATTAGTAATGTATATCTTAAGAGAAGATTTCAGTATTTCATATCCATCTATAGGAGAAAAATTAGGTGGTAGAGATCATACAACAGTTATACATTCTTGTGATAAAATTCGAAATAATTTAAAAATTGATAATTTACTTACACAAGAATTAGAACAAATACGAACAAATTTTTAGTGGATAAGTTTGTGTAAAAAGGTAAATAAAATGTTTATATTTCTAGTATAAATTTTTAATAAAATTAGAAATATAAACTTATAAAGAATATAAAATAATTTATTCACAACTTATTAAAATAAATAATTATAAATAACTATTATAAATAAAGATTAATTAAAGTTATCCACCTATCCACAGAATATATAAATATTATTATTTATATATATAAATAATAAACATATTATAATAAATAAAATTTATATACAAAGTATATAATTCTATCACTTGGATACAGTAAAAATAAATATTATTATAATCATTTTTACTAATCCTTACTTGAAATTATGAAAATAAAATGTCTTTCTGAAAATATATTAAATGCAATTTCTAAAGCAGAAAAAATTGTGGGTAAGAATTTAAATAATCCTGTGCTTAATTGTATTTTATTAGAAGCTAAAAATAATAATTTAATTATTAGATCAACTAATTTAGATTTAGGTATAGAAATATTAATACCTGCTAAAGTTGAAAATGAAGGAATAATTGCTATTCCAGGAAATATATTTAAAAATCTATTATCTAATATTTCTAATCAAGAAGATATATCTTTAGAAATTAAAGATAATAATCTTTTTATTTCAACTAAAAATAACACAACTACCCTTAAAGCACATTCAAATGATGATTTTCCTTCTATTCCTAAAATTAAAGGTGATAAAACTTTTGTAATTGATAGTAAAAAACTAATTAAAGGTTTTAAATCTGTATGGTATAGCGCTTCAATTTCAAATATTAAACCAGAATTATCTAGTGTTTTGATAAATATTGATGAAAATTATATTTATTTTGTGGCCACTGACTCTTTTAGATTAGCTGAAATAAAAATTCCTAATAAATCGAATGAATTAATTGAAAATATATTAATTCCTTTCAAAAATATTCCTGAGATTATAAGAGTTTTTGAAGATGTTGATGGTGATATAGATATTGATATAAATAAAAATCAAATTGCATTTAAATATAATAATATTTATCTTACCTCAAGGGTTGTGGAGGGTGTTTTTCCTGATTATAAACAATTAATTCCTAAAGAATTTACAACAGAAGTTGTTATTCTTCTAGAAGATTTTATAAAGGTTTTCAAAATCACAAATATTTTTTCAGATAAATTTAATCAAGTAAATTTCAATATAAATCCTAAAAATAAAAAATTTGAGATAACTTCAAAAAGTGATGAAGTTGGAGAAAATATTAATATAGTCCCAGCCGCTTTATCTGGCGAAGAATTAAATATTAATTTTAATTGTAAGTATATTACAGATTGTTTTCAATCTATTAGTACAGACAGTATTATGCTTCAATTTAATAGTACAAATAAACCAATGATTATTCGTGGGGTGTCAGATAATCAATTTCTCTATCTATTAATGTCTATGAATAAATAATTAAAAAATGAGTGCTAAGCACTCATTTTTTTAAATTTTATTTTATTCTGAAGTTAATAGATTCAATTGTTCTATTAAGGACAGAATCATACATTATTACTTTTAATGTATTTTCTGTTTCTATATTTAAAATATCGTTAGGTATGAATGAGAAATTATTATTATAATCTGATGATCCTACAAACATCCCATTAATATAATAATCTTTTTTAGATATTGGATATCTATTTTGATAATTAGTTAAAAGAATATTTATTTTTTCATCTTTATTATATTCAATTAAAAGATTAGGGTTATTTATTATAAATCTTGGTGAATATTCTGGTTTATGAATATCATCAAATAATGTTGGAATATTTTGAATAGTTGATGTTCCTAAATTATTCTCCTGAGCCCATTCTGCTATCCTGTACTCCCATCTTTCGAATTGTGAGTCATTCTCTGGGTAATCAGGTTTAGAGCCTTGAGGGTTGTTTTTATCTATCCAATATAAAATTGAATGAATATCTTGTAAAACTTTTTCTTCTCTTAATTCTTCAGGGGTATATTCAGTAGCTAATTTACCTGATATTTTATCTACAACATAAGTTTTTCCACCTAACCAAACACCTCTAAGAATTGGTTTCATATCATCAAGAGCAAGTTTTTCTGGTTTTTTAAAAGATTTTGCTGGATATTTTTCTAAAACTTTTTCCATAAATTCATGCCACATTGGAGCTACTATATATCCAGCCACTTTTTTATCCATTGATGAATTATCATTATTACCTGCCCAAGCTCCTATTGATATATCATTAGTGTATCCAATAATCCAGGCATCTCTATAATCATTCGTTGTTCCTGTTTTTGATGCTACATTTTCGTTTCCAAAATAAAGAGGAGAATTTGATCCAAAAGCAGGAGTTCTTGCTTTATTATCTGATAGAACATCAGATATAAGTAAAGCACTTTGTTGAGGTAATACTTGTTTTGAACGAAGAGAGAATTTTTCTATAATATTTCCATTTTTATCTTCAATTTTTAATATTCCAGTTGGTGAATTTTTAATTCCTTCATTAGCAAAAACAGCATAAGCATTTGTTATATTTAATAAAGAAACTTCTCCACCCCCTAATACCAAAGTAAGACCATATCTATTAGCATCACTTAAATTATCAATACCCATATCTTTAGCTGTTTGAAAAGAATTTTGTAAACCTGCTAAATAAAGTGTCTTAATTGCTGGGATATTTATTGATTGAGCTAATGCGTCTCTTAGTGAAACAGGACCTCTAAAAATATCATCATAATTTGATGGTGAATAACAAGTATCATCCTCACCTTCAATAACTTCTATTATTGGTGTTCCATCAGGATTACAATCTAAAGAAAATTCTGTTTCAAGATCAAATACCACAGTATCGGGGGTATACCCTTTGTTAAAAGCTGTTGCATACACAAATGGTTTAAAAGCTGAACCTGGTTGTCTATGAGCTAAAGCAATATTAAAATTTCCATCTATTTCTTCATCAAAATAATCTCTTGAACCAACCATAACTAATATTTGTCCTGTTTTTGTATCTATAACTACAAATGAAGTGTTTTCAGCATTAAACCTTTCTTCGTTATATAGAGCATATTTTTTAGCAATTTCTTCTCCTTTTTCTTGTAATTCATAATCTAAGGTTGTAGTCACTTTATAACCTTCTTCAGTTATTTTCTTACCATATTTACTTTCTAAATATTCTTTAATATATATTACAAAATGAGGTGCTAATATACCTGTTTCAGATCTAGGTTTGAATTCAATTTTTATATCTTTAACTTTATCAAATTCATCTTGGGTTATAAAACCGTTCAATCTCATTTGTGATAATACTAAATCTTTTCTAATTTCTAATTTATCTCTATTGTTTCCATAAGGTGAATAAAAAGTGGGGGCTTGTGGTATAGCAGCGAGATAAGCAGCTTCCACTAAATTTATATCTTTAGAATTTTTTCCAAAAAAAGCTAAAGATGCTTCTTCAACACCATAAATATTTCCACCATAAGGTGACTCATTTAAATAAAGAGCTAATATTTCTTCTTTAGACATTAATTTTTCAAGTTTTAATGCTAAAACCCACTCTTTTAATTTTCTTGTAATCTTTTTTTCTGTTGTTAATATAGAGTTTTTAACAACTTGTTGAGTAATAGTGGATCCACCTTGACTAAAACTCATTGTTTTTATATTAGCTAATACTGATCTTAAAAAAGCCATTGGTTTAATACCGTTATGTTGGTAAAATTCAGCATCCTCTATAGCCACAGCAGCGTTTTTCATATAAGGTGAGATTTCATTAAAAGAAACCAAAGTTCTTTTTGTGTCCTTATGTAAGTCATATAAAAGAATTTCTCCTGTTTTATCATAAATTTTAGTTGATTCTGATATCCTTCTATCAACAATAGTATTTAAATCAGGTACTTTAAATGTAGAAATCCACAGTAAAATTATTCCTCCTAAAAGCATACAAAAAACAAATAAGATGGGTGTTATTTTTTTTATTATTTTTTTATTTTTTCTTTTCATATTTTATTTATTGATAGGGTTAATCGCAAAATATGTTAAACCAATTGCGATAGCATCATATTCATCATCATATTTAATTTCTTTTTCTATATTAATCAAATTTTTTGTCATTGATGTAATTTGTTCTTTAGTACCTCTTCCATAACCAGTAATAGCTATTTTAATTTGAAGAGGTGTGTATTCAAAAATTTCTAAACCTCTTTCTAGGGCTAAATATTTAATAAGTCCCTTAGCTTCAGAAACCTGTAAAGCGGTTTTTTGATTATTATTAAAAAACAAAGACTCAATCGCCATTATTTTTGGTTTATGAGTTTCTATAATTCTTTTAATTTCTTGTCCAATATTATTTAAACGTTCTGAAAAATCTTTAGTAGAAGATGTTTGAAAACAATCAGAATATATAAGAATTTCTTTTTGAGAATTATTTTTTTCCAAAATAGCGATCCCCACCCTTTCATATCCTGGGTCAATAGCAATTATTTTCATAAAAATTAAGATGTTTACAAATATTGAGTTTACTCAATATTAGTGAAAACTTCTTGCACATCATCATTATCTTCTAAATCCTCAATGACTTTTGCAGTTTTTTCCATATCTTCATCAGATAACGGGAGGGTATTTTGAGGAACCCATTTATTAGCTTCTTTAGTAAAAGACCATGTGACAGAACCAACCCCAGCTAAAGTTAATCCATTTTTAGAAAGAATATGTCTAATTTCTGCTGCTGTTCTATTTTTAGAGTCTGTTAAGGTTTCAATAATTAAAGCACAACCTCCAGGGCCATAAGCTTCATAAGTATTAGCTTCCATACTTCCAGCATCAGCACTAGTCCCCTTTTTTATAGCTCTAGCAATATTATCAGACGGCATATTAGCTGTTTTAGCTTGTTCAATAGCAGTTTTAAGAGAAGGAGAATTTATATCTCCTTTTACTGCTTTAGATTCAACAGTGATTAATTTAGCTAATTTAGAGAATATCTTACTCTTTTTTGCATCTGTAGCAGCTTTTTTATGTTTGATTTTTGACCATTTATTATGACCTGACATAAGCTTATATTACCCCAGTTTAGACCAAATGTCTATATTTTAAAAACATCTCTAGAAGTCGCACCTCTGGAAATGTCTTTAGGTATATAAATAAATGTTATTTAAAAGTTTTTAAGAATTGCAGGGTCTTTTTTTGTTCATCTAGGGCTTTTTGGGCTGATTTTTCTTGTCTCTCTAATATTTTCTCAAAAATTTTAAAATTATTTATTATTTTAAGTTTTTTAATACTCATTCTGGCTTTTTGGCTATGTTTAAGAACATCATTACATAATTTAATAATAGTTTTATTCCAAAAAATACTTTGTAATTGTTCCAAATCTCTTTCAATATCTAATTCTTTATTTTTAGTCCATTTTTTCAAAACCAAAGCACAAGCTGGGCTAATATGTTGATTTTTCAAATCAATTTCCCAATCATGAGCATCATCATTTAGTTGTTTGGTTATAATATAATTTTCAAAAAATTTAATAGTGTTTTTTATTTCTAACGATGATTCTTTGTATCCAAGAGAAAATAGGATTGCAGTTGGACCTAAAGCATGACCCATTGATCTATCAGCTAATCTTTTATAATTAGAATAATCAGGAATATTTTTTAAATCAATTCCTCTACAATTAGTAGTTTCCCAAGTATTAGCAGAATCAATTTCATTCATAGTCTTTTTGAAAAAATCAAAAAAACCTGTTTCATAAGGGAGAATTTTTTCAAATATTAAAGTTAATTCTCTTAAACATACATTAGCAATAGAAAGTTTTTTGGGATTACCCTCTTCATCCAGAAAATCATCATAAATAGTGTAAGCGATCCAACCTAATAAATTAGCTAAACCAAGATTTATTATCATTTCGTCAGATAGTTTTTTAGCAAACTCTTTTTTAAGAGATGATTTAAAAAAATAAGGAAGAAGTATTATTTCAAAACGACTTTTATGTTTATTTATTTTTTCTAAAGATTTCAAAGTTTGATTTTTTAAATCATCATCTAATTTTGAAAAAATATTTTTAGTTTTCTTTATTATTTTATTATAAATTTGTTTTTGATCGTTAGTTTTTTTGTTTTCTATCTTTGTCTTTTTGATTTCTAGTACTTTTTTATATTTATTCATAGCTTCCAAACAAAATGCTGTTGTTAGGGTGGGGGAACCAGCATAATATGTTTTTTTATTTATAACAGGATCAATACAAAAAGCATAAGCTTTCCATTTTCCATTTTCATTATTTTTATTTAAATAATTAATTGCTTTATCAACCTTCTTAGGTGATTCTCCTAAATTAAGTAGAGCTGAGACAGCTAAAGCTGTATTTAATGGATTATTCCAAGAGCCATTTTTATTTTGTTTTTTAAAAAGATATTTTTTTATTTTTTCTACTTTTTTACCCTTATAATATCGAGATATAAAATAGATAGCAGTATAAGGGGTTGGATAATAAGGAGTTATGTATTCTTCTTTATCTATTTTTGATTCAATAAATTTATTGAGTTTTGGTAAAGAAATTTCTTGAAGTAATAAAAAATAGGCAATATTACTATTTACAACCAAATCTACATCTTTCCAAATTTCCTCAGTATCGGATGGAACAATCCAAGTTTTATAAGGACCCCCTTCTTGTTTTTCTGTAAAGGTTAGGATATTTATAATATTAGCTAATACCTCTCCGTCAAATATTTCTGGTTTATTTAAAAATAATGTAGAAATTGCACAAAAAGTATCATCTAAATCGTCGGGATATGGAAGTTTTTTTGATTCTTCTGAATTACGAACCCAATAATTAAAAGACCACACATCACTTTTTTGTGTTAATAAAAATTTTATTCCTTTAGATATAATCTTTTTACTTTTTAAGTCATCTAATTCACTCAAAGACGAAAGGATAAGAGAGGTAGGAAATACCGAATGATATTTTCTAGTATTTTTAAAATTATTAATAGATGGTGAAGATAAACTTAAAAAACTACCGTTTTTTTCTTGGTTTTTTAATAGAAAATCTATACTTTGTTCTTTATTAAATTTCATAATGATTTTTTCCTACCTTTAATTAACTTCTTACCGGTATTTCAATCATAAATATTGTCCCTTTTCCCTCTTTCGTTCTTAATTTAATTTTTCCATTAAAATCTTTTTCAACCACATCTTTACAAATAGATAACCCAAGTCCAGTTCCATCTATACCTTTTGTTGTGAATAAAGGTTCAAAGATTTTATTAATATATTTCTTTTTGATCCCACAACCCCAATCTTTAATTGTAATTGTGATAATATTTCTTTTTTGTGAAAGAGAAACTTCCACTTGTTTTTTATTTTTTTTGGTCTCTTTCTTTATTGCTTTACAAGCATCTATAGAATTAGCAACTAAATCACTTATTATTCTATAAAATTTGATAGGATTTCCTTTTGTTCTAATTAAAATATTAGGAGGATTAAAAATAAGTCTAATATTATCTTTTCTAGTTTTATACGAAAGGGTCTCTAATGCTAATGTAATTTCATCAGCTAAAGAAAAAGTAATTTTAATTTTCTGATTTTGTATTTGTTTTCTGGCAACGTCAGTAAATCTTTTCATCTCCTCAATATTATTTGCTACTTTTTCTATAGCCTTGTAATCTTCTCCAATTTTCTCATACTTTTTTTGAAGTTTTTCTATATTAAGAGTCATTGCTGTTAAAGGGTTGACTAAATCATGAAAAATTCCAGATGCCATTCTTCCAAATTCTGCGAATCTATAAAGTTGTATAGCTTTTTCAGTCTGTGTTTCTTTAAGCCTATTAGTTCTTTCAGTAATTTTTATTTCTAAAGAATCTTTTTCAGCTCTTAAATTAACTTCTGATTTTCTAGCTCTATTTAAAGATTTTCTAATTTCTCTATTAGATAACCAAGAGACAATAAATATAATAATAAGTATTATTGAAAAGATAATCGGATCTTCTTTTTTAATTACTAATTCATTTTTCCAATATGTATGGGCTGTATAAATACCTTTTGTTTGTAAGTACCCAAAAAATATTAATATAAAACTAATTAATAATGTCATTAAAAAAGAAAACCGATAATTTATTAATATTCCAGTAATAATTATAACCAAGACAAATGACAATAATATTTGGGGTTGTCCTACTCCAAAATAATACACACCGTGAGATATAGCTAAAAAATATATAATAACTAAATTATATGATGCTAGATTAATATGACTTTTATAAGAAAATATAAAGAGTGAAATGAATATGGACAATATTATTAATATATAATATGGTGAAATACCATTATATAGATTACCTAATCTAACATAATTGTAAGCTGTTGTAATAAATACTACAAAAATTAAAATAATTGAAGTAAAAAGAAGAATATTAAGAATAAATTCTTGACGTTGAATATCCTCTTTTTTAGACTTAGGTTTAATTAATTTTTCAAATAAAAAATAGGCATATCTTTTTAAAGAAAAACCTTTTTCTGTAATTTTTGAAATGCCCATTTTCATTTTTATTCTAACTCCATACAAGGGTTGTTTCCATAATGATCACAACAAAAGCTGAAATAGCCATTGTATCTCTTATTACTTTATTAATAAAAACCTTTTTCAGTAGTTTCTTTGTATTTTTATATCAAATTAGTCTCTTTCTAAGAGACAATATAAGAAGCAGTTTTTCTTTTTATCATATCAAAATAATCTTTTTCATTTACTGTAATTTTATTATCTCATATCCATTTCATTTCTAGATATTAACCCTTAGTGATAATTAAAAACATCTCGTTTATTTTAAAATTCATCAATTTTGTAACCCCTTCCTGAAACAGTCTTAATTAATTTTCTTTTTGATGTATTATATATTTTTTTTCTCAAATTCATTATATGAGCTTCAATAGTATTTGAGAAAGGATCAATACTCAAATCCCAAACATGTTCCATAATCATTCCTCTAGATAAAACCTTCCCTTTATTTCTTGCCAAATATTCTAATAACATAAATTCTTTTTTTGTAAGATCTATTTTTTTATTTCGATATACAACCAAATACTTATCCATATCTATAACAAAATCATTTAATAATATTATATTATTTTCTATATTTTTAGGACGACGTAATAAAGCTTTTATTCTAGCTAATAATTCAATCAATAAAAACGGTTTGGTTAAATAATCATCAGCACCTAAATTAAGTAAATTAACTTTATCTTCAATCTCAGGCTTAATTGATAAAATTAATATAGGTGTATCTTTACCCGCTTCTCTTATTTCTTTACATACTATATCACCAGTTTTATTAGGTAACATAATATCTAATAATATTAAATCGTAATCATTAGTTCTAGCTAAATACGAACCTTTTTCTCCGTCATTAGCTATATCCACAGCGAAGCATTCTTCTTCTAGACTTGTTTTAAGAGAATCAATAATTTCTAAATTATCTTCTATAATTAATATACGCATTATATTTATTGTAGCATCTTTAGTATTAGAAGAGGAAATTTATTTTTTAATAACACAATAAAATTAAAAAAGATTTAATTTATCTCCAAGATAATTATAAAATAATTCGGAAAAAGTAGATATTTCTATTAAATAGACAGATTAGTGTTATCCACTGATTTTATTTTTTCTTTATCTATTCTTTATAAGAAATTTATAGTAATTATTCTATAATTAGAGGTAGAAAGTTACAAATAAATTTTCTTTATTTGTATCGGGCTGGAGTTGCGTTATTTTTTATAGCGATATAAGAAATGAATGGATTCTGGCTCGATATAAATAAAGAATAACGATATTAATTATACTAGTTTTGAATTACCTATGAGTAAATTTCTAGAAGAATACCGATGTAAATATTGTCATAAATTATTTTTTAAAGCTTATCTTAAATCTTGTGTTATTGAAGTTAAGTGTAAACATTGTAAAAACTTCAGTACAATAAATATGTCAATCAATAAGGTTTTTTAATAGCTGATAAAGATTATTATAATAATATATATTATAAATATTAATTTTTGAAATAAATTATAATCAAAGTAATTTATTATAATTTATTTTAAGGTGTTGATATCCTTTCTCTGTCACAACTCTACCACGAGGGGTTCTTTCTATTAAACCTAATTGGATTAAGTATGGTTCGTTTACCTCTTCAAGAGTCGGAGCTTCTTCAGAAAGAGCCATTGCAATAGTTCCTAAACCAACAGGTCCTCCCTTAAATTTTTCTATTATATTTTCAAGTATCTGTCTATCTAATTGTGATAAACCTATATCATCTATTCCGAGCATTGTTAAAGTTTTATTAACTGTATTCTCATTCAAATTTTTTTTACTAACCTGAGCAAAATCGCGGCATCTTCTTAAAAGAAAATTAGCTGTTCTTGGTGTGAAACGACTTCTTTTAGCAATTTCTAGAGCAACTTCATCTTTTATTTCTATATCTAAAATACTAGCCGATCTTTTAATAATATCTTTTATTTCCTCATTAGAGTAAAATTCTAATCTAAATACTCCACCAGAAAAACGAGAACGAAGTGGGGCAGACAACATAGATATTCTAGTAGTGGCTGCTATTAATGTGAAAGGAGGTAATTCTAATTGAATAGTTCTAGCAGATGGGCCTTTCCCTATAATGATATCTAAAGTGCCAGATTCCATAGCAGGGTACAAAATTTCTTCTATATTTTTATTTAAACGATGGATTTCGTCTATAAATAGGATATCTCCTGGAGATAAATTTGTTAAAATGGATGCTAAATCACCTACTTTTTCAATAGCGGGACCAGAGGTTATTTTTATTTGATGACCAGTTTCTTTTGAAATTAAATAGGCAAGAGTTGTTTTCCCGAGTCCTGGGGAGCCATAAAATAAAATATGTTCAGGTTGATGACCTCTTTCTTTGGCTGCTTCTAATAAAACAAATACATTATTTTTGATATTTTCTTGCCCAATATACTCATTCCATGTATTAGGGCGAAGAGTTTGGTCTAAAAAAAGCTCTTTTTTATCGTTTTTTTTTCTAATTTCAGTTTTTTTAATAGAATCCATATTTCTTTGGTTTATATAGTTTTTTGTGTATGGAATAGAAAATGCTTGACACTAATTATTATTTATGTTAATCTTAGATAAGATTATTTTATCCCGTGTTAAAGATTGCGGTCATATACAGGATATAAAATGTTTAATTATAGAAAGTTGAACTAATGTTTGTAAAAAATTAATTCAGCAAATCCTGACGATCGCGACTTATCTCTAACAGGGTTTTAATTAAAGACACAATTCTCTAAGTAATATATAAATATTTCTCAAGGTTCTTTCAGTTATTGATTTTTAATCAATTTACTTAAATTTCCCTTAGACAAATGTTTTTCAAATTGTTTTACTTAGAGAATTGTGTTTTTAATTTTGTATCTCTTATTTCTATCTAAACATAAATTTTATTCTAAATCAATAACCCTTTTTATTTCTTCAAGTGTTGTTAATCCGTTCAAAACTTTTATTATTCCATCCTGAGATAAAGAAAGTATTCCTTGTTTCTTAAATATTTCTTTTATAGCAGATTTATCTGGATTTTGTTCTAATATTCTATATGTTTCCACATCAACTATAATTGCTTCAAATATTCCTATTCTTCCTTTATAACCAGTGTTATTACATTTAAGACAACCAACTGGTGTATACATTTTTTCTGTATTATTTGTGTATTTACCGACATCATTGATTTCATTAATAATAAGGTCAATTATTTTTTTATTTTCACCATCTATTATTACCTCTTTTTTACATTGGTCACATGGTTTCCTAACTAATCTTTGAGCAAGGACTATATTAACAGCATTACTAATAATATTAGGTCTTATTCCTAAATCAATTAAACGATAAAAAGTACCTACTGCATCTTGTGTGTGAAGAGTAGAAAAAACTAAATGTCCTGTTAATGCAGAGTTAATAGCTATTTTAGCTGTTTCATTATCTCTAATTTCACCTACCATCATTACATCAGGATCTTGCCTCAAAGATGATCTTAATCCTTCTAAAAATGTATAACCTTTTTTTACATCAACTTGAGTTTGAACTATTCCTGGTAAGTGATATTCAATTGGGTTTTCTATGGTAATAATTTTTATTTCTGGAGTGTGAATTTTTCTCAAAAAAGCATATAAACTCGTGGTTTTTCCTGAACCTGTTGGCCCAGTATTTAAAAGCATTCCATTTGGTCTTTTTATTTCTCTCATTACTATTTTTAAAAGATTTTTTTCAATACCTAAATCTTCCATTGGAACAGAAATAGTGTCTGGATTTAAAACCCTAAGAACTATTGATTCACCATAAGCATCAGGTAGAACAGATGTTCTAATTTCAATATTTTTATTTTCTAATTTAATACTGAAACGACCGTCTTGTGGTTTTTTTATTATATTTAATTTTAATCCTGAAATTAATTTAATTCTAGATAATAATAATTTATATAATTTATGATCAAACTTAGTTATAATAGTTAACACACCGTCTAATCTAAACCTTAATGTTATTTCTTCTTCCTCTGGTTCTATATGGATATCAGAAACTTCAATAGCGAGTGCACTAGCAAGAATTGCTTCTAAAAAACGAGAAATAAGATGAGGTTGTTTTGATAATAATATTTCTTGTAAGGTGTCATTAACATTATTTAAATTCTTTATTTGATTTGAGATTATTTTTATGTTTTCGCTGGAAATATCTATTATACCTGCAGTTGTCTTTGTAGCATAAGATACTTCCTCATATTTTTTCCATGCTTTCTCTATACTTTGATGGGAAACCATATAAACAGTTATTTTATAACCTTGTTTTTCTAATTTTTTTAAATATTCACTCGTTTCTTCTTTTTGTGGGGATATAACTGCTATTTTAATTTTATTACCAACTTTAGCAAAAACAGCAATTTTAAATTCCCTAGATACTTTTTCAGGAATTAAACGCAAAGCATCAGCTCCAATAGGAATAGTGGTTAAGTTTATATAATGAACACCATGTTTTACTGATAAAATTCTAGCCAAATCTTCTTCTTCTTTTTGACGAATCTTTTTTAATTCAATTTCACTTGTTCTTTGTTGGTTGTTAAATTTAAACATATCTTTATTAAAATAATATCTTTTTTTTATATATTATTCAATCACATTTCGTAATTTAAAGTAAATAGATATATGATATTATATCAATATGAAGACAGAAATAATAAGTGATATTAAGGAAATGAAAGATTTTGCCAATTCCTATATTAGAAATCTTAAAAAAGAAGAGAATGAAGCAATTATAATTGCATTATTTGGAAATCTAGGGTCGGGAAAGACAACCTTCACACAGAGAATTGCTCAAATTTTTGGAATACAAGAATATGTTACGAGTCCCACTTTTGTTATCCAGAAAAGGTATAAAATACACAATTCACAAGGTTTAGGTTTTGAAACCCTAATTCATATTGATGCTTATCGTTTAGATTCTGAAGAAGAATTATTAGATCTTGGTTGGGAAAAAACAAGTAAAGATCCTAAAAATATTATTTTTATTGAATGGCCTGAAAAAATAGAAGGTGTATTACCTAAAGATACAAAGAAGATTTATTTTAAATTTATAGATGAAAACAAAAGAGAAATTAGGTTTTAGGTTTAAATAAAACATTATGACTGAAAAAAAACATAAGAGTAAAAAAAATAATAAAAAATTAGTACTACTCGATGCATATGCTATTTTACATAGAGCGTTTCATGCTTTACCAGATTTTGTTTCTTCTAAAGGAGAGCCAACAGGAGCTTTGTATGGAGTTTCTTCAATGTTATTGAAAATAATAAAAGATTTGAAGCCAGATTATATTGTAGCTTGTTATGATTTACCCGAAAAAACTTATAGACATGAAATTTATGACAATTATAAAGCAGGAAGAGAAAAACCAGACGAAAGTCTTATTGCTCAAATAGAAAGATCTCGAGATATTTTTAAAGTTTTTAATATTCCTATTTACGAAAAAGCAGGATTTGAAGCTGATGATATTTTAGGAACCATTAGTGAACAATTAAAAAACCAAGATATAGATATTATTATTGCTTCTGGTGATATGGATACTTTGCAATTAGTAGATCGTAAAAAAGTACAAGTCTATACTCTTAAAACAGGAATAAATAATGTCATTATGTATGATGAAAAAGCGGTAGTGGATAGATTTGGTTTTGGACCTAAACTTACAATTGATTATAAAGGATTAAGAGGTGATCCCTCTGATAATATTAAAGGGATAAGAGGAATAGGGGATAAAATAGCTACTGAATTAATCCGTAATTTTGGAAATATAGATGACATTTACAAAAAATTAGAAAAAAACGAGGACTCTTTTTTAAAAAAAGGAATTAAACCTAGGGTTATAAATTTATTAAAAGAAAATAAAGAAGATGCTTTATTTTCAAAAGAGTTGGCTACTATCAGATTAGATGTTCCAATAAAATTTTCTTTACCAAAAAAAACTTGGAGTGATGAGATAGATTTAGAAAAGGTGATTAAATTATTTCAAGAATTAAGTTTTAGAACTCTTTCGCAAAGATTAATGGATTTATTTTCTCCTGATAATGATTTAGAGGATAATACTTCTGACGATGAAAAAATAACAGAAGAAGAATTTGAAAAATTAGCCATTGCTTTATGGGTTTTAAATTCTGATAAAACAAAAATTAATATTGATGATATAAAAGACTTTACTAATGAAGATAATATTTTAAAAGCCAAAGAAATTCTTTTAAAGAAGATAAAACAAAATGAATTAGAATTCATTTATGAAAAAATAGAGATTCCATTAATTCCTGTAATTAAAAAGATGGAAAATAACGGTATTTTAGTAGATGTAAATTTTTTGAAAAAACTTTCAAAAGAATATCATAAAAAATTAGATAAATTAAAAGAAAAAATTTGGAAATATGCCGGAGAAGATTTTAATATAAATTCACCTAAACAATTATCAGAAACTCTTTTTGATAAAATGGCTTTAAATACCACTAGCCGTAAAAAAACATCAACAGGTATGCGATCAACAAAAGAGTCTGAATTAAGAAAGATGTTGGAAGTTCATCCTATTATTGATGAAATCCTAAAATATAGAGAATTACAGAAATTATTATCTACTTATATAGATAATTTACCTAAATTAGTCGCTAAGGACGGACGTGTCCACACTACCTTTTTACAGGCTGGAACTACAACAGGAAGGTTGTCTTCTAATCATCCTAATTTACAGAATATTCCAATACGAACAGAGCAAGGTAAAAAAATTAGGGATGCTTTTATAGCTCAAAAAGATTTTGAATTATTTTCTTTTGATTATTCACAGGTTGAATTAAGAGCAGCTGCTATGTTATCAGAGGATGAAGGAATGATAAAAATATTTAAAAGTGGTGATGATGTTCACAGTTCTGTTGCTTCTGAGATTTTTTCAGTACCTATAGATAAAGTAAATAGTAGTATGCGAAGAAAAGCTAAAGTAGTAAATTTCGGAATAATTTACGGTATGGGTATAAATTCTTTAAGACAAAATATGGAAGATGCTTCTGACGGGATAGAGCAAATTACCAGAAAAGAAGCTCAAGAATTTTATAATAAATATTTTGAGAAATTTGAAACATTAGCTAAATATCTTGAAGATTCCAAAAAGCAGGCAATTAAATTAGGTTATACAAAAACATTTTTTGGTAGAATTAGACATTTTGAAGGAATACAATCAAAGATTCCATTTATTCGTGCTATGGCGGAAAGAATGGCTATTAACGCTCCTGTACAAGGAACTAGTGCTGATATTCTTAAAATAGCTATGGTGAAGATAGGTGATTATATTTCTAAAAATAAATTAGAGGAGGATATAAGAATGCTATTACAAGTTCATGATGAATTAATTTTTGAAATTAAAAAAAGGATTGATAAAAAACACATTTTAGAGATTGAAAAAATAATGGAAACTATAATTCCATTAGATGAATCAAAAGGAATTGTCTTCCAAGTAGATGTCAAAAAAGGAGATAATTGGGGAAATTTGAAATAAATTATATTGTATGAAAAAATTAATTTTTATAACAGGTGGTGCAATTTCTGGAAAAAGTACTTTCGCTTTACAGATTTTAGAGAATGAAGATGATGTTAGTTTCATTGCAACAGGACAAGTATGTGATAAAGAAATGAAAGAAAAGATTAAAAACCACAAAAAAGAGCGTTCAAAAACTTGGGAAACAATTGAGGTGAATAATCAAAACATAGAAGATATCATTAAAAATATCAATAAAAAGTTTGTTATTATAGATTGTTTAACTTTTTATGTTTCTACACAATTGATAAAAAATAAAAATGATAGAATTCTAGATTCTGCTAAAAATATAGTGGAAGAAATTAATAAAAACAAGAACATTAAAAAATGTATTATTGTATCAAATGAGGTTGGGATGGGAATTGTACCAAATAATGAACTTTCAAGAAATTTCAGAGAGATATTAGGTAATGTTAATAAAATTTTTATGAAAAATACGAATAAAGCTTATTTTATGGTTTCTGGGTATCCTTTAAAATTAAAATAACTTTGTAGTTTTGTTTTTAAGGTAGAATGTAAATAATAAAAAATGAAAAATCTTCTATTAGCGATAATAACTTTCACAAGAATACCATTTCCTCAAAAAGATTTAAACTTGGATATGGACGAATTATATAAATCAATGGCATTTTTCCCATTCTGTGGTTTTATTATTGGTTTGTTTTGCTCCGCTATTTTATATTCTTTACAAAATATACTTCCTGTGAATATCTTAATACTTACTGTTATTTTTATTATGACAATAATTACTGGAGCATTTCACGAAGATGGTTTAGCAGATGTTTGTGATAGTTATGGTGGTTATACAAAAGAAAAAAAGCTTGAAATTATGAGGGATAGTAGAATTGGGACTTTCGGGGTTTTGGGTTTAATAATGCTTATATTTTTTAAATTTTTCTTATTAAAAGAAATTTCCTTAGAAATATTACCTATAGCAATTATAACATCTCTTACTATAGGAAGGTTTTGTGTAATACCTATCATAAAACTATATTCATGCTTAGAAAGAGATGAAGGGGAACAAAATTATGTATCCCATATATTAAATTTTAACTACAGAACATTATTTATTGCTTTTCTATTTACAATCATAATCACTGGTTTAGTTTTAGGTTTTATAAAAGCTTTGTTAATCTTATTTATAGTTCAGATTATTATTCTTTTAATAGGTATATATTTTAAACATAGTTTAGGAGGAATTAGTGGAGATGTATGTGGAACGTTAGAACAAATCGGAGAATTAATTGTTTATTTATTATTTATATTTTTTCAAAATGGAATTATATTTATTTAGACATGGAGAAATAGAAGATAAAAATAAATTTATTGGTCATACCGATAGTGAATTAACTATAAAAGGAAAAAAACAAAATCTTTTTACAAAAATAAAAATACAAAAAATAAAAGTTGATGCGGTTTTTTCGAGTAATTTAAAAAGAACATTTATTGATAATGCTGTTAATGTTAAAAACATTAATGAAATCAATTTTGGTTTATGGGAAGGTTTAAGTTGGTATGAAATAGAAGAACAATTTCCTAAATTAGTAAAAAATTATTTAAACAACCCTCTATCATTTCATTTTCCTAATGGTGAAAATTTCGATGATTTCAAAATAAGAGTGTTATATTTTATTAATAATCTAAAAGAAAATAATTATAAAAAAGTTGCCCTAATTACCCATAAAGGAGTTATCCAGTTATTGTTAAACCATTTCCAAAATAAAGATTTTTGGGATATAAAAATATCTTACGGTGAAATGATTAAGTTAAACTTACACTTCTAATTTTTCTAGATATTTTTCATCCATAATAAATTTTCTTATTGACTTTGTTACACTCAACTTTCGACTTTATGGACTTTCGGCTTTATAGACTTTATACTATCTAGTATGTTTTATTGTTTACATGGAGATGATATCGAAAATTCAAGGAAGAAATTACATTCTTTATTAGGTTTACTTTTTTCTAAAAAACCAGATGCTGGTTTTTTTAAAATTAATATTGATAATTTTAGTGAGGGTAAATTGGATGAATTATTATTAGGGCAAGGACTTTTTGAAAAAAAATATATTGTTCAATTAGATGCTTTATTTGAAGACAAGGGCAGTACTCTCTTTTTACAAAAAAGATTGGAAGACATAAAAGAATCCGAGAATATTTTTATTTTTATAGAACAAAAAATTAATAAACCAATTTTAAAAAAATTAGAAAAATATGCTACTAAAATTCAGGAATTTTCTCTTAAAAAACAAATAGGTAGAAAATTTGTAACAGAAAATGAAAATTTTAATATTAAAGATTTTAATATTTTTGATATAGCTGATGCTTTTGGAAATAGAAAGAAGAAAGATTTATGGGTTTTGTACCAAAAAACAAGAATGAGAAATATTCCGCCAGAAGAAGTGAGTGGAATTTTATTTTGGCAATTAAAATCAATGTTTCAGTCTCAAAATACAGATAATGCTACAAAAGCAGGTTTAAAACCCTTTGTTTTTAATAAATCAAAGAGATTTTTAAAAAATTACTCAAAAGATGAATTATTAAAGATAAGTTCTAATTTAGTATCTATTTATCATAATGCTAGACGAGGAAAGTCAGAATTTGACATTTCTCTAGAAATGTTTATTATTTCTCTGTAATATTAAAAAACTTATTTTATGAAAAAGGTATATTTTATAGGAATAGCTGGAGTGGGTATGAGTGCTGTTGCAAAACTCTTAAAAGATAAGGGTTGGGATGTTTCTGGTTCAGATCAAAATTGTTACCCACCAATAAGTGATTATTTAGATGAACAAAAAATTCCTTATAAAACTGGATACAATAAAAGTAATATACCTGAAAATGTAGATCTTTTTGTTTTAGGTAGAAATGCAAAACTTAGACCAGATATAAATGAAGAGGTAAAAGCTGTTATGGAAAGTGGAATAGAAATAAAATCATTCCCAGAAATTTTGGCAGATTTGAGTAAGG
Source organism: bacterium (assembly GCA_030641525.1). Classification (GTDB taxonomy): domain Bacteria; phylum Patescibacteriota; class Minisyncoccia; order Phycocordibacterales; family UBA12079; genus JAHITU01. The sequence continues at coordinate 29,825 of DAOWHH010000007.1, forward strand.
ATACAGAAAATGTTGTGGTGGTTGGTAGTTATGCTAAATCAACTTGTACAGCAATGATTGCTCATTGTTTAGAAGATTCAAATAAAGAACCTAATTATTTTATTGGGGCTGTTCCTGTTGGAAAAAAAGAAACTTCTAAAATAGGTAAAAATAATGTTTTTATAATAGAGGGAGATGAATACCCAGCAGATATAAAAGAAAATAAATCAAAATTTCTTTATTTAAAAACAGATAATATTTTATTAACATCTGCAGAACATGACCATATAAATATTTTTCCTACAAAGGAAGATTATTTAAAACCTTTTGAAGAATTACTTAAAAAAGTTCCAAATAATGGTTTGGTAGTTGCTTGTGTAGAAAATGGAAATGTTGAAGGACTTATAAATAATAGTAAATCAAGAGTGGTTGCGTATGGATTAGAAAGAAATGACAAAACTCCTTGGTATGTAGAAAATATAAAATACGGTAAAACTTCTAGTTTTGATATCATTAAAAATGGAGAAAAAATTGTGAGTTTAGAGACTACTTTGTTAGGAAAACATAATTTACAAAATATATTAGGTGTGTCAGTTATGCTTTTAGAAAAAGATCTAATAACAACCGACGATTTAAAAAAGAGTATTAAAAGTTTCGGTGGAATAAAAAGAAGAATGGAATTAAAAACAAAAACCTCAGAAGTTCCTGTTTATGAAGGATTTGGTTCATCTTATGAGAAGGCTAGATCAGCAATAGAAGCTATGAAAACTCATTTTCCTGATAAAAAGTTGGTAGTGGTTTTTGAACCACACACCTTTAGCTGGAGAAATAAAGGGAAGATACATTGGTATGATGATGTTTTTAGTGGTTGTGAAAAAGTTTTTGTTTTTGCTCCACCTACTCAAGGATCAGATACACATGAACAATCAAGTTCAGAAGAAATAGTTGAAAGAATAAAATCTTCTGGTATGGACACCAGAGATGTTTCAAATGAAAATATAGAAGAAAAATTAAAGGATTATTTAGAGTTAAACCATTCTGTTCTTTTATTAAGTTCAGGAGATTTTGGTGGTATGATAGATCCTATAGCAAATTTAGTGGAAGATTTATTTAAAACAAGATAATTATATGCAAGAATTTAAAAGCGAATTTGTTCATTCTTATCATACCTATTCTTTTGGGTATTGTAATTATGCAATAAAGGAAAAAAAAGATATTTTGTCAGATATTTATAATAAGGGTTATCTTCCTTATTCAGGTGAAGAGGGTATAAAAAATATCTTATATATGGCAAGAAGTGCAAGGGTGAATTTAAAAGATTTTGTTTTAAATAGTGAGAACAGAAGAGTGTTGAGAAAATTTGATGATAAATTTGAGTTTGAAAAAATTCCTCTAAATAAATTTAATTTTAAAGATAAAAAATTTATTAAATTTTGTTTAAATTATTTCGAAAAAAAACATGGTGATAAAATTATGCCCAAAAAAAGATTAGAGACTGTACTTAAGGCAAATTTTATAACAAATATTTTAGTTTATAAGGATATGGATGGGGATATTATTGCTTATGTTTATGAAGTGGATGATAAAAAAATATCTCATGTTTGGCTTTATTTTTATGATTTAGATTATTCTGATCAATCTTTAGGGATGTGGCTTATGATAGATATGGCAAGAAGGTCAAAACTAGAAGGTAAAAAATATTTTTATGTAGGTACTATTTATGGGGAAAAAGCTTTATACAAAACAAATTTTGATTTTTTAGAATATTGGAATGGGAATGAATGGATAAAAAATAAAAAGAAATTAAAACAAAGGAGTCGGAGTGATTATCAAAGAGAATTCAATAATATAGATGAATTTAAGGAAGGGAAAAATATAGATTTTAAATAAATAACTTTTACTGAAGTAATAAATAATATGAAAAAACAAAGCAAATTATTTTTAAAAAATAATCCGACAATAAAAGATTTTCAGCAATATGTATTAGATTTAGAAAAGGAGAGGGATTTTAATCAAGAGATTTTTGAGAATTGTCTTCAGATGGGTGAAGAAGTAGGTGAATTATTTAAAGCGATTCGTAAGAATATTAATATGAGTATAGATTCTAATTCAAAAATTAGTTCAGTTGAGGAAGAGTTGGTTGATGTACTTATTTTTGTCTTAGCAATTGCTAATAGATTTAATATAGATTTAGAAAAAGCTTTCCGTGAGAAAGAGGAAATAAATAAGAAAAGAGTTTGGAAGAAAAATAAATAACAAAATAAAAAGAGCGGTGGGCTGATGCCCACCGCTCTTTTTATTAATTTTGGTTACGCTTTGTTAACATTAACGGCGTTAAGTCCTTTAGGACCTTCTTCAACGTCAAATGTTACAGCATCACCTTCAGCTAGATCATTGAATTGTACGTTCTTTAGCTCGTTTGTGTGGAAGAAAACATCTTTATCTTCACCTTCACGAGAAATGAAACCAAATCCTTTGTCTGATACTAGACGAGCAATTGTTCCTGTTTCCATATCGCTATAAAAATAATCTATTAAATCATCAAATACTTTATAACCATACAAAAACTCGACTTGGTCTCTTTATAGTTCGATTTGAATTAAGTAAATACTATCATATTATGTATTTATTGTCAATTTTTAATTGATAATAATAATTTATATATCTTAATTATTATATTTTTTATATTGATTTTTTGTTGTTTTTAATGTACTGTATTTACATATAAAAACGCTTTGAGCGCTTTTTTATTTTGAAATAAAAAAATGGAAATACGAAATATCGCAATTATTGCCCATGTTGATCATGGAAAAACAGCTATCACCGATGCTATTATGAAACAATCGGGTATGTTTACTGGTGAGATGAGTATGGATACTGATAAATTAGAAAAAGAAAGAGGAATTACTATTTATGCAAAAAACACATCTTTATTTTATCCTAATCCTGCGGACGGACAAGAAAAGACTACAAAAATAAATATTGTAGATACACCAGGGCATGCTGATTTTGGTTCAGAAGTAGAACGAGTACTTCGTTCAATTGATTCAGTTCTGTTAGTTGTGGATGCACAGGAAGGACCAATGCCTCAAACCCGTTTTGTATTAAAAAAATCTTTAGAGCTTGGGTTAAAACCAATTGTTGTTATTAATAAAATAGACAAACCAGCTGCTAATCCTAAACAAGCAGAAGAGGATGTTTTTGAACTTTTTATGGAATTAGGAGCGACTGAAGAACAACTTGATTTTACTACTGTATATTCAATCGGTCGTGATGGGATAGCTAAAAAGAATTTAGAAGATGAATCAAAAGATTTAACACCTCTTTTAGAAACTATTTTAGAAGAAGTTTCTCCTGCCCCAGCAAATATTACAGCTCCAGTCAAAGCACAAGTATTTAATCTTGCTTATGATAATTTTCTAGGAAGAATGGCTGTTTGTAGAATATATGATGGTATATTAAAAGACGGGGAATCTATTTTTGTTAAAAAACCAACAGGAGAGGTGAGGGGTGGGAAAATAACAAAACTTTTTACATTTAAAGGTGTTTCTCGTGAAGAAGTTAAAGAAGCAATTGCTGGTGATATTGTTATGGTGGCTGGTCTTCCAGATGTTTTTATAGGGGAGACACTTACCACAGATGAAGATATAGTAGAAGCAATGCCTGCTATTAAAGTTGATGAACCTACGATTACTTTAGATTTTTTGGTTAATAATTCTCCTTTTGCTGGTAGGGAAGGTAAATTTGTGACAGGGCGACAAATTCGTGAGCGATTAGAAAAAGAGCTTGAAATAAATGTTGGTCTTGAGGTTGATTTTTCTGATAGTGTTTTTAAAGTGGCTGGTCGTGGAGAATTACATATTGCAGTCTTACTTGAAAATATGCGAAGAGAAGGTTATGAACTTCAAGTATCACAACCGCATATTATTATAAAAGAAAAAGATGGAGTTAAACTTGAACCTTATGAAGAAGTGACTATTGATGTACCTAATGAATTTCAAGGAGTTGTAATAGAAAAATTAGGAAAAAGAAAAGGAGTACTTTCAGATATGAAACAAACTGAGAATACATCTCGTTTAATTTTTGAAATACCAACTAGAGGACTTTTAGGTTATAGGGGGCAATTTATTGTTGATACGAGAGGAGAGGGAATTATTTCTAGTAGAGTAATTGGTTTCAAAGAATATGCAGGAGAGATATTCAAACGAGCAACTGGTTCAATGATATCAATGGTAGCTGGTAAAGCCCTTGGTTTTTCTTTATATAATTTACAAGATAGAGGAGAACTTTATATCGGAGCTAACACAGAAGTATATATAGGTATGGTAATAGGGAATACCTCAAAAGGTGAAGAAATGAGTGTTAATCCAACTAAAGGAAAACAATTAACTAATATGAGATCGTCTTCTTCTGATGAAAATATTGTATTAGTGCCTCCGAAAGAACTTTCAATTGAATCAGGACTTGAAGTAATGGCGGAAGATGAATATTTAGAAATTACCCCAGAAAGTGTCCGTTTAAGAAAACAATATTTAACTGAGATAGAACGTTCAAAGGTTAAGAGAAAATAAATGGTCATTCAAACAAAGATTTTACTCTTTGTTTTAATTAGATTGGAAAAAGAAATAAAAAACCACAGAATTAATTATTCTGTGGGATTCTGTGAGAAACTATTTTAATTAAGAACCTCGCTACTTTTTAAATATTGAAATATTAATGGTATTAGGGTATTCATCCTGGATGAGTTTCAAAACTTCTTCAGTCTTCTCCCTCCATTTTTTCAAATATTGTTTCTTTGAGTTCAGGCAATTAATTGCGTCGTTTTTATCAAAAAACAAAGCAACTACCGGAGAAGTTTTTGATTTGCCAATATACATTCCCCGTGCACGAAAATCAAGTTTTTTACCAGTGAGTTTACTATTAATAGAAATCTCGCTCTCACTCTGGTCTTTTAATGTTATTTTTTTAGCACTGAAAGATAAATCTCCATTTTCTTCGCTATAAACGCAATAAACAGATGTATTTGTGGTTATAAAAAACTCCATTTTTCCTCCTTTTCTTGGTTTTATTAAAAATTTCTATGTACAAGTTGTTTATAACAATACATATTTTTTATAAAAAGTAAACAAAAAACTCGCTGAAGCGAGTTTTTTATTATTCATTGTCCACCCAGTAGGGATCGAACCTACGACCGTCAGCTTAAAAGGCTGCTGCTCTACCTGACTGAGCTATGGGTGGAAATGTTAAAATATAAGAAAATAATATCAAAAAATAGGAAAAAGTCCAGTATTTTGGTAATTTATAAAGGTAAATCTAATGCATAAAACCCAGCACCAGTAAAAATAAGTGAAATCAACACTACTATAAGGAGAATATAAAAATCAAATTCAGACCACTTTAGGCTCCTTTTTTGAGAAATTAAAATAGCATTTGATATAGTTATTATTATCAAAATAATACTAGTAATCTGTGTAAAGAATCCAGTAATGAGAAATATACCACCTAATAATCCAATCATTGTTAATACTTTATAAGTATTAACTTTTTTCTTTTTATCTATTATTAATTTTAAATAAGCTTCTTTTAAGAAATAAGCTCCGACTATAGTTCTCAAAACTAAAGGAGCAATAAAAGAAAGAGATAATAAATCTGGAAATGCATTTAACATAATGTTATTATAGCAAAATTATAATAATGAAAGCAAAATTATTATTTTATAATTCAAAGAAAGCATATGAAATCATATTTAATACTCCATAATATAAGAAGTACTCATAATGTTGGATCTATTTTTAGAACAGCAGACGCTTCTGGTATTTCAAAAATATTTTTAACAGGCTATACCCCTACTCCCAAAGATAGATTTGGAAGGGAAGTGGGAGCTATTTCTAAAACAGCCTTAGGAGCTGAGAAAAATATTCCGTGGGAATATTTTTCTCGAATTACTTCACTTATAAAAAAAATAAAAAAAGAAGGAGTAGAAATTATTGGAGTTGAACAATCAAAAGAATCAATTGATTATAAAAAAATCAATATTAATAAAAAAGATACTGTCTTTATTTTTGGTAATGAGGTTAGAGGAAT
>DAOWHH010000016.1 GCA_030641525.1 bacterium
ACATAGTAAAAATAAATATTACATAATCATTTTTACTAGTCCTCACTCGAAATTAGATGAAGCAAGCATATAATTCCATCGCTCGGACATAGTAAAAATAAATATTACATAATCATTTTTACTAGTCCTCACTCGAAATTATGATAAATGTAGAAGTAACAAAAAAGAATAGCAGCGAAAATGACGCTAATATGATTCGTCGTTTTACTAAAAAAATCAGAAATTCTGGAATTCTTCCACGGGTACGTTCTATTCGTTATAATAATAGAAAAGTATCAAAATATATTAAAAAGAAAGAAGCTTTAGCTAATATTAACAAGAAAAAAGAAATTGAAAGATTGATTAAGTTAGGAAAATTGTCAGAAAACAAGTTACGATAAAATAAAACCTTCTCTAGTCAAAAGTCAAAAAGGGCGACCGCAAAGCGGTCGCCCTTTTACTTTATGAACTTTTAACTGGAATCTTCAACGAAGATTCCACTCAGCTTCTTGTCTTACTAAAAGCTTATGTTTCTTTTCTGGGTACGCCATAATTTCTTCTGTTATTTTTTCTGTTCTAATAGATTGAGATCCCTTAATTAAAATCACATCATTTTTATGTATAAGATTTTGTAAATATTTACCAGCTTTTAATGAGTCATCAAATTGAAAAATATTCTTTTCACTCATTCCACCAAGTAAAGCACCTTCAGCTATATGTCTAGATCGTAAACCAATTGTAACTAAAATATCACAACTACTCACTACTAGTTTTCCGATATTTTTATGTTCCTCTGTAGAATACTTACCTAGTTCTAGCATATCACCCAAAACGGCTATTTTTCTTCCTCCCTCTATTCCTTGCCCGACCGTCCTAAACCCGTTCGGTCGGACTAGGGTAGGTTTAGGGATTATTAAATCTTTTAATGTTTCTAAGGCTTTCTCTACTGCTATCGGTGAAGCATTATAAGAATCATCTATTAATGTAGTTTCTTTAATACCTTTTAATAATTTCATCCTTCCAGGTTGAGTTCTATAATTTTCAGCTATAGATGATGAAATTAAATTCTTATCTAATTTCAAAGACATACCCACAGCAACAGCAATTAAAACAGAAGATGCTTGAGATTTACCTATCACCCCCTTTAAAATTATAGGAATACTTATATCTGAATATTTTACTTCAAAATTAATCCCAGTCGGAATTGAGTTTTCATAAATAACTTCAATATCTGACCCTAAAACATCAACTCCTTCCTTATACCCAAAAGAAATTGTTTGTATTCCTTCAGCTACTTGAATAGAATTCACATTTTCATCATCACTGTTTTTTACAAAAATTCCTCCTGCTTTTAAGTATTTCACTAATTTCTTTTTTTCATCCATAAGGGCTTGTGGAGATTTAAAAAATTCTACATGAACAGGAATTTTCGCAAAACGAGTAATAACTGCAATATCTGGTTTAAGCCATTTTGCTAGATTTTCTATATCACCAGGAGCATCAGCCCCAACTTCAAGCACCATCCATTTAGGATAATTACTTTTAAATAATAAAAGTTTCAATCCAATTAAAATATTCTTCAACCATAAAAAAGGATTATTCCAAGCATTTTCACATCCCAAAATAGTCAAAGGTACTCCTATTTCACTATTAAAACTTTTTTCACTTTTTCTTACAAAAAAAGATGAACTTAAAACTGTATAAATAGTATCTTTGGTAGTAGTTTTCCCAACACTCCCTGTAACGGCTACTATTTTGGGTTTGTATTTTTTTAAAACTAATTTAGCTTCTAATTGTATAATAGAAATCACAACCTTTTTAAATATATTTTTTAACATTACCTGTATTATAACTTATTTTCATAGAAAAAGGCGCCTGCAAAGCAGGCGCCTTTTTTTAACTTCCTCTCTAAAAAATTAAAATAAAATTTTATTTTAATTTTCCCTCCCATTCTCTCTGTCAGGAATAACTTCATAATAATTAATTAGAAATCTGAAAATATCCATAAAAGGATGTGTAAGAGTTTGTGATGAATATTTAACTTCTTTTGGATCTATTATATACAAAAAAACCAAAAACTCTGGTTTACTTGCAGGAAAATAACCAAAAAAACTATGTAAATATTTATTTTCGTAATAACCCCCTATATTTTCTCTCACCATTTGAGCAGTTCCTGTCTTTGCAGCAATAAGATAATCATCTGATTTTACAGTTCCACCCAATAAAGCATCATCAACCACAACAGATAACATTCTACTTATTTCCCTACTAGTTTCTTCTTTAAAAATTCTCTCATTTTCATAAAAAAGTTTTTCAGATGGCATTATGTCATATTCTATTTCCTTAACTAGATGAGGTGTAATTAAAAAACCTCCATTAGCTAAAGTACAAAGAGCTTTGACTGCACCAATTGGTGTTATCGCAATTCCCTGCCCAAATGATGCCGTGGCATATTCAATATCTCTATTACTTTCAAGATTTGAAAGTAATCCATAGGTTTCGTTTGGTAAATCTATTCCTGTCTCCTCTCCTAAACCCAAATCAAATAAATATTTTGCGAATTTTTTATTACCAATTTCTTGAGCTACAAAAACTGCCCCTAGATTTAAAGATTGATTCAAAATCTGTTGAAGCTCTACAACACCCCTAGCTTTTCCATCATAATTTGAAATAGTTTTTCCATCTAAAGTTATAGACCCTTTGTCATTATAAATAGTATCAGCTGACACAGCTCCTGTATCAAGACCAATAGCTACAGTTAAAGCCTTTATAATAGATCCCATTTCATATACATTTTCAACCATAGGATTCCCAAATTTTATACCTTCTGCTTTATTAAAATTATTTGAATCAAAGGTAGGAGAAAAACCTAAGGCGTAAATTTCTCCATTATTGGGATTTATAATTATTCCTCCCGCCAATTCTGTTTTCCAATTATCAGAAAGTTCTTCCAGTCTATTTTCCAAATAATTTTGAACAGAAGGTTCAATAGTCATAATAATATCTCCCTCTTTTTTTATACCCTCTTCAAGAATAACTTGATTTAAATTAGAAAAAATTTCAGCAAAAAAATTAACAAAAAGATTTTTACTTTCTCTTTGTAATAAATAATCATAATATTTTTCCACCCCATAAATACCCTCTAAAGAATCTCCGTTATAAGCAACAAAACCTAATGTATGAGAAGCTAAATTATTTCCAGGATAAAAACGCCATTTATCCATTTCTAAAGAAACACCTATTAAATCTAATTCCCTTATTTTTTCTGCTGACTCAAAATCAAGTCTATCTTTTATTTCTTCATAAGGATCACCTTTTTTATTAGCTCTGTATAAAAAGATATCTTTATCTATTTCTATAATATTTGATAGCTTTTCATAAACATCTTCAGCATTTTCTATTAAATTAGGATTAATAGTTAATTTAAAACCAGAAATTGTCATTCCAGCAGAAAATTTTTTATCATCTTTATATTCAAAAAAAATATTACCTCTATTAAAGGTATTCTTGGGTTGAATATATTGTCTATTTGCTTCCCTACCATATTCCTCTCCTTTTACAATTTGCACTATATACAACTGAGCTATGATAACGAAGAAAAATAAAAAAAACCCTAAACCTAAGAGTTTTATTCTAAAATTATATATATGCTTCATTATAGATTTTCTTAATTAACCAAAGAAAGCTTATCATTAACAACCCTTCTATCTACGAACTTAATATTTGAAGCTTCAATAAAACCAATGGTTTTTGCCATATTAAAATTAATATCTTTTTTCAAGGACATATATTCAAATTCTAATTTCCCTATATTTGAATCCATATCCACCATCTCTTGTGCAATACTTTTATAAATAGCAATATTCATTGTTATTTGTGTAATAAAATATACATACACCACAGACAATGACAATACAGAAAAAGACAAGAATATAAAAATCCTCTTTTTATTTAAATTATTTATTTGTGTTATTGCTTCCATATATTTAGCTTTCTAGCTTTTTAGCTTTTTAGCTTTTTAGCTGGCTAGCTTCTTAGGAGAAAAATCGCTTTGCGATTTTTCCTCTAAGAAGCTAATTAGCTAATTCCTAACTCCCTAATTTGATTGCTCTCAATTTAGCACTACGCGATCTTGGATTATTTTTTATTTCCTCTCTACTAGGAATAATTGGCTTTTTAGTTAAAATTAATCCTTCTTTATTTTCTTTTAATTTTCTAAAATAATTCTTTACTACTCTATCTTCCAAACTATGAAAAGAAACAATTGCTATTATTCCTCCTTCATTTAAAAGTCCAAAAGCTTTTTCTAATCCCATTTTTAAAGATCCTATCTCATCGTTTACAGTAATTCTTAAAGCCTGAAAAGTTTTAGTAGCATAATGTAGTCTTTTTGATTGATACCATTTAGGTACCGCCTTTTTAATAATCTCTACTAATTCAAAAGTGCTTTCAATAGTTTTTTCTTTTCTTGCTAAAACAATTTCTTTAGCAATTTCTTTAGCAAATCTTTCTTCTCCGTACCCAGAAATGATATCTGAAATATTGTCCTCGTCCCAATTATTTACAATTTCTTTAGCTATTAAATCGTCAGAGCTTGGTTTTTTTTTAAAGGTCATCAGAAGTGGTTCGTTTTTTTGAAAAGAAAAACCTCTTCCTGAATCTTCTAATTGATCAGAACTAAATCCTAAATCAAAAACTATTTTATCCACCTTTTTAATATCCAATTCTTTCAAAACCTTATCTAGATTTCTGAAATTTTCATTTACCAAATGTCTTCTACAATTTACTTTCATTTCTCTCACTCTTTCAAGAGCTGAAATATCTTGATCTAAACCAATAACCATTCCTGATTTTCCAATCTTTTTACATATTTCATTTAGATAACCACCTCCACCCACTGTTCCGTCTAAAACAATATCCTTTTCCTGAATATCTAATATATTTATTACCTCATTTAAAAGAACTGGTTTGTGCATATTAAATAACCCCTATTTCTCCTAATTTCTCAGCCAATATATCTGCCTGACCTTCAATTTTTTCTTTATAAGTTTTCCAAATCTTTTCATCCCAAATTTCAATATGATCACTCACTCCGGCAAAAACTACTTTCGTTTTTAATTTTCCATAACTCTTTAAAAAATCTGGAACCAAAACTCTACCAATAGAATCAAGTGATACTTCCGTAGCTCCGGCTACCATTAATCTTTTAAAACCTCGTTGATCTGCTTGACCCATAGAAAGTCCTGCTAATTTTTCTGATACTTTTTTCCATTCAGACATAGCGTAAACATAAATACAATCATCAGAACCTTTTGTCATAATCATTTTTTTTCCCATAACACCACGAAATTTTGTAGGTAACGAAACCCTTTTTTTAGAATCTATAGTATGTGTATACTCTCCTATCAACATAATATTTAAAATGTATTTACCACCTTTTCCCACTTAGATAATATTTTATAACACAAACGCCCACAACACAAATATAGTTATCCACATATCCCCCTAAAACACTTTATTTTTTAAAATTGAAAATTTCAAAAATAAAGTGTTCGGGCGAACACTCTTGTTTTGCAAGAGTGTTTTAGCCATAAACACCTCACCAACCATATTTTCAAAAAACTTAGTAATCCAACTACTAAGTGAATGAAATATACTAACTTATTCAAATATCCCTCCTATTTTGCTATAATAAGAATATGAAAGAGAATGAAAAAACTAAAAAAACTCTTGAAGAAACAATAATTATTACTACTAAAAGAATAGGAATTATTAGACTTTCTGGTAACGATAAAATAGAAATACCAGAAAATAATCTAAATACTGCTTTAAACGGAGATTTAATTGAGGTATCTTTAGAAAAAAAACCTCGAGTAATAAATGTAATAAAAAGAGCTAAGAATAAATTCGTCGGAACAATCTATAGAAAAGATGATGTTTATTTCTTAACCCCAGATGATTTTAGATTTTATCCCCACCTAGAACTTGCTCGTCCAGTAAGTGGTGTTGGAATTCCTAGTGAATTCTCTAACTTAAAGGAAGATATCTCAAATGGAAATACTAAAGTATTAATTGAGATGTCTGAATGGACAAATCCGAAAGAAAACCCTGTAGGAAAAATAATAAAAATATTGGGTAGAAAAGGAGAGAATAATACTGAAATGGAAGCTATTCTTTATGGAAAAGGTTTTGACACAAGCTTTCCTCAAGAAGTTGAAGAAGAAGCCAATAAAATTAAAAATACAGCCACTAAAGAATTTGCAAAAGAAATTAAAAAAAGAAAAGATATAAGAAAAACCACAACCTTTACTATTGATCCTGATGATGCTAAAGATTTTGACGACGCCTTATCTTTTAAAAAACTAAAAGATGGTAATTATGAAATTGGTATTCATATTGCAGATGTCACTCATTATGTAAAAATAAATTCAATTATTGATAAAGAAGCTATAAGTAGAGCCACTTCAGTTTATTTAGTAGACAGAACTATTCCAATGCTTCCAGAAATTCTATCTAATAACTTATGTTCTCTAAACCCCGATGAAGATAAACTTACCTATTCCGTTATTTTCACAATAAATAAAAATACTCAAATAATAGATACTTGGTTTGGAGAAACTATTATCCATTCAGATAAAAGATTTACCTATAAGGAAGCTCAGGGTAATTTAGATAGAGGAAAAGGTGATTTTTATGAAGAATTAAAAATTCTAGATGAATTGGCTAAAAAAATAAGAAAAGAACGAGCTAAAAAAGGAGCTATCTCTTTTGGAAGTAATGAATATAAATTCACTCTTGATGAAGACGGAAAAGCTATTGATGTACATAAAAAAGAGCTAATGCAAACTAATGATTTAATTGAGGATTTTATGCTTTTAGCTAATAAAGCTGTAGCCGAATTTATTCATAATCAAGAAAAGAAATTAAAAATAGAAATACCTTTTGTTTATCGTATTCACGATATTCCTAAAGTAGATCAAATTAAAGAATTAGCCGATTTTCTTAAAAAGACAGGTTATCACTTAAGTATCAAAAAAATAAAGTATCCTCACGAGATTTAAATAATTTATTAGAAAAAATAGAAGGTGAGCCCGAAGAAAATCTAATCGCTACTGCTATGCTTAAATCAATGGCCAAAGCTATTTATTCCACTCAAAATATTGGACATTATGGTTTAGCTTTTGAACATTATACTCATTTTACATCCCCTATTCGTCGTTATCCTGATATGATGGTTCATCGTTTAATGAAAAAATATTTAGCAGGTGAAAATATATCTCCTCGTTCAATCAAAAAATATAAAGAATTAACTTCCCGATCAACCCAACAAGAAATAGCAGCTGTAGATGCTGAAAGGAATTCTGTTAGATATAAATTTACAGAATTTATGTCAGATAAAATAGGAGAAGAATTTGAAGGTGTTATTTCTGGAATTACTAAATGGGGAGTATATGTTCAAATAGAAAACGGAGCTAATGGAATGATAAGTCTTAGAACTTTGAAAAACGATTATTATGATCTTGATACGAAAAATTATAGTTTAGTTGGACAAAAAACAAGAACTAAATATTCTCTTGGAGATAAAATAAAAGTCCGTTTAATAAAAACAAATATAGACCGACAATTAATCGATTTTGAAATCTCCGGAGGTTCAACCTCCGGAGGTTAAATTTGAATGCTTATTTATTTCGCTACCTGTACTGCCTCACCAAATTGAATAGATAATAATTTTGATACCCCATCAGCCCCCATCGTCACACCATAAAGAATATTAGCTCGTGACATAGTTTCCCTATTATGGGTAATTAAAATTAATTGAGAAAGTTCCGATAATTTCTCAATCATATCTCCATATTTCTTTGAATTAGCTTCATCAAGAGCAGCGTCAGTTTCATCTAAAACAATAAAAGGAGGTGGGTTTACTTGTGACATAGCAAAAAGTAATGCAATGGAGGTTAAAGACCTTTCTCCTCCTGATAACATTTGAAGACCTTTTGTCTTTTTGTTCGGCAAAGAAACATTAACCTCAATTCCTTTTTCATCATTTATTTCTTCTTCCTCTTCCACTTCAGCAATTAAATCTTCTTCATCCAAATTCAAATCCGTATCTTTTTTCCGACGAACAATTTTTTCCTTAACCAAACTCAGATTAGCTTTTCCCCCTCCAAACATAAGAGTAAAAAATTCTTGAAATTGTTTATCAATTTTTTCTAACCCATCTTTAAATTCTACTTCTAGTTTTTCTTTAAGTTCTTCAATCAAAGCCACTAAAGATTCTGCTGATTTTTCTAGGTCTTCTATTTCATTAATCAAAAACTCATCTCTTTTTTGAACCTCTTCATATTCCTGAACTATATCCTCACCAGAACCTCCCCCTGAATCTTCTATTAAGATCTTAATCCTTTCAATCTTCTTCAATCTTTCTGTTTGTGTTTCTCTCATCTCATTAACTATATCTGATATAGATAAAATATTCCTATTTTCATCTTCTAATTTTAAATCCTTAATTTGTATAGCATCTCTCCCTACCAAAACATAAGATTCTGTCATTTCTTTTTTATAATTCTCATCAGCTAAGATTATTTTTTCTTCTAAGTTTTGTAGAGAATTTAATTCTGATTTAATCTCACTTTGTTTAGCAGATATCTCAAAAACTGCCAATTCAGCTCCCCTATTAGAATCTTTTTCTTTTTCTATTTCAGATTTAAGAATATTAAACTTAGATAAAATTCCAGTCTCTTGTTTCTTAATATCCATAACCTCTTTTTCAATCTTTTCTTTTTCTAAATTTAATTCATTTAATTTATCATCTGTTTTAACATCACCTTCCTCTACTAATTCAGTATTGGAATATTTCTTAATAAATTGAGAAAAAGATTCTTTAATTCTTTTCAATACTCCTTTTATTTGGGCAATATCTTCTAGATTATCAGCTAATTTAATTTGGTCATTTATTTCTAACTCTAGATTTTTAACCTTCTCAAAATCAATCCTTATTTCATTATCATTATTCTTTAAGGAAGGTTTTACTTCTAAAACAGAAATTGTCCCCTCCACTCTTCCTAATTTTAATGTTAATTCGTCTTTTTGAGATCTAAAATTAGTTAATTGTTTTTCTAACTCAACCAAAGATCCTGACTTATCGTTATCTTTTTCTGAATTTTCTAAAATAGATTTTGCTTCCTTCAAATCTTTTTCTAATTGAGTTAATTTTATCAATAGAGGACTTTTATCTTTTTCTATTTTTTCTTTCCAATATTTTAAATAAATATCTTCTCTCTTAAAATATTCTTGATAAAGAATTTTTAACTCATTCCTCATCTCAAGAGTTTTTTCTATTTTAATTATTTGTTTTTTCAAAAATTTAAGATGAGGTACATTTTCTTTTCTTAAAGATTGAACCGAATCTATATTTTCTCTAACCTTGTCCAATTTCTTTTCACTAGCAATTCTTTTATATTGATAAATTTTTAACCCTAGAGCTTCTTCTATAATCAATTTTCTCTCTTTAGGGTTTACATTTAAAATTTTATCAGCTTCACCTTGTGAAATAATATGATGACCAGAAGAACCTATATTCGCCCCTGCTAATAATTCCGAAACATCTTTTAAACGAACTGGACTTTTATTAATAAAATATTGATTAACACCATCACGATGAACCTGTCTTTCTATTATTACCTCGTCATAATCAATATCCAAAAAACGACCTCTATTATCAAAAACAATTTTAACACTCGCCCTATTTCCTCTAGGAATAGATTGTGAACCATTAAATATCAAATCTTCTCCTCTTTTACCTCTCATCGTCTTAATAGATTGTTCACCTAAAGCAAAACGAAAAGCCTCAACCACATTTGATTTACCAGAACCATTAGGGCCTACAACAGACGATATATTTGTATTAAATTCTAAAAAAGTCTTCTTGGCAAAAGACTTAAAACCCGCTATTTCTAACGATTTTAGATGCATTGAGATAAGTATATCATAATTATTTTATTAAAAAATGATAAAAAATAAAAAAGATATCTGGGGAGGTTGGGCCTCCCCAGATTAAAAGTTGGCTATGCGATAGCCGACTTTTTTAAATTTTTAAACAATTTTCAATGCTCAAATACTTGACGAGATATGTACTATAATATATAATATAAATAAGTTTTTAAAGAGCAGTACCTTCCTAAATCAATTCCAATTCAAAAGGAGAACAAGATGAAAAAGCAAATAGTTAGTCTGTGTTTGTCCTTGTTTATTATGATGTTTTTGGTTGTAACTCAAGGATATGCACAGCAAACCAACAGAATGATATATCAAGATTCTTCAGTTAATATTTCTGTAGAGATTGATACTAAGGTTTGTTTAGATAAAGCATCGATAAAAACAAGTGGTGAAAAAAGGTGGACTCCATCAGCAGTCACTACTGATAATGTATCTTTCTATATCTCATTCCTGAAAAATGAAACAACTGGAATCGTTACCATTTTGTATAAAATAACCTTTCCTTCATCATCGGGGAGTATGTTAATACTACCTCTGGTTTTTCTTGACACCAAAACAAAAGAAGAGCGATCTAAACTCATATCTGAATTACTTGATTTCGCCAAAACAAGACTTACAAAAAAGGAGTTTGTTTGGTTTAAAACCAATATCAATGGGATACCCTCAATAAGAAACCGTTTGGATGTAGGTTGGGTCTACTTCGGGAACTCTTCTGACAACATCCTCAATAAAACATGTTTAGGGGACGGAGAATAGACACCCTGTTCCTTTTGAAAACCAAACCCTCACGAAACTGCAAAGTGTCGTGAGGGTTTTTCTATTTTTAATAAAAAAGATATCTGGGGAGGTTGGACCTCCCCAGATTAAAAGTTGGCTATGCGATAGCCGACTTTTTTAAATTTTCACAGTTAAAATTTGCATTAAAATCAATTATGTTGTATTACTATTGGCTATGACAAAGTTATTAATTGTTGAGTCACCAGCAAAATCAAAAACTATTTCAAAATATCTTGGTAGCGACTATGTCGTGGAATCTTCTATTGGGCATATTCGTGATATTCCTAAATCAAATTCTAAAAAAGTTAATGCTGTTGATATTGAAAATAATTTCAAACCAAATTACGAAACAATCAAAGGAAAAGAAAAGGTTATTGCTACTTTAAAAAGAGAAGCAACAAAGGCTGACGAGGTTCTACTTGCGATGGATCCAGACCGTGAAGGAGAAGCTATCGCTTGGCATATCGCTGAAGTTTTAAAAATGCCCAAAGCTCAAAGAGTGGTTTTTAACGAAATTACAGAAGAAGCTGTTCAAGAGGCAATAAAAAATCCTCGTGAAATTGACCAAAAATTAAGAAGGGCTCAAGAAGCCAGAAGAATTTTAGATAGATTATTTGGTTATGGTTTAAGTGGATTAATTTGGAAAAAATTAAGATACGGACTTTCCGCAGGAAGAGTTCAATCCCCTGCTCTTAGAATTATAATGGAAAGAGAAAGATTAATTAGAGCTTTTATTCCAGAAAATTTCTGGGTAATTACAGCAGACCTTAAAACAAAAATAGGAAATATTTTAACCCTTACTTGTTCTGAAGAACCAAAAGATGAAAAAAGAGTGGCTAATATTTTAAAAATCGGAAAAAAAGAAAAATGGACAGTATCAGAAATTAAAGAAACAGAAACTAAAAGATCACCTCGTGCTCCATTTATTACTTCCACCTTACAACAAACAGCTAGTTCTCGTTTAGGATTTTCCCCTAGCCAAACTATGATGTTTGCTCAAAAGCTTTACGAAGCGGGATATATCACCTATATGCGAACTGACAGTATTACTTTAAGTGCTAACGCCCAAAAACAAGCTCATTCTGTTATATCTAAAGAATACGGAAAGGAATATTTAAGTCCTAGAGTATTTAAGTCTAAAAGCAAAAATGCTCAAGAGGCTCACGAGGCAATCCGACCTTCTAATTTAAGTGTAGTCACTGCTGGAAAAACTCCCGAACAAAATAAATTATATACTCTTATTCGTCAAAGAACTTTAGCTTCTCAAATGAGTGATGCTAAATTATTAAAAACAAAAATAATTACCCGTATTGGAAAAAGAGCTAAAAAAGACTTTAAACTTACGAGTGGACAAAGTGATGATTTTCCGTATTTTTTTATAAATGGTTCACGATTACTTTTTGATGGTTGGCTAAAAGTTGATCCATTAGCTCGTGGAGAAGATATTGAAGTTCCAGAGATTAAAAAAGGTGACGCTTTAGACCTATTAGAAATGAAAACTGAGGCTAAAGAAACTCAACCGCCAACACGCTACTCAGAAGCATCTTTAATTAAAGAATTAGAAAAAAGAGGATTGGGTCGCCCAAGTACTTATGCTACAATAACTAAAACACTCTATAATAGAGCTTATATTGAGAAAATAAATAAAGCTTTACACCCAACCGACACAGGAGATATTGTTAGTTCTTTTTTAGAAGATCATTTTACCAATTATATTAGTGATGATTTCACTGCCAAAATGGAAGATGAATTAGACGACATAGCTAACGGAGATGATACCTATGAAAATTTACTTAATAATTTTTATAAACCTTTTATAAAAACAATGAAAGAAAAAGAATCTATAGAAAAAATATCTAATTTAGGACCAGCTGATGAAAAATACAAATGTCCTAAATGTAAAGCCAAGATGGTAATCAAATTAGGTAAAACTGGTAAATTTATAAGTTGTGAAAAATTCCCTGATTGTGATGGAGCTTTGACTATAGACGGAGAAGAAATGGCTGGACCTCAGGAAACAGGAGAAAAATGTCCTGATTGTGGAGAGAAAAAAGATGGTAAATTAGTTATCAGAGAAGGTCGTTTTGGAAAATTCATTTCCTGTTCCAATTATCCAAAATGTAAATATATTAAAAATGATCCTGAAGAAGAAAAGAAAAAAATGACAGGAGTTAAATGTCCTGATTGTGGAAAGGGAGAAATGATGGAAAGAAATGGAAGATTTGGAATCTTTTATAGTTGTTCAAATTACCCTAAATGTAAAAATGCTATTAAAGCCAAGCCAACCGGAAAATTATGTCCAATGTGTAGTAAATTAATGATGGAAGGAACTAAAACCATCCCAGAAAGGTGTTCAGATAAAACTTGCCCTAACCATAGACCAGATAGATTAAAGCCTGTTTAGGATCTTAGAGAAAAAAGAAAAAAGTCCGATTGTTAATATAATCGAACTTTTAAAATAATACCGACTCAATGATTTTAGAAAATTTTTGGTTAATCGTTCCAAAAAGCTGCAGCTGGATTATCATAACCTTCTATTTTAGATGCCGAGCACCTATCTTCCAACTCCTGTATAAACTTATCAATTTCAGAATCGTTTTTTTCTTCAGCTAAATCTCTTGCCATCTTAGTTACTTTAGCAAACGCTTTATTAGCCTGAACAATTGCATCGCCTAATTGTTTTTTACGAAGCCATTTTTTAAAAAACTCTTCTATCATCCTATCTGTGATATATGTTTCAAATTCAGACGACCAAACCCTAAACACACGACCTTGACGATCAATAATAATATCTTTACTGATTTCCATAGAAACCCCTCGTTTTAAACGGTTATATATTTTCTTTCTGACTTAAACTTATGTATAGCAGATTACTTGTTTTTTAAAAATAAGTCAATAACGACTATTTTTATTTTTTATGACATAATAATTAAGTAGTAAGTATTAGGTATGTAAAATTCGCTTTGCGAATTTTAGCTTAATACTTACTACTTGATACTTAATACTTATCTATGGATATTAAAAACACCACTAAACAAAATAATCCTCGCATCCCTGCACAAAAAATCAAAGACAAAATCTTAGGTAAAAATTATAAATTGTCTTTAGTTTTTTGTGGTGATAAATTATCTAAAAGATTAAATAAAGAATATAGAAAAATTGACAAAGCTACAGACATTTTAAGTTTTCCTCTTTCAAAAGATGAGGGTGAGATTTTTATAAATCTTAATTTAAGTAAAAAGAAAGCGAGTGAATATAATAGAAATTACACAAATTTTATCGCCTTTTTACTTATCCACGGTTTATTGCATTTGAAAGGTTACTCACATAGTAGTAAAATGGAGAAGGAAGAAGAAAAAATCCGAAAAGTTTTTAATATTTAGAGCCTGTCTATCAACAGGCGAGTTCATAAAGTTAAAAGTTTTTAAAATTTAAAGTAAAAATTTGCAGAGCAAATTTTTATAACTTTTAACTTTATAAACTTTACAAACTTTCTACTTATTTTTATGTCAAAAAAATTGCAGTTGGAATAGATGTTGGATCATATCAAATAAAAGTAGTTGTCACCGAATTAGTCAAAAAGGACAACAAATATGTTCCTGAAGTGATAGGAAAGGGTCTTCATAAATCCAAAGGGTTAATGCATGGTTATATCATAAATAAAAATGAAGTGTCAAGAAGCATTATCAGTGCAGTAGAACAGGCTGAAACACAATCTGGAGTAAAAATTAAAAAAGCTTTCATATCAATAGGTGGTGTTAGTTTAGAAGGAATTAATTTAAAAAGTACTACCATTATTACCCGTGCTGATTTAGAAGTGACTCAAATAGACTTAGACAATATAAACATAGAAAACGAAAAGAACCCAGCTCTCCTTAATAAAAAAATAATTAGTGCCATTCCGATTGAATACAAAATAGATGATAAAAAAGTATTAGGTAATCCTATCGGAATGCAAGGATCAAAATTAAAATCAGAAATATTGTACATTACCTGTCTTAAACAACATCTCCATGACCTTATTCAAGCTATTGAAGAAGTAGATATAGAAGTGGAAGATGTTTACGCTTCTCCAATAGCTGGATCTTTTGTCACCCTAACAAAATCACAAAAAATAGCTGGTTGTGTATTAGCTAATTTAGGATCTGAAACAGTTTCAATCATTGTATTTGAAAATGATATCCCTATTTCTTTGGAAATACTTCCAATTGGATCAACTAATATTACAAATAATATAGCTTTAGAATTAAAAACCACATTAGAAGAAGCAGAAAAGATTAAACACGGAATTTTAACTTCTACTATATATCCAAAAAAGAAATTAGATGAAATTGTCAAAATTCAATTAGAAAATATTTTTAAATTAATAGAAGCTCATTTGAAAAAGATAAATAGAAATGCCTTATTACCAGCTGGAATTATAATTTCAGGAGGAGGGTCAGGTATAACTACAATAAAAGATTTAGCTGAAGCTTATCTAAATATACCATCACGAATAGCTAATTTAAATTTTATAAATAATTCAAGTGAAATTATTCATGATTCAACATGGGCAGTAGCCTATGGTTTATGTTTAATGGGCTTAAGTTCTGATAGAGAAAAATCTTCCTCATTTAATAGCATTTCAGGATTTATTAAACAGATCAAAAACTGGATAGCACAATATTTTGTATAGACTTGTGTTTTTTGTTAATATATATTAGAAATAATAGATAAATAACTTATTATTATAAGGAAATCAATATGCCAAAAATTAACACAGATGTAGAAGCGTTCGCTAGAATAAAAATCATTGGAATTGGTGGTGCAGGAAAAAACGCTACTAATTATATGATAAAGTCAAAAGTACAAGGAGTAGAGTTTATAGCTATAAATACTGATGCTCAGGATCTTCATCATTCACTATCAAAAAAGAAAATTCACATTGGTAAGCATTTAACTAATGGCTTAGGAGCAGGAATGAATCCAGAAATAGGTAAAAAAGCAGCTGAAGAAACAGTTGAGGAAATTCAAGATATCTTGAAAGGAGCCAATATGGTTTTCATTACTGCTGGTATGGGTGGAGGTACTGGTACAGGTGCAGCCCCTATTATAGCTAAAACAGCTAAAGATTTAGGTGTACTTACAGTAGCAGTTGTAACGAAACCGTTTTTATTTGAAGGAGCAAAAAGAATGTCAATTGCAGAACAAGGACTTGAAAAATTAAAAGAATCTGTGGATGCATTGATAGTTATTCCTAATGATCGCATATTAAGTGTTGCTCCAGAAGGAACTACAATGGATAATGCTTTTGCTATGAGTGATAAAATACTGAAAGAAGCAGTTGAAGGTATCTCAGATCTTATTACCGTTCCTGGAAGAATTAATGTTGATTTCGCTGATATCTTGGCAATTATGGGTAATGCTGGTTCTGCACTTATGGGTATAGGAAAAGCAATTGGAGAAAATAGAGCTGAGGAAGCAGCAAAAATGGCTATTAATTCCCCACTATTAGATATCTCCATAGCAGGAGCTAAAGGAGTTCTTCTTTCAGTTGCAGGAGGTGATGATCTAACAATAAATGAAATTCAAAATGCAGCTAAGATTATAACAGAATCAATTGATCCAGATGCTAAAGTTATATTTGGAACATCAAAGACAGATAAATTAAAGAAGAATGAAATTAAAGTCACAGTTATTGCTACCGGTTTTAAAGACGGAGTAAAAAATACAGTCAATACTGGAGGAATATTTCAAAAACCAATTAAAATTGAAGAAGAAAAAGGAGGTATTTTTGGAGGATCAAATAAAAAAACAGAAGCATCTGATAAAAATAAAACTGAAGAAAAGAAAAAGCCAGAATCCAAAAAGAATATAATTATAGAAGAAAACGAGGATGATGATGACACATGGGACGCAATTCCATCTTTTCTTAAACGATCTAAGTTGAAATAGGAAATAGCTTACTAGCTTTTTGGCTTGTTAGAGAAAAAATCGCTTTGCGATTTTTTCCCTAATTAGCTAACCAGCTATAAGCTAGTAAGCTAAAATAAGTAGTAAGTATTGAATATCAAGTATGAAAAACTTTACTTCGTAAAATTTTTACCTTTAATTATTAGTATAATAAATAAAAAGTAGAAAGTTAAAAGTAGAATATTGAGAAAAATTTGCTTCCTAAATTAAAACTTTGTTTTAATCCTAAATTAAAACTTTGTTTTAATCCTAAATTAAAACTTTGTTTTAATCGGACGAACATCAAAGATGTTTTAGTCGGACGAACATTCTTTAGAATGTTTTAGTCGCAAATTTTTCCGCCTAATACTTAATACTTGCTACTTAATACTATGTTGTTTGATTTAGTAATAATCGGCGGAGGGCCAGCTGGTGTAGCCGCTGGCGTTTACGCTTCAAGAAAAAAAATAAAAACACTTTTTATCGCCAAAAACTTTGAGGGACAAAGCACTGTTTCGTCTGAAATTCAAAATTGGATAGGCACAATCAAAATTTCTGGAGCAGAATTATCTAAAAATCTAGAAAATCATCTATTAGCATATAAAAACGATGTTATAGATATAAAAAAAGAATTAGTTGAGAATATAGTAAAAAAAGACTCTATTTTTGAAATAAAAACAGATAAAGATAATTACCAAGCCAAAACTATTCTTGTGAGCTCAGGAAGCAAAAGAAAAAAACTAGAAATTCCAGGAGCTGAAAAATACGAAGGAAAAGGAGTTGTTTATTGTGCCACTTGTGATGGTCCTCTATTTACAGATAAAGATGTCGTAGTAATAGGTGGAGGAAATGCGGGATTTGAAAGTGTTTTACAACTTTTAGCTTATGCTAAAAGTGTCACTTTATTACAAAGATCAGATAAGTTTCGTGCTGATGAAATAACAATTAAAAATATATCTAAGAATCCAAAATTCAAAGCAATATTAAATGCCAAAATATCAGAAATTAAAGGAGATAATTTCGTAAAATCAATTGTTTACAAAAACCCCAAAACTGGAGAAGAAAAAGAAATTCAAACAGAAGGGGTATTCATAGAAATAGGTTCTATCCCTACTACGGATATTGTTAAAGATTTAGTTAATTTAGATGATTATAGGGCTATTATTGTTGATCATATGACACAAAAAACTTCATTAGAAGGAATTTGGGCAGCTGGAGACTGTACTAATGGATTATATAAACAAAATAATATTGCAGTTGGAGACGGAATCAAAGCTTTAGAGAATATTCATCAATGGCTACAAAATCATTAATATGAAAGTAAAAAATAGAGGGTATTTTACCTCCCTCTTTTTTTTAATAAACCTCCCAGGTCTAGCTACATTTTGGTTCATCTGTTTTTTTAAAGAATTTTATTTTAGGAAAACCCTTTAAATATACATAAAGAACAAGTAATGATATTATCCCTACGAATATCTTACTTAAATCACTATTAAAAAATAATTCCAACATAATGTTTCTCCTATAAAAATTCACATTATATTATAAGTACAAATATACTTACATTAAATCACATATTATTTTATTTACTAAAACCTTAGGTTGATAACTTTTATAGGATTATTATTTTCTAATTTATTTAGAATTACAAATTTGAAAAAACCAGCTATCGGATAGCTGGTTTTAGGGACATTTTAATTATTTTTTAAACCTTCTTAAAAAACCCCTTCCCTTCTTGGCGAACTTTTTCATAAAGAATAATAGAAGTAGCCGAACCAACATTCAAAGAGTCAATCCCCCTTTTCATTGGAATAGATAATTTATTATCACAACGATTTGAAATATTATCTGATACCCCCTCTTTTTCAGAACCTAAAACAAAAGCCGTCGGACCTTTCAAATCTTCGTTTGAATAAATACTTCCTTCCATATCCAGAGTAAATATCTTAATACCATTTTTCTTAAGCTCTTTTAGGGCTTCAAAAATATTCATTTTCACTAGGGGAATTCTAGCAATCGCTCCAATTGAAAACTGAATAGTATCTTCATTAAAAACCAAATTCATATCTTTTTGAAAAATTAAACCATTCACTCCTGCAGCAAAAGCTGTACGAGCAATAGTTCCAATATTAGTTGAATAATCAACCTTTTCAAGAAGCAAAAAGAAAGGTTCCTTATCTTTCTCGTAAAGATTACCTAATAATTTTTTTAAAGTAATAGATTCCTTTCGTTTTAAAATACCTAAAACAGCTTCTCTGCTTTCACGATCTCTTCTTTTAGCCATCTTACTATAAGGTGTATTTTCAATTGGTATTTGTCTTTTATTAGCTTCCGATACAATTGCCTTGGTTAAATCATCTTGTTCAAGACCAGCCAATATTACTATTTTTTCAAAAGCAACATCGCCAATCAGCAATTCATAGATAGCATTTTTATTTCTTATTTTTATCATCTTTTTAGGATACAGGATTATAGAGGTTTTTTCAATGATTTGATTTTTGAATAAAAAAATCACCGTTCATTTTCAATTACTAGGTGATTTGTGTTAAAAACCAAGGATTAATCATCTCTACAAATTGTTGGTAGAAATCGCCCTTTTAATCTTCTCGTATGAGAAAACAAAGGTGCGCCATCTTTATAAGAAGATATTTCAAAACCATCTTCTAGTTTTATCCATTTGGTTTTCGACGTAATCTTAACAATATTATCTTTGATTTCAAGTGGATACTTTGATAAGTCAGAAACACGAATTTTATTCTTAACACATTCTGCAATAAGAATTACTTCTGTATTCCTTATAAGCCAAAGCCTTTTATCACATCCATTAGCTTTAAATTCTATTCTATCTACAGGTGTACTTCTTATTAGCTCATAACCATCAATACTTACGATAAGAAGTAAACCACTTTTGTCATCTGAAACAATGCCATGTTGACAAAATTCCCAGTCGAACCAAGTCATAATCCCCCTTTTCGATTTTTTTTATTTAAAATCAAATAACTTTAAACTTTATATTTTTTAACATATTTTTGATAAATTAGCAAGAGAAATATATTTAAATAAAAAAATCCCCAACAAAGTTGGGGTTTTTGTTTTACTTCGGCATCGGAAATGCTTCTTGAGCAATAGGAAGAATTAGGTTATGAGTAAACTCCTGAACTTCTTCTATTTTGATACCGAATCTTTTAGCAGTTAATCCAACCCAAATCTGAATAATTTCAGGATTAAATGAACCAAACCCTTCTTTCCGAACCAAATCCTGAAGTTGAGAATAACAATCTTTCTCCGACCTTGGAATTAACTTTTGTTTTTTAAAAAGATATGAACGAGCTATCTCATTTTTTCGTTCTTCTGTCATAGCCATTGTAACCTCCTTTTAATGAACTTTTACATAAATCTATAATTTGGTGAGATCAAATGATTTATGATTACGTTAATATGGTACTATAAAATAACAGGAATGTAAAGAATCTTTCTTTGCTCTTGTAATTAATTTTTCTATAAAAAAACAGCTGATCAAATTAATCAACTGTTTAGAGGAAAAATGAAAGAGTTTAGATATGTTTGTAGCACACCACCACCTGAACATCTCCGTACTTACCTTTTTCATTATATACGTCTTTTTTAATCAAGTTGTTCTTTTTTCTTCGTCTATCTTCACCTTCTTGTTGAACTTCCAAAGATACAGAAGATAGACAAGCACTAACAACTTCAATTGACTTTTGTTCATCAATCCATTTTTGAGCAACTTCTAAGGCTTTACTTGCACTCTCATAGAAACATGTCCTATGAACAAGGATCTCTTCACTCATTTTTAATTCCTTCAATTATATTCAAATTTAAATTTGTCATAACACGAAATGATATACAAATATAAAATATATATATCATAAACTGGTATTGAAAACAAATATCACAAAAATCAATATTTATAATAATACTCATATCCATAACCCCATCTCCATGGAGCAGGAATTAAAGGGTGTCCAAAAGGTCTTATACCTAAATACATAATACTTCCCATTGGATATAGAATTTTATTTACTTCGTTTTTCAACTCTATGTCAGAGTTTTTTCTCTCTTCTGCACTTCCTCCCGCCCAATATTGCATATCATGATTAATGCAAATATTTGTAAAATCAACTCCCAAAAAACCATTAGGCCAAAGGGAGCAACCATCTGTTGTGAATCTTTTAGGAGGAATAACTTCTCTATTCTCTACGGATAATTTAATTAAATCTTCCATATTTGTTGGTTTGAATTTTTGATCGATGAGAACAATAATCAGGAAAATTATTAGGATTGTTATGAGGGATATCTTTTTCATAAGGTTATTATAATATTTTTTTAATGTTGAGGTAAGGGTTATTGAAATAAAAAATCGCTAAAGTTTTGTTTTTAGCGATCTCGTCATAATAATCGGTTATTTAGAAATTTTGGATTATTACCCCATCTCCACCGTTAGCCATATCCATTATTGATTACTCAATTATAGTTGGTCTTCGATGAACTTTACCTTTACCATCTTCATCTGGTATCCATTGTCCTGCATAATCTGCTCCTGTCTCAGCACAAGTTGTTCTACCACAACCTACAACAGCCATTCTCTCTTTGTCATAAATAACGGCATTTTCAGGCAATTCAAACTCATCTTTGTTTCTCGGAGAATAAAGAGTAATTGAGCTTCCGATAAAAATCGGTTTTTTACACCAAGCACAGAGAATCGCCATTTTACCAATACACTCAAGACAATACTCAACTGAACCGTCTTTATTCACTAGCATTTTCATTGTGATTGTTTCTCCAAAAGCTGAAATTTTTCCTTTGATTCTAGTCTTATGTCCACATTTAGCTATGAAATTCTTTTTGCGGATTGAATAAATAGCCCACATTAAACACAAAAGTCCTAATATAGGAAATGCAATCCATATAGCTTGATTTTCCATTCTGTACTCCTTTCGTTTGTTATATAAGGTACTTCTATTAAGAGGTCTTAATAATAAAACAAAATAACCATAAAATCAAGAAAAAGATTTTATGGTTATTTTAAATTTTATATATAATTTAATTTACTTCTCCCAAACTATGTTCTCTACCAGTTTTTCCATCAGTTATCATTCTATCAAAATTGGGGTAGATTTTGATAGAATATAGGATATTTATGTAAAATATACCTCAATTTTGATAGAATTAGATGTTCAAAGTGTAATAAACACCTTTGCCTGATTCTCCTATTTGAGTGATTTTTTCTTCATCCTCCAATTCATTTAAATATTTTCTAGCTGTTGCACCTGACACATCAAGTAATTCTTCAACATCATTACAAGTAATCCCTTTTTTAGTATTATCTAAATTACAAGTTTTTAATTCTTCTTGGTGAATAGCTTCGCTATTCATTAGATTCAAAATCTTTTCTTTTCGATTTTCCATTCTTTCATCCAAAGATTTTTTAGCTTCAACTCGCATATCACTTAATTCAACCTCTGATTTTGGGGTAAAGGTTTTTTGTCTTTTAACACTTTTTCTTCCGATGAAGAAACTTATTATGGCGATGGTTATTAAGATTAGATAGTTCATGAGGTTATTATACTATTTTTTGGGATAAAAAAATCGATTAAACATACATATGTTTAACTGATTATAGAAACAAATGAAATTATTTATTTTCGTTCACTATAACTCTTACTATAGATTCTTCATAATCATTTATCACGACTATTGCTCCAAAATCATATTTTAAATTAGATTGAAACCAAAAACTTTTAATTTTATCTAACTCTTGTTCAACATCTTGTCTTTTTCTTTTTACTTCAACAATAAGAAAATTATGATCATGATTACCTCTCTTATGCACAACAATATCAGGTCTTTTATTTTCTAAATTTGGTTTTGATATATCAACATCACAACTATAGTCATGAAAAACTTTTTGGATTTCACTTGAATAATGATGTGTAATATTCCATTCGGTCTGGTTTGTAGCAGATGTAAATTCAAAAAAATCTTTTTGACTTTCCAAAAGATTTTTTACTGCTTTTTTTAATATTTCTTCAATTTTAATTTTATCCACCTTTTTTGTTTTAAGAAATCAAATATTTCTGAATCTTAGTCAATATATTATCCACCGTCAATTTATTCTTTGGTGAACAACCAACAATATGATCAACATACTTTTTATTTTTTAGTTCTGTTAGTAAATTAGCACTTACATTTCCTTTCCCAGAATGATGATGAATTTGAGCAGTAATAATAACACTATATTTACTTTGTCCACTTTTCAATTTTCCCATAATGCCGCTATTTTTAAGTTTTATATTATTGAAAAAATCAATATCCCATTCAGTCGCATTAATTCCAAATTTTGAAAAGTAGTTATTTAATTCTTGTTTAATTGTGTTTTCATCAACAACCTCACCTAAAACACAAATATTGAATGGTTTTTGTATTTTTAATTCTCTTTGTTGTGTTTGGGTTGTGTTATCCTGATATTGTAAAACTGCTTCAAGATTGCTTTTTGCATCTCCTAATTGCATTGTCAAAAGTTCATTTTTCTCTTTTTCATTTTCGAGATCTTTTAATGCTTTTTCCCATTCTTTGCCAATTTCTTCTAAAAATTTTTCATCACCAACTACTTTTTTACTCTGTGCAACTTTTCTCAATCCTTTTTCATAAATTGAGGAAAAGCTACCTAAATCTTGCTCCTTTAGACTTTTGAAAAAATTTAAATAATCTATTGGTGAAATTATCCAAAAATGTAATTTTTCTTTCCCCTTATATTTTTTTAAATAAGATTTTCCAGCATTAAGTTTAAGAATATTTTCATTTTTGAAATCTTTATCATCTTTAATTTCAACTACTAAAATATCTTTTTTTGTTTTTATAACAAAATCAGGGTAAAAACCATAAAAGTGGTTATCTTCCTTTTTGTAAGAAATCCCGAAATACTTACTTTCTCGCTCACCATTTTTCCACCACCACAAAATATCATCATCTGTCTTTTCTAATTCATTAATAAATATTTCTTCCGGTTTAGATTGTATTAATTTTCCGTTTTTATTTTTCTTGATTGAATATGGTTTCAGAATTGATTTTTTAACATCTGTTATAGTTTGATAGTTATCAAATACACTTAAAAACTCAGGTACTTGCCAATTTTTATTTTTATTTACAATATCAATTTTTTCTGGAAGTTGCTTATATTCTTCCTTAGCAAGTTCAATTAATTGTTCAATTTCACTTCTATTTTTTGGATTAAGGACTATGTTAGCAATTATGTCTTCATCATCAATTTTTAACCTCCTTTTGAAAAGTGAGCGTACGCTACTTTTTAAAATTTCTGTTGAACGAGTGGGAGCAAATGGAGAAGTTTTAGATCGTAAAAATTTTGTGTATTCAGCACAAATTTCTTCTCTATCTTTCAAAATATCTGTTGTTTCATCAAAATTAACTGTTTGTACGATGTCAATATCTACAATTTCTCCATCCACACCGATTTTCTTTTGAAGAGGAACAATATTAGCATTGATAGCTTTCTTTAGATTTTTATCTTCAGCAACTTTCAACAAACATTTTCTAAATTCGCCCGAAAGTCTTGTTTTCTCTCTTTTTCTGCGAATATGTTCACTTGGTAAATAAATATTTCCATAAACAGTATTATCTCGTTGCATTATTTCCTTACTTACATAATCTTTTGCTAAATCTTCTACTATACTAAAATTGTCAGAAGCAGTGTAAACATAACCAATATTTAAATCTGGATTATTCTCATAGTACTTATGTTCTGGCATTCGCATAATTCGTCCAAGTGTTTGAACATTGAAAATATAGTTATCTACATTCCATTCTCTCTGTAAGAGTAAAATACTTGCTCGAGGACAATCCCAGCCCAAAGCTATAGCTTCTTTGAAAACTAAAACATTGACATCACTATCATTGTTTTCTAAATAATCTAGATTCTTTTTTTTATCTTTTTCCGAGAGCCAAATGGCTAATTTTTTGTTTTGTGTTGTAATTCCTTGTTTACTCAATACTTCTAAAATCCTATCTTCAGGATCTCTCACATCTCCAGGACTTTTTCTCGGAATTTGAATAAGTAAAAGTGGATTTACTTTCGAGCCAATTTCTTCATATTGTTTCTTGAGTTGTTTTTGTCTGCGAAGTGCAGCTTCAACAACATCTTTATTCGTTTCTGCTTTTTTCAAACCAAGATTTATCTGAATTCCTGACTTAATCATTTCTTCAACAATTACATCTGATCGCTTTACAGATATTTTATGATTACTTGCCATTTCTTTCGGTGTTGCCGAAACTTCAATTGTTAAATTTGGAGAAATAATATTAATAATCTCTTTTGATTTACTCGTCTTAGCATTCCTATGGCTTTCGTCAATAATTAAAACAATTTTTCGATCTTCTTCTTTTGTATTATCAATTATTTTGCTCAAATTCCAATCCCTCTCATTATCAAGCATAAAAACATTTCCTTTTTTGTTAAGACTTTCCCAATTAACAAAGAGAATTTGATTTTCTTCAATTTCATTGTTTTGAATTTCGTTTACTGAAATACATTCAAGTAATCTTTCGTTTTCAAAATATCCTTCTAATTTTTCTTTACTTTGTTTGTGCAGATAATTTACAGAAATCCAAACAAAAGATAATTCTTTCTTTCCTTGAGCTTTTTTTGTAATCTGCGACAAACTTTCAGCAAGCATAATTGTTTTTCCTGCTCCTGTCGGAGCCTGAAAAACAATTACACCGTTATCTTCCTCTTCTAATAATTCTGTGGAGTAATCAACTAGTTTTTTTACCGCCTTATTTTGATAGTTTAATTCTTTCATGATTGTTTTAATTTATGAATGTTTTTATAAATTTTTCGGTATACATTCAAAATTACTTCTGGAATTGGTTTTATTTCCACGATACTTGATATGTCGTCAAAATCTTCTTTATTGAAAGTGTGATCATAACTGAATACATAAACTGTAAGTGGTTTCTTTAATTTTTTAACCACCTTGATAAAATTATCAATTGCATCTTCATCATAAATAATACCTGTCATTTTTTCTGAATTCTCAAAAATTACAAAAAAATCTTTTTTCTCTAACACTTTATCAAAAGTATCTTCAGTTAAACAGAGCATTTCGGTACTTTTACTTACTAATTTCCTTTTATCATTATCTGTTCTTATTTGATTAACAAAAGCAGTTTCATAGTAGCGTAGACTTCCACCCAAACCATCAATTTTCTTCATTTTAGAATTTTTATAACCATTGATAATTTTTTCTATTCGTGGATATGTAACTCTCTGACATATACCAATTTGATCTTTATTAAGTTTTGGGTTTTCCTTTACTAATTTACTACCAACACCGTTTAATTCGTTGTTAGTACATAAAATAAATTTTCTATTTCCTTTGTCTTCACTATTCAAAAGTAGGGTAGCGACTCCAGTCGTTCCACTTCCAGCCATAAAATCTAAAATAATTGAATTTTTATCACTTGTCAAATAAAGAATATCTTTTATAAGTTCCAGTGGTTTAGGGTTGTCAAACACCTTGTCTCCAAACATATCTTTTAATTGAGCTGTTCCATTTCCGCTACTGTATTCTGGCTTATAAAATAAAGTTTTTGGTTTTTTTGTGGGTAAATCCCTAAGTTGTGGTCGTTGTTTTTTGTATAAACTATATTCACCATTTAGTGAAACAATTATATTGTGATTTTCTTCATTTAATTTCTTTTTACTCCATCTCCACGACATTTCTTTTTTTTCTGTAATTGGCAAAATAATTTTATCCTTTTTATTCAAAGGTTTATCATTTATTGTTGTATAAAAACTTCCGTTAGATTTAAAAAATATTGGATAAAAAAGATTTGGTCTTTTTTCTCTTGGTGCATTTGTACCGGTTGCTTTTAAGTTTGCCCCTTTTTTATAATAGCCGTATTCATCTTCATCCCATTCTTCCATTATTTTTTCTTCATCAACATCAAACTCATTTATATTCGCCAAAGATTTATTTTTAGCATAAATAAGAGTATATTCGTGAGTCCCTGCAAATCCAAATTGATCATTATTACCTTTTAGGTTCATTACTGTTGGAAGCATGGCAATAAAATTATTTTCACCAAAAAAGTTTGGATCATCCATTAATACTCTTAGTTGCCCAATTTCATTATCATCAATACTGATAACAATAATTCCAGTATCTTTGAGTAAATATTTTGCTAGTTTTAATCTTTTAGCAATAAAAGATAACCATTTTGAATGACGAAATCTATTTTCTTTATCGATATAGTCATCATTATATACAAAGTCCTTATTTCCAGTATTATATGGCGGATCAATATAAATCACATCTACTTTCTTTTTGTGTGTATAACACAAAGTTGAAAGAGCATGATAATTATCACCTTTAATTAAAATATGTTTTAAATCATCTTTATTATTTTCAATTCTTTTCTTTTTTATTTCACTTAAAATAGGTAAAAAATCTTTACATTTATCTGCGACATTCTCATCTTTATCCTCCCAAACAAGACCAAATTTCTTTCTTTGTAAAAGAGCCTTAATCTCATGGACAAGTTTGTCTTTTGACCATTTGTGATAATCTTTTTTCACCATAACTATTTAATCAAATTATCAATTTTAATTTCTAAACCTTTTGCTATTTTTTCCACAGTTTGAATTGAAGGTTTAGTAATAACATTAGATTCTAATTTCGTGAGAGTTGTATAGGGAACATTTGATTTTCGGGCGAGTGTATCTTGAGTTATACCAAGTTTTGCTCTTCGAGCCTTTATTTTATCCCCGATAGTTATTTTTTTACTTTCCATAGTATGATATCATAAATATACTAGTTGGGTAATTCCCTAAATATTAATATCATTATAGCACATTAAAAAATTCCACCAACAACCCACCAAATCAACCTGCAGTAAGCAGTCAGTATCTCCAAGCATTCAATACTGGCTATTTGTAGAAACCACCCTCAAAAAATTTCTTTTCCTTTTCTCTAAAAAAAATTTGGGGGGCGAAAAAAAAGGAAAAAATGCAAAGAAAGTTTTTTGAGGTGGTCAAAGGAACACTTCGTATGCATAATCTATGTGGTCACAAATCACTAAATATTTTTTTCGTCCTTTGGACTCAAAAATATCTAAGTGTTTGCCGACCCCGGCTCACGGTTTTTACTTCTTTGTGGGAAGCAAAAACATCGCTCCGCCTTCACAAAACTAAAAAAGTAAAGCAGTTTACTTTTTCTTAACGTTTTGTGACCCTACCGGGAATCGGTCACAAATCACTAATGATTTTGTTCGTGCTTCGCACTCCAAAATCATAAGTGTTCGCGACCCCGTCTCAGAAAATTTCGAATTTTCTTCCGACTTTCGATTATCTCCATAAGAGATTCACTAGAATTTAAAAAGAGATAGTTGAAAAACTATCTCTTTTTAAATTTGTGACCCTACCGGGAATCGAACCCGGATTGCCGGCTTGAAAAGCCGATGTCCTAACCATTAGACGATAGGGCCATTATTTATTATTTTAAACTAATTACATTTCTTATATTTTACACGAACATCGGCTTTTACAAAGCCTTACCCTATTTTCTATCTCACTACCGCTCGATAACGAAAATTTTTTCTTCCAGAAAAATCGGATAAAAAACAAAGAAATTTGTTTTTTATTCCAATAACCATTAGACGATAGGGCCATTATTTATTATTTTAAACTAATTACATTTCTTATATTTTACACGAACATCGACTTTTGAAAAGCCGCCTATTTCCTATTTCGCCCTACTCAATAACGGAAATTTTTTACTTCGTAAAAATCGGATTAAAAGCAAAATGTTTTAGCCATATTACTCCAATATTATACCAATTTTTGTGAAAAAAGCAAAAAAATGGTAAATTGTTTAATATATTGGAGGTGTGGCTGAGTGGTTGAAGGTACCGCTTTCGAAAAGCGGCATGCGGGAAACTGCATCAGAGGTTCGAATCCTCTCACCTCCGCAATATAAATTATTATGAAAATATTATCCATAGAAACAAGTTGTGATGAAACTGCTATCAGTATTTTAGAAGCTGAGGGTGATTTTTATAATGAAGATAACCCAATTAAATTTAAAATTCTAGCCAATAATTTAATCTCCCAAATTGATATTCACAAGGAATATGGAGGAGTTTTCCCAGCTCTAGCTAAAAGAGAACATAGTAAAAATCTCATTCCTCTTCTAACAAAAACCCTCAAAGATTCTTCACTTAGTGCTCCAAGGTCTAAGTACAAGGACATAAATGATGATATAAGTAAAATATTAGAAAGAGAACCTGAATTACTTAAATTATTTTTGAAATATATCCCTACAATTGAAATCCCTGATATTGATATAATCACAGTCACCCAAGGCCCAGGATTAGAACCAGCTTTATGGGTAGGAATTAATTTTGCTAAAGCTCTAAGTTTAGTATGGGATAAACCATTAATTCCTGTTAATCATATGGAAGGACACCTTCTTGCTTCACTCGCAAGTTCAAAAATAGAAAATATTGAGTTCCCAGCTATCGCATTATTAATTTCAGGAGGACATACTGAATTAATTTTAATGAAAGATTGGAATAAGTATGAAAAAATAGGACAAACTAGAGACGATGCAGTAGGTGAAGCTTTTGATAAAGTAGCTCGAATGATAGATCTCCCCTACCCAGGAGGACCTGAAATATCAAAATTAGCTGAAATAGAAAGAATACTTAGTAATCCAACTACTAAGTTTGATATTTCTTTACCAAGACCTATGTTAAATACTAATGATTTGGACTTTTCTTTTTCGGGACTCAAAACCGCTGTTCTGTATTTAGTCAAAAATTTGAAAAAAGAAATTAATCAAGATTATCTACCAATAGAGATAAAACAAAAAATAGCTTTGGAATTTGAAAATGCTGTTATTGAAATTTTACTCAAAAAAACCCAAAAAGCACTTCAACAATATAATGCTAAAACTCTAATCTTAGGTGGTGGCGTCACAGCCAATAATCAAATACGAAAAGAATTCCAAAAACTTAGTGCTCCAAGGTCTAAGTTAGAGGTTTTGATACCTGAAAAAGAATTTTCAACTGATAATGCTGTGATGATAGGAATCGCTGGATATTTTAGATATCTAAATCTATCTATAAAAGGAGAAAAACTTTTCGCAACAAAAATCCTTGAATTCTCAGCCGATGGAAATTTAAGTCTTAATTAATCTTAAAAAAATTCTTCGTAATCTAAGCATCGAAGGGTGCTAAGAAAACAACGACCCCCAGGGAAAACAAACTCACTTAATAAGTGGATTTTTTAATTAAATTTAAAACCTCCGGAGGTTCAACCTCCGGAGATAATTAAATAATTTTATACTACTGAAAACAAAAAGTAAAATAAATATAATTCGTGCTATAATACGATATATCACTATGAACGACAAATTTTTAAAACCCTATAATCCGCAAGAAACTGAAAAAAGAATCTATGAATTTTGGGAAAAAAGTGGATTTTTTAATCCTGATAATCTTCCCCAAAGACACAAAGATCCTTTTACTATTATTATGCCCCCTCCTAATGCTAATGGTTCCCTTCATTCGGGACATGCTCTTTTTGTAGCTCTTGAAGACCTGATGGTTAGGTATAAAAGAATGAGAGGATATAAAACTTTATGGCTTCCTGGAGCAGATCATGCTGGTTTTGAAACTCAAGTAGTTTACGAAAAGAAATTGGAAAAAGAAGGTCGTTCTCGTTTCAAAATGGATCCAAAAGAACTTTATGACGAAATAATGGAATTCACTTTGAGTAATAAAAGTTTTATGGAAGGACAAGTGCGTTCTCTTGGAGCTTCCTGTGATTGGTCACGAGAAAGATTTACTTTAGAA
Source organism: bacterium (assembly GCA_030641525.1). Taxonomy (GTDB): domain Bacteria; phylum Patescibacteriota; class Minisyncoccia; order Phycocordibacterales; family UBA12079; genus JAHITU01. The sequence continues at coordinate 30,577 of DAOWHH010000016.1, forward strand.
CCTGAAATCAAAAAAATTGTTTACGGTACTTTCAAAAAACTTTCTGATGATAAATTACTTTATCGTGGAAAAAGAATTGTAAATTGGTGTTCTAAACATCAAACCTCCTTATCAGAATTAGAAACTGAATCAATAGAACAAGAAGATAAATTCTATTATTTTCAATATGGACCTTTCCAAATAGGAACCACCCGACCTGAAACTAAATTTGGCGATAAATACGTTGTGGTTCATCCTGATGATGAAAGATATAAACAATATAAAGATGGACAGAAATTTGATTTAGAATGGGTAAATGGACCAATTACAGCCACTCTCATTAAAGATGATGTAATAGATATGGAATTTGGAACAGGAGCTATGACTATCACACCTTGGCATGATCCTGTTGATTTTGAAATTGCCCAAAGACATAATTTAGAATACGAACAAATTATTGATTTTCATGGAAAAATGCTTCCGATTGCAGGACAAGAATTTGAAGGTAAAAATATCAAAGACGCCCGAGAATTGATAATTAAAAAATTAGATGAAAAAGGTTTATTAGTAAAAACCGACGAAAATTTTAAGCACAGTATTAAAATTTGTTATAAATGTAACCGCCCCATAGAACCTCAAATAAAAGCTCAATGGTTTATTAAAATGCAACCATTGGCTCAAAAAGCAATGGAAGCTGTGAAAAATAAAAAAATTAATTTCGTTACAGAAAGACACGAAAAAATATTTTTCCATTGGCTAGAAAATATAAGAGATTGGAATATCTCTAGACAAATAATTTGGGGAATTCCTATTCCTGCTAAAATTTGCAAAAAATGCAACGAAGGAATCGTTGATTTAGATAATATTATTTCAAAATGTCCAAAATGTAATAATGAAGTAGAAAAAGACCCTGACACTTTTGATACATGGTTTTCCTCCGGACAATGGCCTTTTGCTACTCTTAATTACCCAGATGGAGATGATTTCAAAAACTTCTATCCTACCGATGTAATGGAAACAGGTCATGATATCCTATTCTTTTGGGTAGCTAGAATGATTATGTTAGGGATTTACCGTACCAATGAAATTCCATTCAAAAACATTTATTTACACGGAATGGTTAGAGATGCTAAAGGTAAGAAAATGAGTAAATCCAAAGGAAATGTAATCAATCCCCTAGATATGAGCGAAAAATTTGGAACAGACGCCTTGAGAATGTCACTAATTGTTGGCAACACCCCTGGAACAGATATGAATCTTTCCGAAGACAAAATCCGAGCTTACAAAAAATTTGCTAATAAATTATGGAATATTAGTCGTTTTATTCTTGAAAATATTGATGATTCCAAAGAAATTGATTTACAATCTGATGAATTAAATAAATTAAGAAAGACAGATTCTGAATTACAAAAACTTCAAAAATTAACTTTGGATATCACTGATGATATGGAAAATTATCGTTTCTATATGGCTAGTGAAAAGATTTATCATTATGTATGGCATGAATTTGCAGATAAAATAATAGAAGAAAGTAAATTAAAGATAAATAACCAAAAAGATGAAAACATAAATGAAATTAAATTAATATTATTAGAAATATTGCAAAATGTGTTAAAATTACTACATCCTTTTATGCCCTTTATCACAGAAGAAATTTGGACCGAATTACCTATTAAAAATAAGAAATATCTAATTATTGAAGAATGGACTAATGTTTAATATATTAATAACAAATCACTTAATTCTTTATCCATTATTAGGAGGTCTTTTACCAACAATTATTTGGCTTTGGTTTTGGTTAAAAGAAGATAAACTCAACCCTGAACCTAAAAAATATATCTTTTATTCATTTATTATTGGAATGATAACAGCTCTTTTAGTTTTACCACTAGAAGGACTTATTATAAAATATTTTCCTTATACCGGTCTATTAACAATTATATTATTATCATCCTCCGAAGAATTATTTAAGTATTTTGGAGCATATTTCAGCGCTCTTAGAAAGAAATATATGGATGAACCTATTGATGCTGTTGTGTATTTAATCACAGTAGCTCTTGGATTTGCTGCTTTAGAAAATTCACTTTTTGTAATAAGTACCATAAAATCCATTGATTTTAATCTTACTAAAACAATTTTAGTAAGCGATATGCGCTTTATGGGAGCTACTTTACTCCATATTCTATCTTCTGGAGTTATAGGTTTATTTATTGCTTTATCTTTTTATAAAAGTAAAATCCTTAAAATTAGTTATTTATTTTTTGGACTTATCCTCTCTATAATATTGCACTCAACTTTTAACTTTTTTATAATTAAAGAAGGTGATGATGGTATATTTATTATTTTTATGATTACATGGATAGCAATAATTATTCTAATTCTTTCTCTAGAAAAAGTTAAACGCCTAGGTAGAAATAATTTAAAACTAAATTAATAAAATCTAATACTTTTATAAATAATTGATTAAAAAAAATATATGAAATCTTTTTTTGACAAATTAACCGGTACAAATAATTTAGACAAAGAAATAGATGAGTTAATAGATTTTGAAAATGATAATAATGGAAACAATAACTCATCTCTATCTTCTAAAGAAGAAGATAATTATAAAGAAGGAGAATTGGCTGTGGATATTTATGACGAAGGAGAAAATATAATTGTAAAAGCAATGATAGCAGGAGTTAAACCCGAAGATTTAGATGTGTCTATAACAAGAGATATGATAACCATCCACGGTTCTCGTCATGAAGAAAAAGAAATGTCTAAAGATAATTATCATCAACAAGAATTATATTGGGGCTCTTTTTCTAGAACAATAATGCTACCAGCTGAAGTTGATATAAGTGAATCAGAAGCACATGAAAAACACGGACTTTTAATCCTAACATTACCAAAGGTAGATAAAGAAAAGAGAACAAAATTAAAAATTAGATAAATAGAAATTTAAACAAAGAGTAAAATTGAAAAGGCGACCGCTTTGCGGTCGCCTTTTTGTTTTAGACAAAACAAACTTTCTTTTGAAATTAATATATGTATAACCTCTTATACCGTTTATGCTCTTCAAAATCTTCGGAATAATACATATTCCCCTGCCTATCAGATAGATAAAACAAATAATTTGATTCAATAGGTGTCACAGCAGCCAAAAGCGAATATATACTAGGATTAGCAATTGGACCTATCGGTAAACCCTTATTAGCATAAGTATTATAAGGAGAATCCACTTTAAGATCCTCTAAAGATAATTGATAAGTATTTTTTCCGTTAATATATGGAAAAACAGCATCTACTTGAAGAGGCATATTAATATCTATTCTTTTCCATAGAATACCAGAAATTATTTGTTTTGATTTTAAGGTTCTTGCTTCTTTTTCCAAAAGAGAAGCCATTATTACAATCTCTTCTAATGTTTTTCCTGAGTCTTCAATCTGTTCAGCAATCTCTTCTATCCTGGTATCAAAATTATCTTTCATAGTTTTAATTACAGTTCTAGGAGTAACATTTGGTAAAAAATAATATGTATCAGGAAACAAAAAACCTTCTTCATCTTCAGCTAATCTAATAAATTTATCTTTATTGAATTTATCAAATTTATTACTTAAAACATCAGCAATATCATAAATAGTATAGCCTTCTAAAATAGTCACTCTAGTAGGGCTTATACCCCACACACCCCGTATTGTTTTCCAAACTATTGAAATCACAGAATAGTCCTTACCGAAAACATAATCCCCTGCCATCACTCCTTTTCCTCTTATAGACAATCTAGTCAAGAACATATACATAGAAGTTGATTTTATTACATTCTCTTCCTTAAGATGTTCAGCAATCTCACTTAAAGTCTTTCCCTCTTCTATACTTACAAAAGAACCTTTAGGAAAATCAGACGGGGCTTTAATAAGATAAAAATTTAATAAAGTAATAGTCGTTAAAATAACAATAATTGATATCAATCTTTTTCTTGTTAATTTTGGAGCACACCAATTTATACAAAAAGAAACACACCTATTTTTAATATAGGGTTTATTAAAAAGACTTTTTAAGTTTCTTGGGTTATAATTTTTAAAATTAATCATACTATAGATTAGTTAAAAGTTCATAAAGTTCATAAAGCTGAAAGTCCGCCTCAGGAGGGTCAAAAGTTTTTTAAGAAAAATCGCTTTGCGATTTTTCTTACCTGCCTGCCGGTAGGCAGGCTTTATGAACTTTCAACTTTTTACTTTTAACTTGACTTAATTTTTACAAAAATTAAGTCGGTAAATCAAAAGGTGCTTCTGCTTTCTTTGACATCAAACGAGAAAAAGTAGGTGTTTGCGATACCCCTCCTGGAAAATGAAAAATTGTGGCTAATTCTTCTGTATTGAGAACAAAGGATCCACGATCACCTGAAAATGCTCTTCGTTTATACTCATTTACTATTTTTCTTTGATTATTACGCTCTCTAATACCTCTAAAATCTTCCCATGGGTAATCAAAGCCAGTTGCCCATGCAGGACTAAAGCCATTCAAATCTAATGAATTATATTGCTTAAAAGCTCCTAATAATCCCATAATATTAATAGGATCAAATTTCCCATTTTCAGCAAAATAAATTCCACGAATATTACAATCAAAACTTAATTTTGAAATATTCCTTTCTATAGCTCCTATAATATTAGCCTCTCCTTTTGTCGGAATCCTCATACCTTTGCTGGGATCCTTTGGATCAAGATAAGTTTTTTTCATTAAATTTTTAATCTCTTCTTCTCCTTGTTCTTTCCAAGATTCTGTTTTAGTTAATTCTAATTTACTTAATCTTTCATTCCAAGCTAATTTTACTCTTCTTTCTTTTTTATGAGCTTTCACAATAATCTGAAACCAAACTTGCTGACCTTGACCAATAGAACCTAAAAATTCAATGATAGGGGTAATAGGATCAACTTTTTCCTCTTCTTTCACCCCAGGTTTTTCCATACTATAATCAACATAAGTTTTTATAGGATAAAAATCCGCCTTACTTAATTTATATTCCAAACCCCATAAAGCCAATGATTTAGGATCAAATTTAATAAAATTAGTGTAATTAGGAACTTCAAATATTTCTATATCAGGATATTGAGCATAAATTTGAGATTCAATTAAATTTTTCCATATACCTCTTGTCCATATAAAAAATTTAACTTGACCTTCAAAAGACACCATTTCCAAAGAAAAAGTTGGTCTGGATTTACCATTAATATATTTAGCTATCCAAGTACTTTCTCCTGATGTCACAAAAAGAGTATTCAAAAAAAGTTCCATCGCCTGAGGTGTCTTTCTTATCTCTGTCGGTAACCTTATCTCAAGAAGTTTATAATTCTGCTTATTAGAAAATTTTGTCGTAATATAATCCATCCATTTGTTCCACAGAATAATCACTAAAAAAAACGGTAACCATAAAGGTAATAATAAATACAATATATTTATAGTTTCACCTACTAAACCTTCAAAAGTATTAGGTAAAATTGCTACAAAAGTTTCTAACATATAATTTATATTTTACTATAAAAACAAAATTAAAAATAACTAAACTGTATATAGTAAAAACAAAAATCGGCTATACGATAGCCATAGGCTATCGTATAGCCGATTTTTGTTTTTTATATTATTTAGAAATTAAAGAATATTTTCCATTAGAATTTTTCTTGAAAAAATCACTATTTTGAAGATTAACCAAAATTGTATTTTCTTTAACATATCTTTCTCTCAAAACCTTTTCTATAATATCTTCTTTAGCTAAAGGACCATTTTTCTTTAAAATATCCCTAACAACATCTTTTACTATCCCTTTAGAATAACCCCATTCTGATAGACCATAAAGACCTCGTCCTACCAAAACAAATCTTTCATCTTTTATCAACTCATTATGACAAGTAGCAGTATGTACTTTTTTACCAAAATGTTTACTTATCATTTTAGCTACTTCTGTAAAATGCATAGGTGAACCATTCTGTCTAACAATTAAATAAGCATGACCTCTAACTCCTCTAATTTTTATATTTTGAGACATTGCTAACCCCCATTCACCAAAAGGATTTTTTGCTATAACTTTAGATAAATCTAACCATCTATTTACATATTCTTGATTAAATTCCTTTATATTTTTAGATTTTTTAATTTCTTTTTTAACTAGAGACATTAAATCATCTTCGTTCATAAGATCATCACCATTAAATTTTTTATGAACATTATTTAAAACATCAGTAACATTATTTGATAATGTTTTATCAAGAAACCATCTTGCTTCAAATTCAGGTATATTTTTCTCTTTTATAAAAGAATTACTTAATATTAAGAAAAAATATAAATTATTTTGCTCTGACTTATTTTCTGATAAATATTCAAGCAAAGAATCTTCTGCCACAATACCTCCAATAGATTCAATAATAGTCATTAATTCTTTAAAAACATATTCGGCATCATTAAAACTTCCAGAATTACAAATATTCTTTAATGATTGGTTTTCTATCTGTCTTACTCTTTCTCTTGTAATATTATATTTTTGACCTATAGATTCAAGAGTGTATCTTTTAGGATTATTACCTAAACCATATCTCTGTGTAATAATATCACGAGACCTTTCTGGTAGCTCAGAAAGAAATTGTTTAACTATTTGTTTTGAATTAAAATTCAACATAATTCTTATATTTTTATCATTTTTTATAGAAAAAGTCAAGAGTTTATTTAAACATCTTAGAATTCCAATAAAATTTAATATTATATTAATATCATAACTTATGATATAAGTCAAGAAATTTTAAATTACAATACTAAAGAGTTTATTTTCCACATAAATCGTCTTTTTAACCTTATTCTCTCCTATCCATTTTTGTATCTTTTCATCAGCTAAAACCACCTTTTCCAGATCTTTTTCGCTCGTTCCAGCCTTAATTTCCACTTCTGAGCGTATTTTTCCGTTTACTTGAATAGCAATCATATAAGTATCATCTTTAGCTAATTTAGCATCATATTTTGGCCATTCTTCCAAATGGATTGAATTTGTATGTCCTAATTGATTCCAAATCTCTTCCGTAATATGAGGAGCAAAAGGAGCAAGAATTTTCAAAAATACTTCAAAAGATTCTTTAGAAATATTTTTCTTTTGTCCGACCGAAGGTTTAGGATTTTCTTCAATTACATTCACCAATTTCATCATTGAACTCACAGCAGTATTCAATTTAAATTCTTCTATATCTTCCTCAACTTTTTTAATAGTCTTATGTAATTCTCGGATAAGGTCTTCACCTGATTTAGAATCTTCTTTCCTAAAACATTTCCTATCGGAAATGTTCGGACGAACCTCTTTGCTTTGCAAAGATGTTTTAGTCAGATTTTCAGAAATTTTCCAAATTTTTTCTAAAAATCTTCTAGCTCCTACCAAACCATTGGTACTCCAAGATCCTGATTGACTAAAAGGTCCCATAAACATTTCATACACTCTCATTGAATCAGCCCCGAAAATTTCTACTATTTCATCTGGGTTAATTACATTCCCCCACCTCTTACTCATCTTTCTTCCATCTTCAGCTAAAATCAAACCCACATGTTGTAATCTTTCAAATGGTTCATCATAATTTAACACTCCAATATCAAAAAGGAATTTATGCCAAAATCGTGCATAAATTAAATGTCTAGTAGCATGTTCCGCTCCTCCTACATAAAAATCTACAGGTGACCAATATTTATCTTTATCTTTAGATATTAATTCTTTATCATTTTTCGGATCAATATATCTTAAATAATACCAAGATGATCCGGCCCATTGAGGCATTGTATTTGTTTCTCTTTTTCCTTCTCCTCCACATTTTGGACAAGCCGTGTTTACCCATTCATCAATCCCAGCCAAAGGAGATTCCCCTGTCCCGGTTGGTTCATAATTTTTCACATCAGGTAATTCTATCGGAAGTTCTTCTTCGGGAATAGGTACTGCTCCACATTTTTCACAGTGAATAATCGGAATTGGTTCTCCCCAATATCTTTGTCTAGAAAATACCCAATCTTGCAAACGATAATTTGTTGTTAATTTCCCTCCTACAAATTCTGTAATTTTTTGTTTAGCTTCTTCTGAAGATAGCCCATCAAATTGAGCTGAGTTTACTAATTCTCCATCTCCAGTATAAACTTTATTTTCCTCATCAGTCTGTGAAGATATAACCTGAGTGATAGGAAGATTATATTTTATTGCAAATTCGTTGTCTCGCTCGTCGTGAGCTGGCACAGCCATAATTGCTCCAGTTCCGTAACTACTTAAAACATAATCGGCAATGAAAATTGGAATTTCTTCATTATTTGCCCTAAACCCTTCGGATCGGACGACAGCTGGATTGATAGCCGAAATTCCTTTAAGCTGAACTCCTGTTTTTTCTTTGGTTAAGTCTAACCTATCTATTTCTGATTTTTTCTGAGATTCTTTTTGATATTTTTCAACTTCCTCCCAATTTTTGATTTGATCTTTTAGTTCTTCAACCAATTTGTGTTCGGGAGACAAAACCATATAAGTTGCACCAAACAAAGTATCCGGTCTAGTTGTAAATACTTCTATTTCCTTTTCTAAATCTTTAATTTGGAATTTTATTCTAGCTCCTTCAGATTTTCCAATCCAATTTCTCTGCATTTCTTTTATAGATTTATCCCAATTTGGTAATTTATCCAAATCCTGCAATAATCTTTCTGCGTAATCAGTAATTTTCAAAACCCATTGTCGCATTGGTTTTTTTTCAATTTCACTATCGCATCTTTCACATCGCCCGTTTTCCAAATCTTCATTAGCCAAACCTGTTTTACAACTTGGACACCAATTTATTGGTTCATAAGATTCATAAGCTAAACCTTTTTTAAACATTTGGATAAAAGCCCATTGAGTCCATTTATAAAATTTTGGATCAGTGGTATTTATTTCTCTATCCCAGTCATAAGAAAAACCTAATTTTCCTAATTGTTCTTTGAAAGTAGCTATATTTTTCTCAGTACTAGTTCGAGGATGTTCTTTATTTTTCAAAGCAAAATTTTCAGCTGGCAAGCCAAAAGCATCCCACCCCATCGGATGAAGCACATTAAAACCTTTCATTCTTTTGACTCGAGCAAAAATATCAGTTGCAATATATCCCTTAGGATGTCCTACATGTAAACCAGCTCCAGATGGGTACGGAAACATATCTAGAATATAAAATTTTTCTTTATCAGAATCTTCAGAAGTTTTATAAATCCCTTTTTCCTCCCAATCTTTAGCCCATTTTTTTTCTATTTTTTTATGATCGTATTTTTTCATCAATATTATTTTCTATAAATTTTATTTAAATCTATATCCTTTCCAATATAACAAGGAATTCCATAATAATCACAAGATGATTTATGTTCTTCAATAAATTTTTTATCTAACACTTGCTTTTTAGTCATTACCCCAATTTCATCTCCACAAAAAGAAATATCTTCGGAAGTAATTTCATCCTTTATCACAAAATGTTTTCCTTTATAATTACTTAATTTAAATTCTTCCATATTTTTACATATTTTACTTAATTAATTCAAAATTAGATACAATTCGAGGAGACGAGGAAAAATATTCTGAGCCTTACCACTGGTAAGGTGAAGAATATTTTTCCGAAGACGACAAAGAAGTGTGCTAATTTTAATTTAATTATTCAGTGAATTTTTTTATTGCTAAGTACATCAATACAGCTAAAGCAATCCCAAGAATTATCAAATGCAACCAATCACTTGCGTATTGCCAATACCTAATAGAAGCAATTACAAAAGATAGAACTCCACCTAAGGATAGAGCGATAGAAACTACTTCTTTACCAATAGTTAAGAAACCAGCCACAACAGAAACTACACCTAATATAATCAACATTATGAAAACATTTTTCTCATAATTTTCTCTTGCTTCATCATATTCGTTATTACAAACGAAATTTAAATTACAATAACCTTTTGTTCTTCCTTCAATTCCAATAGGTATCTCTATACCTCTATCATAAATAACACCTATATTTTCATCCCATTGACCTCCTTTTTCTAAACATTGTTCTTGATTATCTATTCTTTCAATTACTTGTTCTTTTTGACAAAAATCTTCATAAACAGGTTTAGGATAAGCAACTTTAATTGCATACAAAAAGAATAAATTTAACACTATTACTATTCCCACAATAAGAGGCCATTTTAAAATTTGTTTTGTTTTCATAATATTATTTTAATTAGTATTAATTAATCTAATATTATCAAATACACCCTTTTATTACAATAAATATATTGATTAACCAATAATTAATTAATATTCGGAGGCTCAGCCTCCGGATATAGAAAAACCCAATTTGTTGTTAAAAAAGCCTCGCAGACACAATGTGTTTTGCGGGGATTAATTTTGTCTAAAAAACTAAAACTTGGACCTCCAAGGTCCAAGTAATAATAAATAAAAAAATCAGCTATCCTATAGCTAGTAGCTATAGGATAGCTGATTTTTTTATTTATTAAATTTTAAACTCAATCACATCTCCATCTTTTACTATATATTCTTTTCCTTCCATACGAATAAACCCCTTTTCTCGTGCTTCAGATCTAGACCCTGATTTTAATAATTCTTCCCAATTAATTACATCTGCTTTAATAAATTTCTCCATAAAATCTGTATGAATAGATGCCCCTGCTTCAGGAGTTGTAGAATCTCTTTTAGTTGTCCAAGCCCGAGATTCCTCCTCCCCTGTTGTGAAATAAGTAATCAAATTTAATAAATCATATCCCTTATGAATTAAATAATCTATATCATCACTAGAACCACCTAAGGATTGTTTATAATCCAATCGCTCATCTTCTGGTAAATCTTTTAATTCATGTTCAATTTGAGTATCTATCTTAACCCATTTAGAATTAGATTCCTCTAAAAACCTTTCAACCTTGATCCATCTTTCATCATCTGTTTCGTCTAAATTTTCAGCTCCCATTTTTTTATTAAAAGCATACAAAATTGGCTTCATAGTTAATAAATGTAATCCTTTAATTACTTCTAATTCTTTTTCTGATAAATCCAAAGAATTTGCAAATTTCCCTGCATCAAGAATTTTCTCAATTTTTTCTAAAACTTCTTTTTCTAAAACAGAATCTTTATCTCCTCTTTTCACATCTTTAATTAAATTAGCAATTCTTTTAGAAACAGTCTGAAAATCAGCCATTATTAACTCAAGATTAATAACCTCAATATCATTCATAGGGTCTACTTTTCCTTTTACATGAATCACATCATTATCCTCAAATATCCTAACTACCTGTAATATAGCATCTGTTTCTCTAATATTAGCTAAAAACTTATTACCCAAACCTTCACCAGAATGTGCCCCTTCCACCAACCCAGCAATATCCACAAATTCAATAGCAGTATAAATAGTTTTTTTAGAATTAGAAAATTTACTCAATTTATCCAAACGAGTATCACACACAGAAACAACCCCTACTGAGGGATCTATTGTACAAAAGGGATAATTCTCCGCAGAAACACTCTTCTCTGTTAGAGCATTAAAGAGAGTTGATTTCCCTACATTTGGTAATCCTACTATTCCAATTGAAAGCATTTTTTGATTAAATTTAAATAATAAAAATCTATTATGACATATTTTAAAGGTAATTTCTAGAAATTTAAATTTTAATCTTTCAATCTCAAAGCTTTTTCAATTATCTTTTCACCTATTCCACCCCAATCAAAATATTTTTTATAATCTTTTGGATTAATACAAAGAATTTTATCAATAGACCCATCTGGATCAGATTCAAATTCTCCTATTTTTTCAACAACAGTAAAGTATCTTAATTGGTAAAATGGCTTTTGAATTCCTCTTGTATCGATAACTTTTTGGTAACCGAGAGGCTTAAACTCAACAACTTTCATATTAGATTCTTCCTGTACCTCTCTAATTAAAGTCTCTTCAGGATGTTCACCTTTTTCAACAGAACCGCCAACCAACCCCCAAGTATCTTTTTTACCATTATGAACTATAACCATCTTTTCATTATAAAAAGCTGTTGAATAGCATTGTCTTAAACTTTCTTTTGGTAAATGATCAAAAGAATCACATTCATAATATTCAAAAATATATTTAACTCCAACATTACCGATGTATTCTTCTGAAATAATTAGTTTTTTCATTTTTTATTTTTTAGCAATTCCCAAACAATTTCTTTGGGGCGGGTAGTTTTATGGTGAATTCAAGGGGAATTTTTATATTACTTATATTATGTCGTTTAGTGTTCCTACCGTGCCAATTGAAAGCATTTTTTGATTAAATTTAAAAACTTAAAGATTAATAAAAACCCATTATCACATATTTTTAAGTTAATTTCTAGAGATTTTGCAAATAAAATCCTTTACTTAATACTTTAACTATTGTATTATATTCACAGTTGTATTAAAGGAAAAAAACATAAACCTCAAAAAAAGGAGAGTAATTACAATGAGACTTAAGGACTTAACTTCCAGAGACATCAAGAAAGTGTTTTGGGAATCTGCAAAAAGTGGTTATGGTAGCAATAAAGTTGAAAAAATAAGAATTGATGAATTGCCAGGATACAAATGTATCCTTTTCAAATCAGGAAAATTTTCTGTTTTAGATGCATATTGTGTCACCCCTCTCAGCAACAAATCCCTTGGAACAATAACTATCTGGCTTGATAATGTTCCTGTTTGGGTTATGCAATACGGAGGATTTTACCCAAAAAAGGTAGTTCCGTTTTTGAAACTTGCTCTTCAATCAACCATACTGAATGAAAAATTCATCGGGGGTCGTGGACCATCTTTATTTAAACATAAGGATTACCCAAATTTAAGCTATGTGAACAACCCAGAGGTAAATGACTTTACTATTTTTTGGGGGAAAGAATGGATCACTGAAGATGCTCAACCTCTCGGCTATCATTATTATAATGGTATAATTCTTATATAATCCCGCTCAATAGGAAACCGTTCCTATCTGAGCGGTTTTCTTATTATTTAAGTATATTACTTCAATATATCTTTAAGTTCGTTTTGATAATTACTCATAACTTCCATAGTGGCTGACATTTGATCTTTTCCTTCTTTTATTTTAGCTTGTACTTCTAGACCAATTTTTTGAAATAATTCTGGATTACTCTCAACTACTTTTAAAATTTTTTCTTGTTCTGCTTCAGGTACATCTTTTAATTGTGACTTAAGCATCTTTTTCATTAACATATTTTTAAACATAATAAGTTAGTCGAAAGTCAAAAGTCCATAAAGTCCAAAGTTGGGAAAAATCGCTTTACGATTTTTTCTACCACCTTCCACTTACCACTTTCTACCTTCTATTCATTAATTAATCTTATAAAATTATTATCGACCATACGATAGCCACAGGCTATCGTATAGATATAGTTGTAATAATATTATCACTTTAGAATGAAAATATAAATACTCAATACTTAGTTCTACTTAGTCCTCCAAGGTCTAAGTATTTTGGCAATGAAAAACACCACCCGAAGGCGATGTTTTTCATTGTACTCAGATTGTAGCAAGCTACGATCCGAGTACAATTTATATATTATCAAAACTGATTTTAAAGTCAATTAAAATTGTGGATAAACTATATAAATAATTAATTGTCAAATAATTAAAAAATTAATGAAATCAGCTATCCTATAGCCAGTGGCTATAGGATAGCTGATTTTCTTAATTTTTATATGATATAATATTCTTAATGAATCCCGTTAGAGGCCACGGTCACATATGGGAGATAAAATATTAAATTAGAAATGTCGAACTTCTTATTAAAAAATTAATTAAGCAAGTCGTAATGATCGCGACCTGCCTCTAACGGGATGAATAATGAATTTGATTTTATTGCTATTGGAGATATAGTTATTGATGCTTTTATAAAAATAAACAATGCTAAGGTAAGGAACGAAAAAGGAAGTCCTGAACTTTGTATTTCTTTTGCCAACAAAGTCCCTTACGAATGGCTAGAGGTTGTTTCAGCTGTAGGTAATAGTCCAAACGCTAGTGTATCGGCTAGTCGTTTAGGATTAAAATCCGCTTTGGTGACAAATATAGGAGATGACGACCATGGTCGTAATTGCCAAAGAGTTTTAGAAAAAGAAAATGTAGCTACTAATTTTGTTAAAATCCACCCTAATGATAATACAAATTATCATTTCGTATTATTATATGAAGCTGATAGAACTATTTTAGTAAAACATACTGAATTTGATTATAAATTACCTAATATAGGTACACCTAAATGGATCTATTTCAGTTCTGTAGCTAAAAACTCTCTTTCTTATCATAAAGAAATTGCAAAATATTTAAAAAACAATCCTGAAGTAAAATTAGCTTTTCAGCCAGGAACTTTTCAAATGGAATTAGGATATGAAAAATTAAAAGAAATTTATGAACAAAGTGAAGTTTTTTTCTGTAATGTTCAAGAAGCCAAAAGAATCTTAAACCCTATCAAACCAGAAATATTAAATAAAATAATTGGAAAAAACAAAAAAGAGACTGTAATTGAATTATTAAAAGAAATGAGAAATTTGGGACCAAAAATTGTTGCTATAACTGATGGACCAGAGGGGGCTTATACCTATGATGGTAAAAAAATACTTTATACTCCAATGTATCCTGATATACAAAAACCATTAGATAGAACAGGAGCAGGAGATGCTTTTGCTTCAGCTTTTACAAGCGCTTTAGCTATTGGAAAAAATATAGAAGAAGCCCTTCAATGGGGACCTATAAATTCTATGAGTGTGGTCCAATTTGTAGGAGCTCAAAAAGGTCTTTTAACTCAAGCAAAATTAAAAGAATATTTAGAAAAAGCTCCTGAGCATTATAAAGTTACTGAACTTTAATAAAAAAAATCCCAGTAATAAAACTGGGAGAGTAAATTATTTGATGATTTTACTTTTTTTCATCAAGTTTTTTATAAAAAATCATAACAAATTGAGCTATTAGCTTGTCAATTGATTTTCCACAACACTCTATAACGATTTTTATTCCCATCACCTCAACCACATGACAAGGATTCGGAACTTTACTAGAATGATTAGGAAAATTCTCTGTAGTATGTACCAAACCACAATACTCACAAATTACAGGAAATGGAGTTTCTATTCCCCCTAATTCCTCTACACTAAAAATCTTTGATGCTCCAACTGATATTATAGATTTTTTCAGCATTTCTATCTCCTAAAAGGTTAACTTCTAAACTTGATAGTACCAAAACAAACATTAAAAAACAATTTAATTTTTAATCTCTGTATTCAATTCATAAACAACATTTTTAATTGCCTTTGCATCAAGTTTATAATATTTCAACAATTCTTCTGGGGTTCCTGATTGTCCATATTGATCCCTTACCGCTATAAATTTAATTTTAGTGGGATAATTTTCAGATAAAAATTCAGCAATAGCTGACCCCATTCCTCCCGCTAATTGATGGTCCTCAACTGTTATGATCCCCTTAGATTCTTTTGCTAAAGAAAGAATCATTTTTTCGTCAAGAGGTTTTATTCTAGATAAATTAATTACTTTTGTATTTATTCCTTCCTTTCTTAATTCCTGTGAAGCTGTAATCGCTTGATGAACTAAATGACCTGTGGCAATAATCACAATATCCCCTTCTTTTGATAATTCTTCTTTATCTAATTCAGGAACAGATATTCTAGCAAGACGGATATATACAGGTCCTTTTATTTTCACAGCTTCAAGTGTCATTTGCTTAGCTTCTTCATAATCGGCAGGGGAAAAAACAGTCATTCTCGGTAATACACGAGCAAGAGCTATATCCTCAAGAGCTTGATGACTTCCCCCGTCAGCTCCTGTGACGACTCCTCCATGGGAACCAATGATTTTAACATTAGCATCATTATAAGTAATAGTTGTCCGAATTTGCTCCCAATTCCTACCTGGACTAAAAACAGCATAAGAGGTTGCAAAAGGTATTTTACCCATAGCCGCCATACCTGAAGCTACACTAGCTAAATTTTGCTCAGCCACTCCCACTTCAATAAATCTTTCAGGAAATTTCTCTGCAAACATATCAGATTTAGTTGAATCTCTTAAATCGGCAGATAAAACAACCACATTTTCATTTTCTATCCCTGCTTGAACAAGACCTTCTCCAAAACCTTCCCTAATTGATTTTAAATTTTTAGTTGACATAATATTTTGACTTGTTATAATTGAACTAATCACGCCCCCCCTATGTGTTCGCATATAGGGGGGGGCATTTTTATATAAAAAGTTTTAAATTTAATCTTTTCATCAATTGATATAAAATTTTAATTTGTTACAATTAATCTAATCACGCCTCCTCTGTATTATTATACAGAGGATGGATTATTTTTACAGACCCATTAACTTACTTAAACTAAGTTTATACAAACCTTTCTTCATACAATAAACTTCTTTACCTAAATGACCGTGTTCGAAAACAACAATAACTTGTTTTCTTTTTTTAATTAAATACTCATATATCGGAGCAAAGTCTCCGTCTCCACTCATAAATATATATGAGTCATAATTTTTGTCTAAACAACCATAAACTGACATACAAATTTCAATATCAAAATCACATTTTCTTTGTTCTATATCTGTATTTTCTATTTTAATATACTTAACTGGTTTTGTAGATAGTTTATAACCTATTTTTTCAATTGTCTTTAAGAATTTTTTAGATTTTGGATGTTCATCTAATCCGTAATAGAAATTGATTTCTTTTATATTTTTATAATTTTTAAGATATTTAAAAATAATTTTTGGGTTAGGTTCTTTTTTGATAGATTTTTTCCAATTGTAAACATTTGCCCAATCTACAAAAACTGCTGTATCACCATTCAATTTTAAAATTTGTTTTTTAAAATTAAACACTACTTAAATTTTAACATATTTTCTTACAACTTATTTTTATATTTCAATTGATATTGGACAATGATCTGAACCAAAAATATCATCATGAATTTCGGCTTTTTTAATTTTTTTCATTAATTTTTTAGAGACTACAAAATAATCCAATCTCCATCCTATATTTCTTTCCCTCACCACCCCTCTATATGACCACCAAGAATAACGAATTGTTTCAGGGTAAAGTTCTCTAAAAGTATCAATCATATTATCTTCCAAAAAATTAGAAATCCATTTTCTCTCCTCAAAAGTAAATCCAGCATTTCCAATATTATCTTTTGGTCGAGCTAAATCAATTTCATTATGAGCTACATTGAAATCCCCTGTTATAATTACAGACTTTTTCTTTTCCAATTTCTTGGTTAATTTATGTATTTTTTGATTATATTCAATTTTATAATTTAAACGAGAAAGTTCATGATTTGAATTAGGAAAATAATTATTAATTAAATAAAAATCTTTAAATTCTAAGATTTGAGTTCTTCCTTCCTTATCAAATTTTTCATCTCCAAGACCATTTTTATGAATTAAAACTTTTTTTTCTAATTCTTTTTTTACTAAAATTAAAGTTCCACTATAACCAGGTCTTTGAGCTGAATTCCAATATTCTATATAGCCAAATTCTGAAAAAATATTTTCTCCAGACAAAGTTAAAGGAAATTCTTTATTTCGAGCTTCTTTAGAAATTTTAACCTCTTGCAGGCATAAAATATCAGGAAATTCTTTCTTTAAAAAATTTTTAACTTCTGGTTTTTTCAACCAAGCTCTTATTCCATTTATATTCCATGAGTAGATTTTCATTATGAACACATTGTATCATAACTGGATTTAGATTTATTCTAATTTATTATTTAGATTTAATTCTTTTAATTAATTTTATGATTTGATAAATAATAATTCCTAAAATTCCGCCAAAAATTGCACCCATAATTGAAAATAGGATTAATATAAAGGGTAAAACAGCAATGATACTTAAACCAACCTCATCAGAGTTCATAGGAAGCCAAATTGCAAGAATATAAATAACCGAAATTATAATTCCTATAATAGAACCCATTAGTCCTATTAATAAGTTTTTTCCAATTTTTTTGAGGATTTTTTTCATTGTAGTTATAAAGAGAACAGGATATTATTATGGACAGTTTGTGGCTTTACGAAAACCAGCAGATTGAGCTTCTTGTTCGGTGCAGAAATAAGACTCTCCTTTTCTAGTGTCTATAATGGTTCTTTTGTAATTATCACAACCTGGTAATAAATAGATTTTTCCGTATCCGGCATCGGAGATATTACCTTTAATAATGCATTCTGGATCTATTGGTTCGGTGCTTTGTTCTCTCAGGGCTGCGGCTCCTTCACTCACTTGTTCTTGATAATCGCAGTCTTTCCATAATCCTAGATTGTCTTCTTGGGCTTGTCTTTGAGCGGTAATGAATAAGTCTCGATATCTATTATCTGGCGGGCTAGATTGGTAAAAGGCAAAGCCATTTCGTATCATATAATAATTGACTGGGATATTGTCTTGTTCTGGGTCTTCATAGATGACTATGACATAACGAAGCAATCGTTTATATTTATCTAAACCAGAAATATCTTTTTCAATATTGATGTTTTTGTCTTTGGTAATTTCAGTTAGAGCTTCTTTTGATTCTTCATAATAGCAGGCTCCTTTTTCGGGGGCATTAATTCCTATGAGTCTGATTTTTCGTGTTTTTAAAATTCCGGTTTTGATTTTTAAGGTATCACCATCAATGATTTTGGTAATTTTGTGTTCTTGAGTTTCAAAATTAGGCTGTTGTATATCAGTGGTTTTAACAATAGTATAGCCAGTTAAACCGCTGGCGGCTAGAAGGGTTGTTATGGCTGAGAGAATAGCTTTTTTCTTTTTTGACATTGGGGTTATTGTAGCATGAATTGGGTGTTATGTATGAAAAAGTAAATTAAGATTAAAGATTACTTGAAGTGGAACCAGAAATAAACATATTTAATCCAGTAATAGCTCCTCCCAAAGCATTTTCCAAATCTTGTACAGAAGATAGATTATTGATATTATTTTCTACATTTCTAGTTTTAGTCGGATTGATATTATTAACTATATCTTCAAACCATTTATCTAAACCTTGCAAAATTTCATCTGTCATATTACGAACATCAAGTATTAAAACATCATTAAATAGACAACGATGAATTATATTCCCATTCAGATCAGGAGAACTAACAAATTTGTAACTCACATATCTTCTACTACTTAAAGTAATTCCTTGATGTAAAATTTTACATCTTATTTCATACCACTCATCATCTAATAAAAACGGGCTTGCAACATAATCAGATGCCCACTTTTTATAACGACTTGAATTAGCTAATCCATTTGTTGATTCTAATGCCCCACAGATATCTGGAAAAATAATAATATAATGTAGTAATGCCCAATAAGCACCAGCTCCTCGCATTAAGGAAATCTGGTCAGTATATACAGAAAATTTTTCTTCAAGTTCTTCTTTATTCATGGTCTTATTTTTGCTTAATTTTATTAATATATTTTTTATCAATAAATTCTAAAATCTTGGGATTTTCATCTTCTAAAGAAATCAATGTTAGTTTTTCTTTTGCTCTAGTTATACCAACCAAAAATTCGCATATCTTTTGATCAGTAAAATCTGATGTTTCTCGATCTAATATAATTTTATCATTTATACCTACATAATAAACAAAATCCATTGAAAGCCCTTTCGAACTCATAACTGTTGTTATCTCTATTTCTGTTGCATCTTTTTTAATTGAGTCAAAACCATTTATCATTTTTGAAAGTATATTTTTTAAATTAAAAATCTCACTAAATCTTTTTAACTCTTTGTTATTTAATTTATCTCTACCACTTTTAACTTTTTTAAAAATTTTAATATCTTCTTCTATATTTTCTTTTATATCTTTTTCTAGACAACTCCAAATTCCTTTTTTTTCTTGATTACTTTGAATTATTATATTTTTCACTTTATCCTCAGAAGAAAAATATAGAAACAGAACCTTTCTTAATGATAAATTATCAGTTTTTCTCTCAAAAAGTATCTCAAAAATTTCTACTAAATTTTTGTGCTTTATTTTATTACATTTTTCTTCTGAAAATAATTCAAAATTAATAACATTAAATCCTTTTTTTATTAAACCTTCATATATTGTTTGTTTTAAATAACTAGGTACCAAAACCAAAATCTTTTTTTTAACTCCTTTTTCAATATCTTTTTTTATAGCTTCTGATAATTGATAAATCAACAAGTGGCCTCCACAAGGTACAGAAGGTATAAAATCAATTTTAGGGTATTTTTCACTAATTTTGTTCTTTTCTTTTATACTATTTGGATATAAAAACTTTTTGTCTAATCGATCTTCTAAATAACCAGCACCCTTTGAGTTTCTAATTAAATCATTTGTAGTATTAACAATAACTTCCGTGCATCTAAAACAATAATCAAGAGAAAATTCTTCTGTACTAACGTCACTATACAAATTTCTTATTTGTTCTGGTTTCGCATTTTTCCAATCATATAGAGATTGATCATCGTCACCAACTAAAACAACTTTATTTTTTTTATTGAGTAACTTAATTAATTCATATTCAGATTTATTAAAATCTTGAAATTCGTCTATTAAAATTAAATCGTATTTCGGAATACAAGATTCTTGTTCTGAAAAAATTAAATTGATAAGATAAATAATGGAATTAAATGAGTATAATCTTTCTCCATATTTATAAAAAAGAATTCGTTCTTTATAAAAATTTAACTCGTCCTCAGTCAAGTTATTTTCATGAAATCTTTCTTCATAATTAATATTATCTTTTTTTATAAAAAAATAATCTTCACTTATAACACAATCTAAATTTGAATCAAAATCTACATCCCCTATCTTTTTTTTAGCAAAAGCATGTAAAGTCGAAACTTCTACATTTTTAAAATCTTTAAATTCTTGAGATAAATCATCTATCAATTTATTTATAAAAGAAAGAATTAGTATTTTTTTACCTTTATATTCATCTGATTCTATAATAGTTTTAAAGGTATAACTTTTACCTGTTCCTGGACCAGCTAATCCAACAAATAAATTCTTTTCAGATTTTCTTATTTTTTCTAAAATATCAGTCATTTTATTTCATTTTGTTAGCTTAGAGATATCAATTTTTTCCAAAAAAACTGATTGTAGAAAGTCAGCCAAATTACTATTGGTTAATTGATCCATTCTATAATCTAGTTCATCCTTAGAATTCTCACCAAAATAATATAAGTCCATATGTAATTTTGATATATTTTCGTTTTGACTAAGCCAATTAAATGGGTTTTTAAAGTACATCTCATCAGAAACACCTAATGAATATCCAAATATCGCAATATCGTATCCTTTTTTTAAATTTTCTGGTAAATCACATCTCTGAAATCCTTCACCTGTTGTCTTTTTAATAAACGTGTGAAATTTAGTTGACTTAGTATCGTCTTGAATTCCAAATATTATATTCGACTCAAGATCACCATGAACGTGAATGTGTTTCTCTGCGATATCATTAGAACTCCATCCTTGATTAGCTAAAATATTCTTAACAGTTGAAGTATAGTTGAAATTATAAATTAAGATGTCAGTAGTTTTGTTGTACTTATCTACCGAGTTATTAGTAATAAAGTTGTATGCTTTTGACTTTTTATTAATTTTATCATATTTAATACTCTTCAAATATTCTAAAAATTGTTTAGCCAATTCTTTATATTCTTCCTTAAAAGAAGAAAGGATTTTACTACCAAGATTATTGATATTGTCTGCGTAATCTTTTAACGCAACTTCTACATCTACCCAATTTTCGAGTTCCGACCGATTTTTTAAATTATTTGCAATTTGATTTCCGTCTTCTAAGAGTTCATCAAAATATAGACTTTTCAAAAAATGTGAATAAGAGGTTGGTAATCCTAGATTTAAATCAAATCCATTGCCTATGATGATAATTTTCTTTTTCATTTTTATTTTTTTAATGCGGGCAACCTCGTGCTGGAACCGTGGATGGTTAAACTCTGTGAGGTCATTTTTCAATAGATTTATTTTATCAAAATTAAGGTCTTCGTGCACTTAATTTCAATCAAAAAAGAAAGTGATATCAGAACAAATCAAAAAAATAATTATTCCAACAATAATCTTATTTTTGTTATTTTTTATCCATCCAATAATATCTATCCAAACCATTCTAAAAAATTGTCTATACGGATTGTTTAAATGCGTTATGTTGATGGTAGTATTTAAATAGAGGGAAAAATTATCTACATGAAATTTAAATATATATCCGTTTATAATTTTATTTTTAGGAAGTCTATGCTTATTTATATCTTTATCATCATAATCTGAATCCGAATTGTTTATAAGTGTATCCAACATTTTATGATATCTGACTAAAAAATACTTATCAACTGATTTTTCCTCAGGAAAAGAAGCGGCCGAACTGAGTAAAGCCTTGATCTCTGATTGACATCCCTCCATAACATTTTGTATTTTTATATTATTAATTTTATGATGCATTTGTTTTATTTGGGTGCTTGTCCCACAAATCCCAATAAGATTTCTTGTCTCTAGGATTACCGGGATCTTTTTTTAAATAAGAATATAAAGTACCTTGTATTTGATGTGCCTGTAGCCAAATCCATCTATCGGTCATGTCTTCAGGAAATCCAGATTCAAGCAATCTTATTTCTAATCCCTCAATAATTTCAGGTGTTGTTATTTTACATTTTTTTATCCAAAGATATCTTCTTTCTTTGTGTACTCCATTCACGAAAGAATCCAAAGGACCGAGAACTTTATCCCAAAGTTCTACTGTAATTTTAAGTTGATGGGACGATAGAAACTCTTCTATTTTATTGCAGAATCTGTCAATAGTTTCTTTCGATGGTTTTTCTTTATACTTTATTTTCATATATTTAATTATCTTCGTGATAGCTCTAAAATGCGGGCAATCTCGAGCTAGAACTGTGGGCGGTTAAGTTTGGTAAGGTTGTTTTTAATAAATTCATTCTATCCTTTTGAAGGCCCTCGTGCACTTCTCTTTAATTAAAAATTTTTTGGCGACTATTTAGAATGTCTATTTCCTTTTCCTAAATTACATTTTTCGCAAAGTGTTTGTAAGTTGTCTAGAATTGTTTTACCGCCTTTTGAAAATGGAATTATATGATCGATGTGTAATTTACATTTCGGGTCGGTAGCGGGGCTTGTACCACACTTAATACATTTGAACTTATCCCTACTCAAAATTTTATAACGTAAGCCTAGTTTAATTTCATGGCGATCTTCGCTTGGTACACTAATTTTTTTAATTTCTTCTTCTGGCTCTTTGACAACTGATGTAATCTCTTTTTGTTCTAACTCGTCGTCTTTTTTATCCATTTTATTAATAAATGCTTCGAGTGCTTTTCTCCAACTTCCAAAACGTGATTCATATGCTGATGGGGTAATTGCCGATGGATGTTCTGCCATTTCTCTTAAAAAAGGCTGTCGTCCACAATGTGTCCAGACGTTTAACAGGTTTTCATAATATTCATTTTCGGTAAATCTTTTTCCGTAAGGTGACAATTGTAATCCTGCCTTTTTAAGTCCTTTGGACCAAGAACCAAATCTGTAAATAACAGTTGAAGCACTAATCATTTCTGAATTATCCTTTATTTCTTCTTGGGATATATAATTTTTATCGAGTTTCTCAGCAGCCGTTCGTAATTCTTTCAAAATTTCTTTGTCAGTTAAATTTTTATTTTGCTTGCGCATTTTTTCAGAGACTGTACGTCCAGAATATTTATGTCCAAGTTTTGCAACATTAAGAGCTTTTTGCCAACCACCTAATCTTTTTTGAATAGTACCAGAAGTTATTTTCCCATGCTCATCATAGTCTTTCCTAGTTAATAATTCTTTACCCACAATTACATCAACACGTTTAATCTCATCTATTATTTCTTTGTCGGAGCAATTTCTTGTTAAGTTTTTTAGTTCAAATTTCATGTTTTTATCCTAACGTAATTACTGGTTTTATAATAGTAAGTTACTAACAAACTACTTCGTGCTAGCACGATGTTGCGGAGAGGACAGGATTGGTCACGAATCACTAAGTATATTTCTTCGCTATCGCTCAAAATCTACTAAGTGTTCTCGACCCCGACTCAGCGACAAGCACTCGCTCCGCTCGTCTTGTGTACCGCTTCCGTCTTTCGAATCCTGTCTTCTCTTCTGTATGTTTGAAATCAGGAATACCACTCAATGTGGTATTCCTAATTTCAAATGCGGGCAACCTCGTGCTGGAACCGTGGGGTATCAAGCCCTGTAAGGCGGTTTTAAGCTTTTTAGGACTACTAATCGAAGGATCCTCGTGCACCTTTGTTTTTTCAAAAAGTGACAAAAGTGACACATAATTGATATATAAAATTACAGTCAATTGTAACTTTTGTGATAAATTATGACTCTAAATTCATTAGTTTCAATAACCTCTAATCATCATCACCCAAATCCGTTCTAAATCTCGCATATATAGGATAATGATCTGAAACTTTAACAACAAAATCTTGATCGGTAATTCCATATTCTTGATCGAAATAAAATACTTCGGCGCTGTTCGGAATATATTCATAATTTAATGTACTGTCTCTAATTACAATTCTGTCATATGTCCAGCCAGTTTTAGTCATTGTGTCCATATCGTTGGTGATTATCCAATGGTAAGGAAAAGATTTGAAAGTATTAGAGGTGGTGTCTTCGTCAAAATAACTACCGTCAGCATTGAAATCACCCATAACAATTATGTCTTTTTCATTAGGATTTTTGTTTAAGATTGAATCAACAACATCTGCAAGATGAGCAATTTCTGAATCAGCATCATCCGGTTTTATATGAATTCCTGCAAGTGTGAAATCAAAGTCTTCAGCCCGAAAAGAAGCGATATACGGTTCTCTTTCAAAAATATCATTTAAATCTTCATAAACATAATCAGAATTTTCTAAAAATTCCACTTGGCAAGTGTTATAGAAATATGCATAAGCCTCTTTACTACTTGTTCTTCCCAGCCTCTGGCTTTTAATAAAGTTAAATTTAGGATATTCAAAATCTTCGTTTATTTTAGTTAGATAATATGAAGCAGTTTCTTCTTTTGAGTCTCTTATTTCTTGAACTAATACAACATCAAACTCTTTGGTAATTTTCTTTAAGACCTTCATGACATCTTCTTTCGCTCTTTTTGTTTTGCCGAATACTTGAATATTAAAAGATGCTATTTTTATTTCTGATTTCGGGATTTCATTACATGAAGTAGAAGGAGAAGTGCTGATACCATTACCGTTACCAGACAATATAATAATTAAACCTACCACCAACAGAACAAGTAAGTTAAGGATATTCTTTTTTGATAAGTGTTTTGTAGACATGAGTTTATTTTAACATATATAAATTAAAGGATTCTTGAGTATCTTTGTAGTGACAAAAAGTGACACATAATCGATATATAAAGTTACAGCTTCATGTCACTTTTAATTTCGTTATTATCAAGTACCCAACCGTAAACCTCGACTATGCCAATCTTACTTTTATCAAAGTCTGGCAACACATTTGGTAGCTTTCCTATTGAGATTAATATTCCAAATTTATAAAAATAAGGATCTTTAAAAAAAGTTTCATTAATCTTGTCGAGATCTTCTTGAAGATCTTTAGTTTTTGGATTTTTCTTTGCTTGAAAAACAACTAAGTTGTCTGAATGATTACTCCTCTTGTGAATAGCAATATCAGGACGTTTTCTGTCATTCTTTATAAGTTCAACATCAACATTATGTTTAGAAAACATTTCATTAAGTTTACTCTGAAGATGTGAGCATATATTCCACTCTGTTGTTTTCCATATCTCGGGCTCAGTATCTGATATTTGTTTACAAGCAAGTGTTGTTTTGTTTAGAATTTCTTGGATTTCCATATTTTTGTTTTGAATTAAATATTTCTTTTCATCCAATCAGTAACCTTTTTATCAACTCCCATAGTTCCCCAATCATCATCTGTAACATTCATTACTAATAATTCATCATTAGAGTCAATAAATTTCTTGAGATGATCTCTGATTTCAGAAGCTGAACTTTCAGAAACAACAAACCAAGTAGACTCTAGTGGTTTTGCCCATGAACCAAGCTTTTTAATTTGATCAATAAGACGTTTATATTCTGATGATGTTTCTCCTTTGTTTAAATCGTAAGCGATTAAAAATGTTTGTAACATAGTTTTTAAAATTTAGTATCTTTAGGTGGGCATGGATCATTGCCTGGTTTTACTGTGTCACTATCACGAATAGGACCACCGTTTGGTTTATGAATTCTTACTTCACCACCACCAGATTTAGCTGATAATTCTTTTGCGATTTTTTCGGCTTCTTTTTGGGTGCTAGCTGTAGCAGAAGCACGATTTGCTCCGGCTTTGATAGCTTTCCAAACGCCAGAACCTTTTGGATTTGTTACATGGTAATTTGCCATATGTTTTTAATATAGATCTTCTGGAAGTACTGCAACAACTACCCCTTGGATCATACAATTATCTGTTAATACGATAGGTCTGTGTTCTTTGTTCTTTGATTTTGGTCGAAGAATAATAGCATCACGAGTCCTCTCAAAAATTTTGACAGTTGCTTCATCATTAATAAGAGCAACTACCTTATCTCCATTGTCTGCTGTATTTTGCTGTCTTATAAGAAGCAAGTCGCCATTATTGATTCCATCTGCATCCATTGAATCACCTAACGCTCGGAGAAAAAAATATTTTGATCCCTTTTGAACCATTCTTGTTGAAACAGGAATGTAGGTCTGTATATTTTCTTCTGCAAAGATTGGAGTTCCGCAGGCAACAGAGCCAACGAGGGGGACATCTACAATACTTACAGAATTTTCTTTATAAGTATTCACGAGTACTAAGTTTCTCCCTTTTTTCTTTATAAGACCAGATGCAATAAGTCGATTAATTACAAGACTTGCTGACCTTGGAGATCTTCCACCCGTTACTTCGTTAATTTCACGAAGGGTAGGGCTTTCACCATAATGGATAATCTTGTTGCGGATAAGGGCAAAAGCTTTTTTGTCTTTGTCACTAAGGTTATTTGTCATGGTATAAATAGTATAAATTATTTTATATAATAATGCAAGTATTTTGTTTAAAACCAACTCTGTTAAACCACAACTAAGTATTATTTTCTTCTACAACATAATCAATTTTCGTTCTTGCTCCATCTAATACAGGATCATCAAGAGAATACTTTTGGACAGGCACAATACCCCTTCCTGAGTATTCTAGTGTTTTATACAAATACCCAAGAAAAGATCCTGTGTACCGATAACAACGTATACATCCTTTTATTTTATCCTCTACATCATCAGTATAACCTTTCCATTTTTTCAGATAATAATAACGATCAATCCAATCATCAACTGTGTACGTGAGCAAACCAACTAATTCTTGTTGAGCTAAGACATTACCTTTTTGATACAATCTTACAAGTTTAACTAGAATTTTGTCCCTAGAGGCAAAATCTTTCTCATCAAGTGAAGTAATAAAAGTATATAGCTTATCTTTATGTTTAGTTAAGATAAGATTAACCTCGTCTTTGTTTTCATATGGTTTTACTACTTTTCGCCTGTACCTTACCCAACGTCTCTGAAATTCTCTTTCTAGAAGACTGGTAACTCTATCCCAATCTATTTCATCTGTTTCAGTTCTGATATTTTTATGTATAAATCTATATGCACGAGGTACATGTTGAACTATCCATGAGCTACTGATTTTTTTAGGTTGTTTTTCACGAATAGTTTTATTTAATTCTTTTATAATACAATTAAGATTCATTGTGAAATTATACACGGGATTGATTGACATAATATATGGACCCTATATTATTAAAGGTAAGAGTTCTTGAAGAAAACCACATATTGAGCGCATCTCCTCGAGCGCTACCATGTAATCGGCAGTACCAATTACATTAACGAGGCCGTCTAAGGAAAAACCTAAGACGAAGAGATTTACATCGGCAGAACCGGAGTGAATCTAGGTAACAAAAAGTAATAGTCTGATATTTCAGACTAGGTGTTTTTGTTTTCTAGATTTGTTCCGGACAAAATGAAAACACCATTTAAGGGGTGTTTTTTTTCGTTTACTCTTAATATTAAAAATTAAGAAATAAACAACATGTATAAATTAAAATGGACAACGGAAAAACGTCGGATTAATGATTTGGTGCCTTTCGAGAGAAACCCTAGGTCAATTAGCCCAAAACAATTAAAAGATTTAACAAAGAGTCTTAAAAAATTCAATCTTGTTGAGATTCCTGCAATTGATATAGACAACAAAATACTTGCAGGACACCAACGCCTAAAAGTATTGCAATTACTTGGACGAGGTGACGAGGAAATAGATGTACGAATTCCAAACCGTAAACTCACTAAAAAAGAATCGGAACAATACCTTATATCAAGCAACGTTCTTGGTGGTGATTGGGATTTTGAAAAACTTAAATCATTTGATCTAGATTTGTTGATTGATATTGGTTTTGACCAAGTCGACCTCTCTCATCTTTGGAATGATGAGTTAGAAGTGCAAGACGAAGATTTTGAAGTTGAAAAAGAATTAAAGCAGATTAAGAAACCTAAAACAAAAATAGGTGATCTTATTTATCTTGGCCCCCATAAATTAATTTGTGGTGATTCCACTGATCCAAAAAATTTAAAAAGATTATTTGGTAACGAACAAGCTTCAATGATTTATTCTGATCCTGTATACAACATCTCAATTGATTACAACAAAGGTATTGGGGGAAAACAGAGTTATGGTGGGACCGTTAATGACAACAAGTCTGAAGTTGATTATAGGGATCTCATCAAACAAAGTCTTGAGAACGCACTGTCGGTAGCAAAGAAGGATACACATATTTTCTACTGGTGTGATCAAACATACATTTGGTTAATTCAAGAACTATATCGAGAACTTGGGATAACAAACAAAAGAGTGTGTTTATGGATTAAAAACGGACACAACCCTGTTCCGAGTGTGGCATTTAATAAGTGCTACGAACCATGTACTTATGGTGTGCGAGGAAAACCATACATTACTAAGAATATTCAAAACCTCAATGAAGTTTTGAATAAAGAGATTACTACAGGTAATAACTTACTTGAAGAAACTCTTGATGAACTCGATGTATGGCTTGTTAAACGTCTTTCTCACAAAGACTATGAACATGCAACAAGCAAGCCACCAAAGTTACACGAAAAGGCAATTCGTAGATGTACAAAACCCGGAGATATTATTCTTGATTCATTTTCAGGATCAGGAAGTACTTTAATTGCAGGAGAGCAATTAAAACGCAAAGTCTACGCGGTCGAACTAGAACCTATCTTTTGTGATCTTGTGATTAAAAGATATGAAAAATTAACAGGCGTTAATGCAAAAATAGAAAATGTCAAAGAAAAATAAAGTTAGAGATTCCTTTCTTGATGAATTAAAGAAAATTCCTATTGTTCAAGTTGCCTGTGAAAAAACAAGAGTTTCTCGCAATAGTATTTATAGGTGGAAAAAGGAAGATAAGGAGTTTTGCAAAGAAATGGAAGAAGCTTTAGCTGAAGGTGAAGCATTAGTTAACGATATGAGTGAAAGTCAATTACTGACACTTATTAAAGAGAAAAACTTCTCTGCTATAAGCTTCTGGCTTCGACATAGAAATTCAAAGTTTAAAAACAAAGTTGAAGTTACCACAAAAATAGGAATTGATGACGACGATCTTACGCCCGAACAAGAAACTATTGTAAAAAGAGCTTTAGAGCTTGCAACTTCAACTAAACCTAATGAAAAAAATCATGACTGATGAAACGCAAAAAATTATTGAAATAATGCTAAAGGATATAAAAGTGAGAAGAAGTATTGCGAGAGAAAATCACTTATTATTTTTCAGTGCTTACTTTGGACATTATATGGAATATGAATTTGCAGATTTTCACCGAGAAATGTTTGATTTAAGCTCTAATGAAAATATTCAAACACTTGTAATCACCGCGGCTCGAGGAATTGGTAAATCAACTATTCTTAATATGAGTTTAGCTATTTGGTCGATACTTGGAAGACGAAGAAAAAAGTTTGTTATTATCCTCAGTCATACTCAAGCAAAAGCACGACAACATTTCAATAACTTAAGAAAAGAGTTTGAAGAAAATAAATTACTTCAAAGTGATTTAGGACCTTTCAAAGAAGACAGTGGTGAATGGGGATCATCTTTGGTCCTTCCTCATTACGATGCTCGTATAACTTTTGCTTCAACCGAGCAAAGTATCCGTGGGATGCGTCACAAACAACATAGACCTGATTTGATTATTGCAGACGACTTAGACGATAATGATTCGATAAAGACATTGGACGGAAGAAATAAAACATATGACTGGCTAACGAAAGATATTATTCCTGCAGGAGAAACAAATACAAAGTTGGTTATAGTTGGAACACTTCTTCATGAAGATTCAATCATGATGAGACTAAAGAAAGAAATATTAGAAGGAAAAAGAACTGGTGAGTATAGAGAATATCCACTTGTCGATGATAATGGATTAATACTTTGGAAAAGTAAGTACCCAAATAAATTAGCTTTGGAAGCAGAGAGGTTAAGAATTGGTAATGAAAAGTCTTGGTGCCAAGAATATCTTTTAAAGATTGTTTCTGATGCTGATAGGGTTATCCACCCAGAATGGATTCGATATCATGAAGAAATTCCTAGTAGGACACCAGAAAATAGTTATCGCTATACTTTTACAGCAATTGACTTAGCAATTTCAGAAAGAGAACGGGCTGATTGTACTGCTATGGTTTCAGCTAGTGTGTATGGTTATGGTGAAAATATGAGAATATATATTTTGCCAAATCCAATTAATGAGCGTTTGGATTTTCCAAGTGCAATAGAAAAAGCTAAATTACTTTCATTAAGTCTTTCTCATAATGGAAAGAAAACAAGACTTGTTATTGAGGATAATATGTATCAAAGGGCTTTTCCACAAATGCTACAAAAAGATAGATACCCTGCAGAGGGAGTCCAGTCTGTCGGAGATAAGCGAACTCGCTTAACACTCATAAACCCAACAGTGAAAGCGGGGCAAGTATTATTTCCAAAAGAAGGAACTGAAACTTTGATTCAACAACTTATTGGTTTTGGAGTAGAGCGATACGATGACTTAGCTGATGCTTTTGCAATTCTTGTTGGAGAAGTTATGAAAAATAACCCCAACAGATCATTTAGTGAAAGTGCTCAAAAAATGATAGAGATAAATGGGTGGGATAAAGAAGATGGAGAGATTCCGATTCTTTATAAGCAATATTAATTATTTTTTACAAATATGATCTCGTATATGATTTACGAGTTTCTTTACGCTATCATCTTGTCTTATAATCCATTTCATTTTTACTTTATTACCAGAAGCAAAAAATGAAATAGTATGACCCATTATTCCTTTACCTACTTCAATTGAAGATATGTTCGAGTATGGAAATACTTCAAGTTCGTAACCAATAAGTTTTTTTGCAAAGAAGACCAAGCGATCATCTGTTGTTAAAAAAATACCTTTCCGTGCTGTTTTTTGACCAAACCTTTCAATTTCATATGAGCCAAGAACTACAGTAAGAATATTTTCATTTATATCTAAATGTTCTTTTACCTTTTCTGTTAACTTGTTTATTTTTGACATATTTCTTTAGCGGATTTAAAAACGGTGGAAGTCTTTAGAATTACAAAAGACTCCTCGCCATCGCGAATGAACCGAAGCTCATCCCATATGGGTTTCCCCACATGACCGCTAAAGTGACTCTGGACGAGGAGTCTTTTATACTTTAGCGGATTTTTCAACCATGCCTTATAAAAATTTTATAAGGGTTAGGTCTACTACTAATATTCAATTGTTAATTAACATAATACCGTATCTTTACAGTATTATCCATACACCTTATCGCAAATCCTTTGTTTTGCTAAGGGAAGTTGCCAACAAGTTGTCGACGCCACATCGCTTAGCAAGAGACTCTTTCTCTGTCATTAATATATATATATATGGAAACGAATACATTTTCACAACAAACCAAGTCGGCAGTAATTCCAGACATTAAGATGAAGTATTGCCTATATGCTCGAAAAAGTACTGAATCAGACGAACGACAAGCCCTGTCTATTGATTCTCAAGTCAAAGAGATGTTACAGATAGCAGAAAGAGAGGGTCTCGAGATTATAGATATTAGAAGAGAATCAAAATCAGCTAAAGACTCGAATAATAGACCTGTATTTAAAGAATTACTTCGTGATATATCGGAAGGACGATTTAACGCTATCCTCACATGGGCACCTGATAGATTATCAAGAAATGCAGGTGATCTTGGTTCTGTTGTTGATTTAATGGATGCAAAAAAACTTATAGGTATTCGTACTTATGGGCAAACTTTTTCTAATTCTCCAAACGAAAAATTTCTCTTGATGATTCTTTGTTCTCAGGCAAAACTAGAAAATGATAATAGAGGTATAAATGTAAAAAGAGGATTACGAACAAGATGTGAAATGGGATTATGGCCGACCTGTCCACCCACTGGGTATTTTAAAGAAAAAAGAATGGATCGAAAATGTGAATGTCTTATTGATGAAGAAAGAGCCCCTGTTATAAAACAAATATTTGAGAAAGTGGCTTATGAGAAATGGTCTGGAAGAAAAATTTATCACTGGCTTAGGTTTGATTTGAATTTTAGAACAGAAGCTGGAAAGAAACATTTTAGTCTAGGTAATATTTATCGGATGTTAGAGAATCCATTTTATTATGGAACTTTTGAATATCCCAGAGGATCAGGCAATTGGTACAAAGGAAAACACGAGCCAATAATCACCAAAGAACTTTTTGATTTAGTACAAGGTCAAGTAAAGAATTCTCAACTTGTTAGAAAAGAAAATATTGAATTTGCCTTTACCAAAATTATGAAATGCGGACTTTGTGGATCTGGAATTTCAGCAACTGAAAAATTCAAAAAATTAAAAAGTGGAGATTTTAATCGACATGTTTACTATGGTTGTACAAAAGCGAAAGATAAATATTGTAAATGTGGGTTTATAAACGAAAACAATCTTATTCAACAGCTACAGAACTTGGTTGATGAGATACAGATGGACGAAACAGGCGTTCTTAAGAAAATAAAAGCGGAGGTGGCTCGCTATAAAAAATTCCAAGCAACCCTATTGGGGAATGAGATGGATACCGTGGTGTCTGACGTAGATACTAGGGATTATGTGAAATTCCTGATTAAGAACGGCACTCTTGAAGAGAAGCGAGAGATTATGTTGTGCTTCACGTCTAGTATTAGCTTAAAAAATGGAAAAATTGGCTTAAAATAAGCCCTATAAAGTTTTCCATGCAACAGTTTTCCACATTTTGTCCCTTTTATCTATATATTTGTCCCACATTATGCTACAATACTAGTATGAAAGAGCAAATACAAAAAAAAAATATCCTCAATCTTATTAAATATCACGCCGAGAAGAACGATTCTGGCTTCAAAAAAGAAGCGTACGATATGGCCAGATATTTTGACTCCATCGGTGACTCGGAGCTAGCTCAGTATATCATGGCGTTACTCTCTGGTACCAATACCTTCGTTCCTCAAGACAACGAGTATAACCTACCGTTTTTTAGCAAGATAAATCTTTCAGCTAGCAGTACTCTACCGCTCCCGTCACAGATACAGAAAGACGTGATAGGCATCATTAATTCAATTGGCCACAAAGCTGATATTACCAAGTTCCTATTCGAAGGTGAGCCTGGTACTGGTAAGACTGAGACGGTTAAGCAAGTGGCTCGTATTCTTGAGCGTGAGTTGTATATTATCGACTTTGATACAGTAATTGATAGCAAGCTCGGTCAAACGTCAAAAAACCTCGCTTCGGTTTTTGTAGAATTAAAAAATCTACCACAACCAGAGCGAGTTATTGTACTATTTGATGAGATAGATGCTATTGCTCTTGATCGAGTAAACTCAAACGACTTACGAGAAATGGGCCGAGTGACTTCTTCGATGCTTAAAGGCCTTGATGGTCTGAGTGATGATGTTGTTCTTATCGCCACCACTAATTTGTATAGCCAATTCGACAAGGCATTATTTCGACGTTTTGACATGATTGTCAATTTCAACCGATACAGTGATGAAGACTTGGTTGAGGTTGCTGAGTCCATCCTTGGTCAGTTTCTAACGAAATTTAAATCGGCAGGTCGTAATAAACGACTATTCCGTAAAATTCTCCTGACCATGGAGCATATACCGTACCCTGGCGATCTCAAGAACATGATTAAAATCGCTTTAGCTTTTAGTGACCCTCAGAGTGAGTATGATTATTTAAAGAAAATGTATGAAGCGATACATTCTGAGAAAGATGCACTTGATTTGAAAGTACTTCAGAGTAAAGGATTCACTGTTCGTGATATTGAAATTCTTACCGATAAATCGAAGAGTCAAGTGGCCAGAGATTTAAATATATAAGATTATGAATGATATTCTCCAATTAAAAGGAAATCTGCAAGACCGTTCAAGTAGCAATGCGTACGGTCCTCGCAACATACCGAAGAACGAACCTGCTGTGACATCAGAAAAGATAAATTCTTTGGCGGACCAGTTACAAAAATTAGCCCACTACTGGGTTGGTGAATCTATTATTAGCGGATGCCTGATCGACATTCACTACATCAAAGTGATAGCAAAAAGCAACAGAGTGAAAGGGTACTTTTCTTCCGGAAGTGGAACGCCAAACGATTCAGTTGTTGGGGCAAAATTTGCAGATGGAGATGAGAAGAAACATATAATCACACATCATGTCAGTGATCATGTGGTGAATGATACTATTAGTAAACTTCGTGGTTCAGCAAAGATACTAGATGAAATTTTTGGTGGATCAATAACATACGCTCAGATTGAACGTTTGGGAACTCAGAAAATTGAATATAAAAAATACGGCGTAGGAAAGACCAACTTCAGACATATAATTGTTGATACACATTATGTTGAAGGGTTTGGAGTCCCTGATAATAGCGCAAACACTACCGACCAGTCGATTATCACTATATACAGAACCAATGCAAACCTCATTGATTTAATGAAGAGTATTGGTATTGATATTATGCCAAATCAGAAGCTTGCTGATACGACCCTACTCTTGTTTCCTGAAGAAATTAAAGTCTTGGCTGAAAAAGCACCATATCTCATTGCTATGGCAACTGAGGACATATCTAAGTTTAGTTATGAAGATATTGTGGGTGAAAAACCGCAGGGTTCAACCATAACCATTAATCCTCCAACAACTGAACCTGTTGTAGGTGTTATTGATACCATGTTTCATGAATCAGTGTATTTTTCTGAATGGGTTGATTTTGAAAAGAAGATTCCAGATGAAATTACTCTAGATGCGGAAGACTATATTCATGGCACTGCGGTAAGTTCCATTATTGTTGATGGGCCTGCCTTTAATCCTCATTTAGATGACGGCTGTGGAAGATTTCGAGTCAAACACTTTGGAGTAACTACACAGAAGCAGTATAGTGCTGTTACGATAATGAAAAAAATAAAGGAAATTATAATTGCGAATCCTGATATAAGGGTTTGGAATTTATCGTTAGGTTCTGATAGAGAGATTAATAAGAACTTCATATCACCTGAAGCAGCAGTATTGGATGAAATACAGTGTGAACATGATGTTATTTTTATTGTTGCAGGCACTAATAAGCGCCTCGGTGATCCTCAAGAAGAAAAAAGGATTGGTTCTCCAGCTGACTCTATAAATTCATTGGTGGTCAATTCTATTAACAGCACAGGAAAACCCACATCTTATTCAAGGAAAGGGCTTGTGCTTTCGTTTTTCAACAAACCTGACGTCTGCAGTTTTGGTGGCGATACAGATGACTATGTAAGTGTATGCACGCATTTAGGCGAAGAGTTGTGTAGTGGTACTTCATACGCTGCGCCATGGGTCACTCGAAAAGTAGCTTACTTGATAGAAGTCCTAGGGCTTAGCCGAGAAGTTGCTAAGGCGCTAATTGTAGATGCTGCGGCAGGCTGGAAGCAGATTGGGGCTGACCAACACCTTGCGCTTTTAATGGGTCATGGCGCTGTACCACAAAGAATTGAGGATATTATAAAAACAGACGATGACGAAATAAAATTCATCATCACTGGTGTGTCTGAAAAATGGGATACATATACCTATAATCTTCCGGTTCCGATTCATAAAAACAAGCACCCGTTTATTGCTAAAGCAACAATGTGTTATTTCCCAAGCTGTTCTATTAATCAGGGGGTGGATTATACAAATACTGAATTAGATGTTACTTTCGGAAGAATTAAAGACGGATCAATAAAACCTATAAACAAAAATTATCAAAGTATTGAAGGTGATGTGCCTAGGTATATTTACGAAAATTCTGCTAGAGGTGTGCATAGGAAGTGGGACAACACAAAAAACATTAGTGAAAAGTTGACCCCCAGAGTTCGCGCTAGAGAAGTCTATGAGAGTGGTTTGTGGGGTCTAAGTGTAAAAGCAAAAGCTAGACTAACAACCCGTGACGAAGATCTTAAGTTTGGGATAATTGTAACTTTAAAAGAAATCAATGGTGTTAATCGAATTAGTGACTTTATTCATCAGTGTGAGTTGCGAGGATGGTTGATAAATCGTGTTGATGTTAACGCGCAAATTGACATCTACAACAAAGCACAGGAAGTGGTTACGTTTGACATGTAATTCCCGTAAAGATTGGTATGAAAAACAGTATTGAGCCTCTAAAAAAGCTACCCTATAATGAGTAGCTTTCTTGGGGGCTTAAGACCCTATTTATTAATTTGTGGAATCGATAGTTCTCGCAAAGATCAGGTCGGTTTCCACACCTTTTTAAGTATTCCCAGTATATCTAAAAGGGTAATTATAGTCAAAGGTAGATTTTTGTAACTGGAATAGCAGGAATTTGTTTTTGGTTCCATATAAAATATGGTGTTTAGAAAAATTCGGCCACCAAAACCAATTGATCGTATGCAAAACATGCGAACAATTCGACCACTCGGAAAGACAAAATGGGTAAGAGCTCATTGGAGATACGATTACGATCGAGGTCAGTGGGAGTGGGTGCAAGGACATTGGAGTGCGTAAGTGCTTAAAACAAAAAATCACCATTAGGTGATTTTTTGTTTTACTGAATGATGTACGTCGTGCTAGCACGATGTTGCGGAGAGGACAGGATTCGAACCTGCGGTGGATTTGCATCCACGCTTGCTTTCCAAGCAAGTACCTTCGACCGCTCAGTCACCTCTCCGTTTATTTAACTTAATATTACTCTACTATCAAAAACAAAGATAAGCGAGCACTTTAAACTCCACCTAAGGTGGACTAATTCGTGTAATTACTCGCTCCGCTCATAAACACTCATTGAGCACTCAGTCACCTCTCCGTATATTAACTAATTTATAAACTAATAATTACCTCTATTATACTCTCATTGAAAAAAAAGTGAAATTTTGGTAAATTTATAAATAGTTTAGTACATTCAAAACATAAACACACAAAAGGAGATTCTAATGAAATTTGACCCTAATGATATTTATGTAAAATCATCTTTTCTGCAAGTTGTCCGAGACAATGATTTTGCAGTGATTTGGCATTCATTATTTGGTTATCCTAAAATCGTTTCTATTGAAACACTTAAATTTCTTGAGTCTTTCTCGATTCAGAAAACAATCTGTTCACAGCTTGATAATGAACTGATTAGTGAAAATAAAGAAGAAATTGAAGAACTACTTCAATGTTATTTTCTTGTCCCAAAGAATTTCGATGATCGAACATTTCTTGAAGAAAAAATGCAAAAGAGAGAAAGAGGGGTCGCCAATGGCTCATTAATTGATTATCTTGAACTCATCATAAGTGAAGCATGTAATTTTCGTTGCACTTATTGTATTCATTTCAATAATTTAGAAACCTCTGATCGCATCAATAACCCAGAAAAATTCATGAGATTTGATATAGCCAAAAAGGCAATAGATTGGTACTTTCAAACTCTCCACAAACACGGCAAATACATTGCTGAAATTAATTTTGGTGGAGGTGAACCTTTGTTAGCATGGAAGATTATAAAGCGGACAATTGAATATTGCCATGTTGTTTATAAACCAGACTTTGAGTTACGTTTTTCAATCAACACAAATGCTTCTCTTATCACACCAAAAATCGCCAAAACACTCAAGAAGTATTGTGTAGAAATTGCCTCTAGTCTTGACGGTTTGCGTAAAGGCAATGATTGTGTACGATTAACAAAGTCAGGAAGAGGTACTTTCTCACAAATCATACATGGATTTAATGTACTTAAAAATACAGGGTATCCACTTGAAGGTTTTGCAATAACCATCAATGAAAAAAATTTTCATGAACTTGATGAATCAGTTATTGATTGGGCACTTAATCGCAGAATGAATAAAGTCAGAATTGATATTGATGTTGTCAATATGGTTAAAATTCCAATCAAGAACATTCTTACAAAACTCATACGTATTCGTCGCTATGCAACGGAACGAGAGGTTGATGTTCCTGGTTTTTGGTCTAGACCAGCTGAGAACCTTAATGAATCCACCCTTGAAAGTAACACAGCGTTTTGTGGAGCTGTTCGGGGTAATAGTGTTTGTGTAAGTCCATCTGGTAATATTTACGGATGTGGCTACAGCACAACCAAACTCGGAAGTCTCGATAATATTCAATCATTTAATACAACTGATAGCATTTATCATCATTTCGTGAAAAGTCATCTCACTGGAAGAATAGAAAGGTGCAAAGGATGCATGATTGAAGGACAATGTGGTGGTGGTTGTAAAATTACACAGGAATTTGCTCAAACAATGAAAATTGCCAAGATTGAACGAATGTGTGATTTCTACCGCCAGATGACTCAAGAGATTCTCCGAGATCAATTAAGAGAAACAACGGTATCAAAACCTTAATTTCTCTAAACTTAAATAGAAAAGAGGAAAAAATGAACAAGATTCAATCTAAAAAGAGACAAGGGCTAGTTCTTAAGATAAAATCCTTGCCAAAGATTAAAGTGCTGGCAACATGTCAACGTCCCAGCAACTGCAAATAACTCTGATAATGAATTTCTGCCAAAGAATAACTTAAAAAGTTAGGCTAATTTATCACCCAGACAATTTTGCAAAGGGGTTTAAGTTTCTTAAACCCTTTTTTATTTTGTAATAGAAAGCTATAATATTTATTATAAATATGTCTAAAATAACTTTAAGAAAAATCAAGTTTACCGATAAAAAATACTTTACACGATGGTGGAGAGATGAAGAATTACTTAAATTAACAAGTGGTGTTTTGGAATTAATTTCTGATAAAGACGTAGAAAAATATTTTTTAGCAATGATAAAAAGTTCTGTTGATCATCATTTTATTATTCTTCTTGATAAAAATGTTATTGGTCACATATCATTAATTAAAAAGAAAGCGAGTTGGTATGAAACTCAAATCATAATTGGTGAAAAACAATATTGGGGAAAGGGGTTCGGAACAAAAGCTATTCAATTATTGCTTAAAAAAGCAAAAAGTTTAAATATTTCAAAAATATATTTAGAAGTTAGACCTACTAATATAAGAGCCTTTAAATCTTATGAAAATAGTGGTTTTGTAAAAACAGAAATCAAAGAATATCCAGAAAATAAATATCTTCCTCAAACATTAAGAATGGAACTTGAAACATAAAAATTATAGCACCAATGCCTGAGACAGGCTAATTCGCATAATCGTTCGTTTCACTCACGAATACTCATTGAGCTCTCCATTTTCAACAACTCAAGTCGTTGAATTATTGAATTTTTTCTTTTTTCTAAACTGCTTTGTCATTCCGCTATCGCTCTACTCCTTGCAGAAACGGATTTTGCTCCGCAAAATCCGTAATTAGCTTATTAGGAGATTAGCTATTTAGCTAATTAGAGAAAGAAAAAATTTGCAAAGCAAATTTTTTTCTCTAACTAGCTAGTCAGCTAAAAAGCTAGCAAGCTAACTTATTTATCGTCTCCCTGCCTCCAATATCGGCAATCCTGCTTCTGTTGGTACATAAATCACCTGCATTTCATTTGTTTGCAATCCGTTAATCCACAAATATCTTAAATATTCTTCATTTCCTTCCAAAGATCCAGCTACAATATCATTAGCTTCTGCTACACCTTTTGCTCTTTCTATTTCTGCTTCAGCTTCTAAAACAGCAGACTCTTTTTTAGCCCTAGCTTCTTCAACAGCAATTTGTCTACTCCATTCTGCTTCTTTAAATAAGGCTTTTCCGGAAAGTTCTTGAGTCCATACCTTATATTGTGGTATAGCCCAAAGCAAGATAACAATAAATGATATCACTGCCGAGATAATTACCATACCCATTTTTTCTTGTTTTATATACATTTTTTTATTTTAATTAATAATTATTAATTTATTCTTTCTGTCTTGGGTCAACAACTCTTCCTAAAAACAAGATGTTTCCTGTTTCTTTTTCTTGAATTACAAACATAAATGGGTGGTCTGCTCTAAAAATATTACTTGGCATTGCTGATTTAAGTTCCATACCAACAGCAGTGGCTGCAGTGGCTTCTGTTCCTTTTTCATCAACTTTTACAAAAGCTTGATGAATCACTTGACTAATCAATAGATTTTTTGTTCCATCCATACCTGAAAAGTCTGCATTAGCGAAAGCAGTTGGCATACCCATAGCACTTAATGTTTCTTTCATAAAATATTTAGAATCAAATTCAAATTTAGGAAGAGAAATTGAATCTAATTTAGTTTCTGACATTTGTGCTTTATACTCAGAAAGTTTTTCCGAAGATAATTCGATATCTTCAAGAGAATAATCTGAAATTATTACTTCTCTTGTTTCATAATTATTTCCTTGTTTTGGTAATAAAACTAACATCGAAATCTTTTCTCCTTTATAAGGAAGTTCTAATATCTGCAATTTTTCTAAATCTGCATAATTAAATCTTGCTTTACCTGGATCCATATACATCATCGGAGTTTTTACAGCATTTGTAGGTGTTATCTTGAAATCCTGATCACGAGTATCAGATTTATCAAATTCCCATTCCCATGTCCCTTTAAAATAAATTGCATTTGTAAGAACTAATTTTGTCATTGGACTAAGAATTCCTTTTGGAATTAAGTCTTTAATTTTGTCGTTAGTTTGTTCTTCAATAAATGAATTAATTGTTTTTCTTGATTCTTCTATTTCATTCTTAAAATCAAGATTCGCTACTTTTCCACCATAATACTGTTCTACTCTACTTGTATAATCTTCAAGAAACTGATAATCGTGTTGAGCCCACAAAGCATTACCTGTTCTTAATTCATATGATTTATTTTCTTCATTAAGACTATTATAAATTGCTGCAAAATTTGGCCTTAATACATCATTTTCTGGAAAATGAAAAACTGATTTCATTTCTTTTGCTGTTTGTCCTTTTGCACCTTCATAAGTCATTGCTAGAGCAGCAGAAATACTATATGGAGAATAAAAAAGGTTTCCTTCTTTAGATTTATTTAATTCTGAATATAAATCAAAAGCAAACTCATTATTAGCATTCACTACTTCTTGAACTCCCTGTTGAATTGACCCAGTATCATCTACTATAGGAGGTTGATTTGGTTGGTATGGAAAAAGAAATAAATATGCGGCAGTAGCCACACCTGTAAATAAACCAACTATCAGTACAACCAATAAAAACTTTTTAATCATAATATTTTTTATTAATTAATAATATCAATATTAAATCTACCCCAATTCTAACTTAAAACCTCCTTTATTTCCACTCTTAAAAACAAATATATACAAAAAGGCGACCACGAAGTGGTCGCCTTTTTTTCCAACCTAATGAAAATAAAGAGTAAAATTCTTTATATCTCAACCTTTAGGAAGCTTTTTATAAAAACAACTTCCTTAGGGGTTTAAGTGTTTATCTCCCCTAAAGGAAGTTGGTTTTTATAAAAAGCTGACGCCATATTTACTCTTTGTTTGAATGACTTTTTATACTCTTCCTCCACGAAGAATTCTAATTCTATCCTCAATAGGTGGATGAGTCATAAATGCTTTAGTTAAAAAACCAACACTCTTTTTCTTTTTGTAAGGGTCAGAAATATATAAGTGAGCAGTTGCTCTACTCATTTTTTTTAAAGGAATTGAAGCTTGTGAGATTTTTTCTAATGCAGATGCTAATCCAGAAGGGTTATGAGTTAAAGAAGAAGCTGAAGCATCAGCTAAAAATTCTCTTTTTCTAGAAATAGCTAATTGAATTAACATAGCCACAAAAGGAGTTAGAATAGCTAAAATAACCCCTACAATTGTCATAATAGAACCCGCTTGATTATCATCACTTCTACCTAAACTTCTAAAAAAGGTTGCTCTTAAAAAGAAATCTGAAAGTAAAGAAATAAAGCCTACTAAAACTACAATTATAGTTGAAATTAAAATATCATTATTATCTATATGAGAAAGTTCGTGAGCTATAACTCCCTCCAATTCTCTTTGATCTAAAGTATTTAGAAGTCCTGATGTGACGGCTACTGCTGAATGTTTAGCATTTCTCCCTGTAGCAAAAGCATTCGGAGATTGTTCATTCATTATATAAATCTTAGGAACAGGTAAATGAGCTTGTCTTGATAATCTTTCTACCGTGTCAAAAAGTTCTCTATTTTCTTCTCGTTTAATTTCTTTTGCTCCTGACATTTTTAAAACAACTTTATCAGAGAAAAAATAGGAAAAGAAATTCATTATAAAACTAAATCCAATAGCAAAATATAAAATACTAGGATTTCCGAATATATAGGAAAAAATCCAAGCTATCCCGATTACAAATACCAAAAAGAAAAACATTAATAAATATGTTTTTCTGATATTTTCTGATTTTTGTTGAGTGATGTTCATTGTGCCGGAGAGAGGACTTGAACCTCCACGGATTGCTCCACTAGTTCCTAAAACTAGCGCGTCTACCAATTTCGCCACTCCGGCATGCATAATTTATTTG
The DNA here is from genome assembly GCA_030641525.1 of bacterium. Classification (GTDB taxonomy): domain Bacteria; phylum Patescibacteriota; class Minisyncoccia; order Phycocordibacterales; family UBA12079; genus JAHITU01. The sequence goes on from DAOWHH010000016.1 coordinate 73,589, forward strand.
TATTTCAATATATCATATTAAGAACTAATGGAGAACTCCACTAGCCCTATCGCCTGTTCCGCTTCGCTCCACATCGGCGATTTTTTCTTCCAGAAAAACCGGATGAAAAGCAAAGCAGTTTGCTTTTCATTCACTCAACTAGCGCGTCTACCAATTTCGCCACTCCGGCATGCATAATTTAACCAATTTCAATAGTATTTTATCAAAAAACCACAAAAATTACCAATAACTAAACTACTTAGACCTTGGAGGTCTAAGTAGAGGTTTGTTTAAAGTTTTTCTATTAATAAGTCTTCATCTAAACTTAATCTATCATTTAATCTTTTACTTACAACTCCTTGTACAACACTTTCTGCAAAGTTTTTGTATTCATTAATATTTTTATGTCTGTCTAATAAAATAGATTTATTACAAATATTATCTTTATTTTCACCAACAAACTCTCCCCAACTGCTCTTCCAAAATAACTTCTTATTTTTATCTTCTGACTTGGACCTTGGAGCACTAAGTTGATGAACACGATTGTTTAAATTTATATAAGCCCCTACGTAAGTTAAATATTCATCCGATTTTATATGAATAGATTTATACCTACCTTGAAACAAAACCCCCGATCTTTTATATCTTTCATTAAAATATTTTGTATAACCCGCTCCTAATTTTTGCATAAACTTTTCAATTCCATTTTCCACAAGAGGAGTTAAAATAAGATGATAATGATTTGGGTTCAAACAATAACAAACAATATCTACTAACTTAGACCTTGGAGCACTAAATTCACGGTATTCATTTTCAACAATACTACCAATAGGTTCTTCATTATTAAATTCATCAATACTTTTTAAAAATCTTTCTAAATCCCATTTATTGTTGAAAACAATTCTTTTATCGGTCCCTCTATTGTATATATGGTAATATTGACCAATTATAAATGAATCTTTTCTCATACTCCTTATATTATATACTACTTGGACCTTGGAGGTCCAAGTAGTATGTGGATAAAATCGTTTTTTTACAAGTACCCCTTACACTTCACAAGTA
>DAOWHH010000010.1 GCA_030641525.1 bacterium
AATAGATAATTATGAAGCGACATTAAAAAAGTTTTATAAAGAAAAAAATTTTATTAGACTACAACCCGCAAATAAAACAATTGGGCCAATTATCCTTAAAAAGGATAGAGAGTTAATAATACAAGGTATTGTTATTGATGTGATAAAAAATGAGAAAGAAATACAAGCAAAAAATCTTTTAGTAAACAAAGAAGTGAAAAGAACTAGGAAACTTCCTTTAAACAAAATTATTTTAGGTGATGCGATAAAAGAATTAAAGAAATTACCGAATGAAAGTTGTGATGTGATTATTATTGATCCACCTTATAACATTGGAAAAAATTTTGGAAATAATTTAGATAAACGAGAACTGAATGAATATGTTTCTTGGTGTAAAGAATGGATAAATGAGTCGATTCGCGTAATGAAACCTACGGGGACAATGTTTATTTATGGCTTTAGTGAAATACTTGCCTATCTTTCAGTTGAGATTCCAATAAACAAACGTTGGCTTATCTGGCATTATACAAATAAAAATGTTGCCTCATTAAATTTTTGGCAAAGAAGCCATGAAGCAATAATTTGTGTATGGAAAGATAAACCTGTTTTTAATAAAGATGATGTAAGAGAGCCGTATACTAAAGGTTTTTTAAATGGAGCTGCTGGTAAAGTAAGAAAAGGAACTGCTGGGCGATTTAGTAGTGGTGGAAAAGAAACTATTTATAAAGCACACGAAAGAGGAGCTTTACCTCGTGATGTAATAAAAATACCAGCTTTAGCTGGTGGTGCAGGAATGAATGAAAGATGGTTTATATGTAAAACTTGTAAGGGGCAAGTATTTGAGCCAAGAGAACTTAAAAAACATATTGGTCACGAAATAATCAAACACCCCACACAGAAACCGTTTGTTTTGTCGCGAAAATTAGTAATGTCTGCTATGCCAAAAAAAGATGGAGTTGTTCTAGTTCCTTTTGTTGGTACAGGTTCTGAGTGTGTAGCCGCGAAAGAATTAGGGCAATCTTATATTGGATTTGAGATAAATCCTGACTATATAAAACTTGCTGAAAAATATTTAAAAAATACAAAATATACCTCTAAATTATTTTAGAGAATTATTTATTTCTTCTTTCTTTTCTTCAAAGGTATAAGGAGTAAAAATCACAAAACCATTTTCAAAAGCTTTTGTCCTTTTGTCTTCTAAAAATCTTAAATAAGGTTTTCTAAATTCTCCTTTCTTTGTTTTTGGATCAGATAGACAGGTTGGTACTTCATATTTAATATCAATAGATTCTCCGTTTAACTTATTTTTTCTCGGTAACGGTTTCCTACTCATTACTCCGCTGTGACTTGTCTTTTTAACCTGATAATTTAAAAAGTGCTCTTTATATTCCACTCTTATATCAGCTCCTTGATGGTCCAATTCTTTTGACATCAAAACTGTTCCCTCACCGAAAACAGATTCAGCGACATACCCAGCGTGTATTTGTGTAATAATACTAGCCCAAGTTCTGTAAATTCTGGCAGGCAAACCTCTATAAAAACAATCCTCACACATTGTAATTTTAATTCTAAAATTTTCAATATTTTCTCTGTATAAGTTTAAATATTCTTTATAAAAATCTTCATAGTCTAAAAAACTTTTATTGTCCCAATAAACCTTATAAAGAAGTTCAATAGCTTGTATGTCTTCTGGTAAATCCATTTCAACGAGTTTAATAGCCCTATATTTTTTTCTATAAGCAACAAGATCTATTGATTTTAAAAACTTTTCAAATTTTTCGTCTAAAACCATATATTTTAACTTTAAAATTGACCATCAATATTATTTCTCAACCAATCCCAAGCTTTCTGTGGTAACCATCCTTTATAATTATCATTAGTAATTTCAATAACTAATAAACTATCATTATTGTCAATTTCTATTTTTATCCTATTTGTGAAGGTTGTTATGTCCTCACTGCTTTTAACAAGCCATGTTGAATCTAGGTAGTGCCACCACGCACCTCTAGATTTTAAGGCATTATAAAGCTCAGTGTAATTTTGCTGAGGTCTATTTAAATCATAAGTAATAAGATATAACATTGTTTCAAAATATATTAATTTGTTTAGTGATCCTTTTTTGGTACACTTTTCATTTCAGATTCTGTCAGTAATACTTCAACTTTTCCTGGTTCATTTTCTCCATATAATTTTCCTTCATCAGCTAAATGTCCTTCTTCTCCAAATGTTAGATTCTTAGGTTTGTTCCAAACTAATAAGAATACTATTGTTACGACAAGGACAAAAAGACCCGCTCCTATTAACATTCCCAAAAGTTTACCGTTTGGTGTAAGTCCAGAATAAATTAGCACAATACCCAAAAAACCTTCTACGGTTAGTAAAGACAATGCGAAAAATCCCAGTGGAGAATTTATTGTTTTTAATATTGATACTCTTGTCATATTTTATAAACTTCATATGGAATAATTTATACGTGTCGTTTACCACCAAAATTGAGTGCTCCGCGAGCAGGACTCGAACCTGCGACCCAGTGATTAACAGTCACTTGCTCTACCAGCTGAGCTATCGCGGAATATTATGTATTCTATTATAAAGAATACTGCGTACATTTTACACAAAAAACCCAAAGATGTAAATATTAGAGAGAAATGCACCTCTAAAACAATCCCTTTTTATTTTTATGTTAAAATTAAATGTATGAAACTAAAGGCTAATTTATCAAAAACAATCGCAGACTCCTATATTGTTCTACTCTCAATATTTATTGCCACATTTTTTATAATAAATGAATATTTTGATTTAGAATTAGGTCCTGAAATTATATTACCAATCACAGTATTTCTTACACTAATTTCAATTATCTTACAAAGAAAAATAAATATTTTTGATTACATATTATTACCGGTAATTATTTTTGATGGATTTTTTCATCTAACATCCCCTCTTGAGCGTTTAGTTGAAAATTCACCAGACTGGGTTATCGCTTTCAATTTATATCAAGGTAATGGTATGCCTGTTATTGGGCACCAAATAATAGGAGCTTTCCTATTACTTACAAGTGGGTGTTTCATTTATCTTCTAATCTCGAAAAAAAAGAATTGGACATATTTTATATATAAATACGCAATTGTAACCATAACACTCACCATAATTTCATTTAGTTATTTAATTAAATTATTAGAATAAATATCATAATATCTTTATAATAAATTTATCTAATTTAGTGTATAATTATTATTGACTAGTGTATAATTATTATTAATTATTATTAATTTAAAATATATAAAAAATATGATAAAAACTTTTATAGCATTATTCATCTTTACTTTGTTCGTAATTCCTGTTTTTAGCAATGCTCAGCAAAATCAATTAGGTGTACATGAACCAGGAACAGGTTTAATTGATCCTGAATTAAAGGCTACAACACAGGAAGAAAATAGACAGGAAGATTTTTCACAAAAAGCGATTTCTAGAAGAAGTCGTGTTGCTAATAGTGTTCAAGAGATAGAAAGAATAGCAACAAGAAATGCAGGAATAGGAAATCAAATTAGAGTCATTGCTCAAAATCAAAATCAAAATCAAGAACAAATGGAAAATTCTTTAGAGATTGCACAACAAAGGAAAGGTTTTACTAAATTTTTAATAGGTCCAAATTATGGACAATTAAAAGATACAGAGGAAAGATTAGAAAACCACAATCAAAATTTGGAAGAATTAAAAGGTTTGCGAGATCAAATTCAGGTTTCTAGTGATCAAATTTTACTAGACCAACAGATTCAAGTAATGGAAGATATTAAGCTTGAATTAGAAGGAGCAATAGGAGAAGAACAAAAAGGTTTTTCCCTATTTGGCTGGTTAAATAGATTAAGGGCTAGATAATTGAAAGACTCTTCATTTATCTTTAAAATCTCCGGAGACTCAGTCTCTCTACATTTTCAAAAACTCCATATCTGAGACATCTTATTGATTATATTATTAAAATAACCTTATTTTTAAGGTTATTTTTTTATTGAATAAAGATGAATGTGTGTTGACATACAATCAATATATTTATATAATTAATGTTAAGATTTAATTTGTTATTTTCCAAAAACAATTAACAAGAGGAAGAAAATTATGTTGCCTTTTCTTATCTATCGTCATCCACAGAAAAAGATTTCAACAACAATCATTTATCCTCAATATTCTGTTGAAGAGCTTCACAGAAGAAAAAAAAGAGTAAATTTACCAAAAAAACTTCCTTAAATCGTTCAACAGAAACCGTTTCTGTCTGGACGGTTTTTTATTTCAAACAAAAGTTCATACACTGTAAACCTGTGGAGATCCAATCTCCACAGGTTTAAAAAATCAGTATAATTCCCTAAAACTAAACCCCAATCCCCTTTTTAATAAATTTTCTGATATAATTTAATCATTCAAACAACCGAGCCTATTCCTAACAATATAATATTTAAACAAAATTAAGAACAATTAAATGAATCTAATAAAAACAAAATCCAACAAATAGGCATATCAGGCAGAGGTATTGCTTACACACTAAAAAATATTCAATAAATTTCCACACCCCACTCTTGATTTTTGTTTATTTATAGGTTATATTACAGATGTTACTTGGATGGGCTTGCCCTCTCACGGTCAATGTTTTTCCAAACCGTAGCCAAGTAATAACAAAATACATCGCTTAGGCGATGTTTTTTGTTGCTAATCTTCTTCTGGATTTCCATTATGTATTTTCCTAGTACCGTTTTCCTTGTTCATTTTCCAAAATGGAATAATACTCCAAAAATATTTAGGAGAATCACCAATTTGTTTTATGACTACCCTAGCTCTGATCCCATCAATAACAGCTATAAATTCGAAATATTGAGCATTAACCATTTTATGTTCGTTTCTGTTATTAATCCTTAATAATTCAAAAACTTTTCTTCCCGAAATACCTTGAATTGTTTTGGAAGATTTAATTATTTGTGGAGCTAAATATAATAATCTAAGACGAATAAACTGATCTTCTAAATTACGAGCAGAATTTTTTTTCTTAAATTTTAAATGTTCCAAACCTTTTGCATTAAAAATTATTTTTTCTTGAAAATATGGACATAAAACAGGTACAAGGTTTTTATAAAATCCTTCCGCTTTTAATTTTTCCTTTTTAAATTTTTCTTTGTCTATTTTCATTGTTATAATTTATTTAAATAAATTATAACAAATTTAAAATTTTAAACTTATTTCTTAACTCCTAAACCATTAAAATATTTCGAACAATATTTGGAAGTTCAGTCTTTGGCTTATAAAAACTCTGAAAATATCACAAATCACCCAAAATCCCCCCAATTCTACCCGATTCCCATCTGTTTAATTCGGAGAGGTCTGGAGAGGTTGAACTTTTCCAGATTCCTCTTTGGATTATTTTTTGATATCATTTAAGAATGAAAAAAATAAAAACAAAAGCCATCATAACAGCTCTGTCCCTCCTACTTGCCTCTTCAGGAATTATTGGCTACAAAATAGTCAAAACAAAAAATTATGGAGGAACATCAGAAAACCTTCACAAAGTCTTGAGAGTAATTGACGGAGACACTTTTGAAGTAGCAGGTACTTCAGAAAAAGATGACAATGTAGTTATCAGAATACTAAACACATCAGCTCCTGAAAAATACGAATGCTATTTTAAAGAATCAACCGATTTTCTAAAAGATCTAATCCAAGACAAAGAAGTCCGTTTAGAAAAAGACATATCAGGAACAGATAATTTCGGACGCTTATTAAGACATGTCTTTGTCCCATCAGATTCAGAGGAAGAAGATAATCTATTAATCAGTCAATACCTAATAGAAAACGGTTTCGCTAAAGCTATTCCTACCCCACCTGATTTCAGATACAAAACACATTTGGCCAATGTAGAAAACAAAGCTTCAAAAAACGATTTAGGGATTTGGGGAAATTGCCAAGGACAATTACCTCACGATTTTCAAGAAGGAGTTGATGAACAACCCAAGTATCCAAATTGCATCATTAAAGGAAATATATCAACAAATGGTGGATTAAGATGGTTATATTACACTCCCGATTGCTCAAATTATACCCAAACCAAAATTAATACCGAAAAAGGAGAAGCCTATTTCTGCACCGAAGAAGAAGCTCAAAATGCTGGTTTTACTCGCTCTCCTTCTTGTGATAATTCTTTTTAAAATTTCTTAAGGAATTTATTGACAAATATATCTATATATAATATATTTTATCTACGCAAGTAAATTATTTCAAGAACCATATAAACCAAAGGGGAAAAATGGAAGTAGTAGAAATAACGAATAAGAGCTCTTCTCCTGTAATTGCTGTGGCTTGGACTTTTGAAAAAGGCTTAGGTGATGAGGTTAAAGTTGACCCAAACGAAACAAAAACAGTTTCCATTTCTTATCTTGGCATATATATAGAAGTTCCTAAAAAAATAATTTGTCATGAATTAAAAAATGAAGATAATTGTTATCAGGTTTTAAAAGGAAAACAAATAAGTCTTTATATCAAAAACACTGAATGTTATATAACTATTCGTCATCATTCTGAATCAATGGGAATTGGTATTGGTTAAACAAAATCGTTCGGTAGAAATTGGGTAATTTCTACCGAACGACTTTTTGTTTATTTCTCAGCTCCCCATTTTCAAAAATCCCATATCCGAAGTCCCAGATTCTATTTTATTGACTTTCATAATAAAAGATGTTAAAAACAATTAAATCTTTATTTTTTATAAATGAATTGTTCTGTTCAAATTAAACTAAAATGAGGAAATTATGGGAACAAGATTTAGAAGTGATATAGATGATATAATGGTTTGTATCGGACATTTCCAGCAATTTGATCAAGGGGAAGAAATAAATAAGATTTTATCTACAGATCAAAATCTACAACCTGGAGATCTGGTGAATTGGTATTGTGGTCAATTCAGCGGTCTCCTAGAGGTTGTAGAATGTGAAAATCCATCAGGAAGCCAACAATTTGTTACAATCAAAAAGATTAATTGATGGATGTTTCCATCAACAATATATCCGCCTTTAATTAAGGCGGGTTTTTTATTTAATAATAACTCTCATTTGATTTATATAAAATACAATGTTAACTTATTATATAAGTTTAATATATTGTTCGTAAAATCTTGAAATAACTTTTTAAAAAGGAGCTTTAAGAATGAGTAGAAAAAAAAGGGGTAAACACACAGATCCTGAGAGAATAACACAGGCTCTTGATAATGCTATTGTGCAATTAAAAGCTTTAGAAGAAAAAATAAAAAATTGCTCATTAAATAAAAAAACGCTTTATCAAAATGATCTTAGCCGTTTACGTAATGAAACAATTCCTAAGCTAAAAAAACAAAAAGCAAAAATAGCATAAGCTCCGGAGGTCATATTTCCAGAAGAAATACAATCGTTCGGTAGAAATTACCCAATTTCTACCGAACGATTTTTTATTTATCTGCAGAAATTCAACTTCTGTATTTGTAAAAACACCAAATAGATATATCCATTTGGTGTTTTGTTTTAAATATCTTTAAAGAATCTAGTTGATAACATTACCTCCTGCCTCACGAATCTGATCGCGTAATTTCTTGGCTTCAAGGGCTGCTGCTTCAGCATAATCTTCTCCATCACTAGCAAAGATAATTCCTGAAGAAGAATTGATTGCTATTGAACCAGCTCCCATAAAGGATGCTCTTATTGTTTCCTCAATAAACCCACCTTGTGTTCCAATTCCGGGAATAAGTAACCATAATTTATCTCCTACTAATTCTCGGATTCTTTTGAGATGGTAGGAAAAAATTTTTCCAGACCCTTTTGGCTTTTCGTAAGCCGCTGCCATAACTAATCCAGCATTTTCCACTACACCGAGATCTTCTGCCCATTTGAGTATCTTTTTAGCCATGAATTCCCAATAAGGATAACCGGATGGTAATGACACATCTTGAACTTCTCTTGCTGACGGATTACTTGTATAACAAAGACCGACAATAGCCCTTCCTATATTTTCGGGATCGATGAGAAATTCCATACAATCCTTACCCATATATGGATTGAAATTCATGCCATCAACACCATCTAAATCAAATTGAGCAGTTCGATAACACTTCTGCGTCCTTCCAATATCACCACGTTTACAGTCGAGAAAAACGGGAATGTTTTTGTAAAACGAATGGATGTAATTAACGATTCCTCGAAGAACTTCTTCTCCATTTGGAGTAGCTTCATAATGAGCTCTTTGAAGTTTAAACATTGAAGTAAATGGAGCTGTATTGTCTATAATCCGATACATCCAGAATCTAATTATTTTCCAAATATATCTTTGTCCTTCAGGGATACATTTAGGAAGTTTTTCTGGTAGAGGATCAAGTCCTACACACACCAACGAATTTATCTCTTTCTGTCTTTCTGTAAGCATTTTTCGAAATTCCATAATCATTTACCTCCTTTGCTTGTTATTGTTTACTGGTAAGTTTCGACCAGTTTTGTTTCGGACGATAAGGTGTGGAACCTTGTTTGCAAAGAGCGCAATCTTCAGGGTTTGTTGCCCATATTTCCTTTTCAATAGCCGAAATGACTTTTCTTCCGTTATACTCAGGAACTGGAAGTTTTGCAGGTCGATGAACCAAGACACCAATAAAAGGTAAAAAATTTATAGGATGAGGGTTTCCCTCAATGATTGCTTCTTGAACATTGTCTAATGTTTGGGCTGTAGTTATTAGTTCTTCAATTTGGAGAACTGTTTCCCCTTCAGGAATAACCGTTCTATTCCAGAGCATTTTCTTTGATCTCGTATAGTCTTTTTCAGTAAAGAAACTGATTTTAGCACCTAAAGCTCGACAGACATCATGAGCAAAAGTAATTCCTGCCATCGGTGAACCAATAACCCAATCTATACTGATATTTCCAAATTCTTTTCGAATTAGCAAAGCAAGTTGCTGAGCCAAGAAATTTGAAAATTGAGAATATTTTAAAACTTCCAAACAATTGAAAAAACCATTACTACAATAACCAGAAGTAAGCATAGCATGTGGTTTTTTCGGGTTTCCATTGTGCATCCAATATGCATCGCACAAATCAAAGATTTTGAGAATACATTCCTCAGAAAACATTTTACAGAGTGTATTAGCTCTCTTTACAACAAGAAGTAAATCCTCCAGACTTGAACTCTCCATGATTTCTTTCTCGTAATCTGTTACGAAATTTGTCATAATGATTATCCTTTTTATAAATTAACTTCAATGAACAAGAGATTAAATACCATATCTAATCCCCTTCTTTCTTATTCAAAAGATATCAAATTCATATATAAAAAGCAAAGAAAATAAAAACAAGGTTTTTTGTTTTTATTTTTTAAATTTTGATATAATTTTAATATGTCCAAAAAATACATTAATTTAAAAATAATAAGTCTAATTTTTTTAGTATTTATATTATTTGGCTTCATATCAAAATATAAATCAGATGATTTAGTTTTAGTTTGTTATAATGATAATTGTTTTAAAATAGAATTAGCTATAACTATACAAGAACAAATAATAGGTCTTATGTATAGAGAAGAATTACCAAAAGATTCAGGAATGCTCTTTGTATATAATGACAATGAGATACGTTCTTTTTGGATGAAAAACACATTAATTCCTCTTGATATAATTTGGATAGACGAAAACAAAAAAATAGTTGATATTAAAAAAGATGTTCAACCTTGTCAGACAGAAAAATGTTCTCTAATAACTCCTAAAAACAAAGCCAGATATATACTTGAATTAAATGCTGGAATTAGTGATGAAATAGGATTAATTATTGGTAATAATTTAATATTTAAAAACATTTTATGAAAATAATAGCCTTATCATGTTCACCTTCCAAAGGAAGGAATTCCGACTCTATGCTTGATTATTTTATCAAAGGGGCTTCTCAAATTAATGGAATTAATATAGAAAAAATTTATTTAGATGATCTAGAAATAGATTATTATTGTTACGAAAATAGAAATGGAGCAGAAGAGCACGAAAAAGAATTTGCCAGAATAAGTAATATTCTCCAAAAAGAAGCCGTTGGAGTCATAATTTCCTCCCCTACTTATAATTTTTCAGTTCCAGCCAAATTAAAAAATTTTATAGATAGAATCGGTTTTTTTGCATTAGATTTTTCTAAAAAAACAAAATTAAACCAACCAATTGGAACTCTAAAACATTTAAATTTTTATTTCATAGTATCAGGTGGTACTCCTATATGGGTTCAAAAAATAATATTTTTTATTCTTCCTCTCTTTTGGCTAAAAATAGTTTTTAAATATTTTGGGGCGAATAATTTAGGATCCTTTTATAGTGGAGATATAAAAGCATTTAAAAATAAAAAAATCTTAGATAAATGTTATAAAAAAGGAATTAAATACGCCAAACAATTATCTAAAAAACAAGAAAAGAAAATCTCCAGAATGTTCTTCTGGTGATTTTCACGGATTTTTTTATTAACTTAAACAAAAATTTAATCTCCGGAGGTCCAACCTCCGGAGGTTGGACCTCCGGAGATTTTTAACCACTCACCAGACGAAAACCATGTCTATGAGTGGTTTTCTTTTTACCCCACACCAATTAATAAAAAATAAAAGGGTGGCCGCGAAGCGGCCACCCTTTCACTTTCAACAAACCAAACCATCCAAAACCTTATTTTACATTTCTATCTATCATTCCACAATTTTCTATGAACCACATCCACCAAACTTCCAAGAGTCACCAAAAATATAAATAACCCAAGAATCCATCCAATAAAAGGGATAAACCTTATCGCTACCAATAAAACAAAACCACCAATTATATTTTTATATGTTATTACTGCACGATCAGATTTATGCATAATTTTACTTAACCATGCCCCTGTTATAATTCCAGAATACATACATGCAACAAACAAAAGTAATATATAAGTAAATATTGTCATGATACCAAGCGGAATCCCAAATAATGTTATAAATAAAAGAATTGAAGCAGCTGGTATAATTATAAGAGCAACAAACCCTTTACCAAGCATTTTAAATGGGTTTTTCACAACACTTTGAAGAACCGAATTTGAAAATCTTTTAAATAACCAAACAAAAAGAAATGCAGTAAGAATAAATGCTAATAATTTAAAAAGAACAAAAACTCCGATAATTGCAAATATAAAATTCTTTATTCCTTCCATCTCAATTCCAGCAATACCTATTTCTTTAAATATCGTTTCACCTGTAATAACAGCACCTTCACTCATTTTCAATACCTCAGAACTTTTTGCGCTATATTCCAAATTTCCATCAATAATAGCACCATCACCTATGATTAATTTTTCATCAATTTTTATTTTTACATCTCCTTTTATATGTCCATTAATTGTGATAATTCCTCCAGCAATTTGAGCATCACCCATGACATCACCGTCAATAGCAATCTGTCCACCAGCAATTATAAGATCATCACCAACCATAACATCAGAAGAAACGACAACAGACCCACCTGTCACAATCAATTCTCCCGCTACATTTCCAGCAATTAAAATATCTCCTCCTACTACTCGCATATCACCCCCACTATTTCCTAAGATTTTAACAGCCCCACCAACCACGGCCATATCATCAGATACATTCTCTGTAATCAAAACATTTCCACCGGCAGTAAGTAAGTCACCAAAAATAATACTGTTTATAGAAACATTTCCACCGGCAACATATAAATTATCTTTAATATCATCACCTTTTCTAATAGAAACACTCTCTCCCACTTTCATAAAAGCACCAAAACTAAGCATCGGTATAAGTACCATTATAGCCAATATTGGTATTAAAAAACTTTTTATATTTCGCATATCATTTTTTAAAATAAAATTAATAATAATATTATTATACCTTAACATTTCAATTATTAATACATCTTTATTTTATCCACCGCTTTAAACCTTTTAGGGTATATTATTGTTATAATTATTAAGAAATGTTTCTATATTCTTTAAAAAATAAATTGATAATTACTATAATGACAGTAATTTTGATAATGGGTTTAACAGCTACCTATACTGTTTTTTTATATTCAAAAAACATATTATTAGAAAATGAAAAAGAGTCATTGATTATTATCGCTTCAGAACATGCACAGCAAATTGCTGCAGTGTTAAAGCAGTCCACTGATTTATCCGAAATTTTTTCTCAACAAGATTTTGTTGTAAATTACTTAAATAATGAAGAAAGAGAATTGCAAGATGAAGAAGTTTTAAGCAGATTTGAAGCATATAATATAGGAGACAATTATTCTTCTATTTATTTATTAGATCAAGAAGGAACAACTTTGGTCTCTACAGACAAGTCCTTTGTGTCCAACAATTATTCTTTTAGAGACTATTTCAAAAAAGCAATATTAGGTGGAAAATATACAGATATTTCTGTAGGAATCACTTCAAAAGAATTAGGTTATTATTTTTCTGCTCCAATTAAAGATAAAAATAATAAAATTATAGGGGTTGTGGTCTTAAAGATGAAACCTACCATTATAGATGATTTAATAATAAATCCTTATCTTAAGACCAGTCATGATAAACTCGGATTATTAGCTGTTATAGATGATTATAGTGTAATTTTTCATTCCAATGATAAATCAAAATTATTTAAAAGTGTGGCATATCTCAACTCAGAAATTCTGTTAGAAATATCTGAGAAAAAAAGATTTGCTGACTATAAGATTGATCCTTTAGATTATGAAATTGATTTAGCAGAAATTAGAACAATGGATAATTCTTTATTCAAAAATATTTTGAGTAACACATCAAATGATAGTTTCTTGATGGATATTGTTCAAATAGAGGGATATCCTTTTAATTTAGTTATCATAAAAAATGAGAGTGAATTAATATCAGAAGCAGTCAGCATTTCTCGTACATTAGGTTTTTTTGTTTTATTTTCTGCTATTCTTGCTTTGATTATAATTAATTTTTTAATTGGACGACATCTTAAACCTTTATCAGAATTAAATAAAATTGTAATTAAAGCAACAGAAGGAGATTTAGGGCAAAGAGTTTTGGTTGACTCAAAAGATGAAATTGGAATCTTAGGTAAAAATTTTAATAAATTAATAGAAAAATTACACAAAACTTTAATTAATATAGAGAAAAAAATTAATCAAAGAACAGAACAATTAGAAAAAACTAATAAATCTATGGTGGGAAGAGAAATGAAAATGATAGAACTTAAAAAAAAATTAGAACAAAAGGAAAAAAATGAAGATTAAAACAAAAATAATTTTACCAATTGTTTTGACTGCTGTGATTGTATTAACAGCAGCAACTTTTTATTCTTATTTTTTTAATGTAAATGCTCTAAAAACAACAATCGAAAGTCATCTAGAAACAACTACTCAATCAAGGGCTCGAAGTGTTGATATTTTTTTAGAAGAACAGGTGGATAAAATAAGAATAGCAGCTACACATAGTTCATTATCTAACGAAGAATTAAAAATAATTAGAGATTCTAATACTGAATTTTCTGAAGTATTTCTTTTAGATGCTACTGGAAAAATAATTAAATCCTCAAATGAAATACGAATTGGATTAGACCGTTCTACTGATGATTATTTTATCAATACCAAAGAAGGGGGGTATATTAAAGATGCTTACGTTTCTAAAATAACAGGCGAACCATCAATTGCAGTTTCTATTCCTTATGGTCAAGAGATATTAGTTGCTAGAATGGGGTTAGAAGTTTTAAATGATATTACCACTGACAAAACAGGATTAGGAAATAAAGGAGAAGTTTATTTAATAAATAGCGGAGGATATGCTATCACCCCACTATTATTTAAAGAAGATACCTTTTTAAATTTTAAGATTGAATCAGAAAATGCTGAAAATTGTTTAAGTATGAATGGGTTTAAAAATAAAGAAATTATAACACATAGCGAACCTGAACATATTGGGCATAAGCCCTCAATCATATACACAGATTATAGAGGAGTTGGTGTTTTAGGTTCCCATTATCCTTTGAGGACTATGAGTTGGTGTTTGTTGGCAGAAGTTAATGAGGTAGAAGCATTAGCTTCAACAAAAGATTTATTAAGATTTTCTATAATTAGAATTTTAATCGTTTTGTCCACATTTTTTATAATCACTTATTTATTAGCTAAAACTATTAGTAAGCCAATTATAACCTTAAGTCAAGGAACGAAAATTATAAAAAAAGGTAATTTAGATTATAAGGTTGGAATTGATTCACAAGATGAGATAGGTCAATTATCCCGAGATTTTGATGAAATGACAACCGCTATTAAAAAATCTCGGGCTGAGGTTGATCAAAAAGTTAAAGTACAAACAAAAGAAATTATAGAGAAACAAAAAGATATTGAAAATCAACAGCTGGCTACTTTAAATATTTTGGAGGATGTTAAAGAAGAAAAAGAACTAACTGAAATTGAACGAGATAAAATAGATACTATCTTACAAAGTATTGGTGATGGAGTGTTTGTGGTAGATAAAGATTATAAGATTTCAATCTTTAATAAAGTGGCTTCTAAAATTTCAGGTTTCTCTTTGGAAGAAGCTCTTGGACAAGATTGTAGAAAAATATTGAAATTTCTTGATGAAAAAAATAGAACGCCTAATTATAGTTTCCTAGAAGAAACATTTTCCACAGGTAAGATCCAAATGATGAAAAATCATACTATTCTCATTAGAAAAGATGGTAGTGAGGTAGCTGTAGCTGATAGTTCTGCACCTATAAAAGATAATGCTGGACATATAATTGGGTGTATAGTTGTTTTTAGAGATGCTTCTGCAGAAAGAAAAGCTGAACAAATAAAATCTGACTTTGTCTCAATTGCTTCCCATCAACTGAGAACCCCTTTAACAGGAATTCAGTGGGTGACAGAAAGATTATTAAAAAAATCAAGTGCTTTACCAGAAAAAGATAAACAATATATAAATGACATTAATCTTTCTTCAAAAAAATTATCTCGACTTGTAGATAATTTGTTAAATGTTTCTAGAATAGAAGGTGGAAGAATTGGTATTAAACCTCAAGAAATAGATTTGATTGATTTTATAAATAGTTATTTAAGTGAGACTAATTCTTTAACTGAAAAGAAAAATATTCAATTGAGTTTTGAAAAACATCCAGAAAATCTAAAAATTTCAAATGATCCATCTGCTTTAAGAAATATAATTCAATCTTTAGTTTCTAATGCGATTGAATATACTCCTCAAGGTGGGAAAATAAATGTTTTTGTAGAGGATTTAGAAAATAATTTCTTGTTTAAAGTAAGTGATACTGGAATAGGAATCCCCCCTCAAAATCAAGCTACTATTTTTGATAAATTTACTAGAGGAGAAAATGCACAACAAGTTAAAACAGATGGAACAGGTTTCGGTCTTTATATTGCTAAGCAAACAGTTGATCTTTTAGGAGGAAAGATACATTTTGAATCTGTTTTGGATGAAGGAACTACTTTCTTTGTAGAATTACCTAAAAAGGTTAAAACTATAGTTGGTGGAAAAAGTTTTGTTTAAAATATAGAAATTTTGCTATAATATTACTAATTAATAATTTAAAAAAACATTATGAAAATTAAGATAGTTTTAATAGAAGATGATGAGATTTTATCTAAAGTAATCAAAGAAGAATTAGAAGAAGCTAATTTTAAGATTTATTCAGCTCTTGATGGAGAAAAAGGGTTAGAAATGGTAAAAGCAAAGAAACCTAATTTAGTTCTTTTGGATTTAATGCTTCCTAAAATGCACGGATTTGAAGTCTTGGAAAATCTAAAAAAATCTCTTGAGACAAAACAAATTCCAGTGATGATTTTAACTATGTTAGGAAGTGATGATGATATAAAGAAAGGACTGCAATTAGGAGCTAATGATTATATTGTAAAATCACAACATGCCGTGGGAGAGATTGTGGATACAGTAAAAGATTTTTTTGCCAAAGAAAGCAACCCTGCTGGGAAAAAATCCGCTAAAAATAATGAAGAGAAATAAGTAAGAATTTATTTAGATAAAATAAATAGATGTTTTTTTTAAAAAATATTATAAGAATATTTATATTTTTTTTGTTGAGTGTTTTTCCTATTGCTCAGGTACTTGCAGATACAACAACTTATGATTTTTTAGGGGTAGATAATTCAAATCAAGGAACTAATAACTACCCTATCGCTATAGAGCATGATTCTGATATTTTCCCATGGACAATTTCATTAGAGCAAAATGATTCTGCTAATCCTACTGATGCAGAGTATATAAATATATCTACCGATAATACTTCAGAATGGATAACTGATGACTCTGGCCAAAAGGATGAAATGGCCATTACTTTTAGATTCTTTATTCAAGAAATTATAAGTGATATTTCCAATATTCAAATAAGGTGGAATGGAAATACTGGAGGAACTACAGCTAGTAACCATTCAATTTGGTTAAGGAAAGATGGTTTAGATGAATTTGGAGGAACAAATACATGGGTTCAATTAGGGTCCTCTTTATCTATAGATCCTAATGTTGACACAGATTTAATCAGAAACTTAATTTCTGATTTTTCTACTTATATTAACGGATCTTCTGGACAATTTGAATTTGTTGTCACAACAGACGGAAATTCAGAAAGTTTAAAAACTAATTATATTGAAGTTATAACTACTTATATTACCACCCCTTTGCCTGACACAACTCCCCCATCAACCATCTCAGATTTATCCACATCAGGTGCAACAACATCAACCATAGATTTAGATTGGACAGCTGTAGGAGATGATGCTAATTCAGGAACAGCTACCACTTATGACATCAGATATTCAACTTCAAATATTACCAATGATACTGATTTTAATAATGCTACTCAAGTATCTGGAGAACCTTCACCGAGTATAGCAGGAACTCCAGAGTCAATGACTATCACAGGATTAAGTTCTAACACCTTATATTATTTCGCAATTAAAACATCTGATGAAGTTCCCAACACTTCTACTCTTTCTAATGTATCTAGTCTTTCAACTACAATCATTCCAGACACAATAGCTCCTTCAGTTATTTCTGACTTAGCTCTTTCTAATCCGTCTGATTCAGCCATTACGGTTTCTTGGACAGCTCCTGGAGATGATGGAAGTACTGGAACAGCCACTATTTACGATTTAAGATATTCAACAAGCAATATCACTAATGACACTGATTTTAATAATGCTACTCAAGTATCAGGTGAACCAACCCCTTCTATAGTTGGTTCATCTGAAAATAAAATAGTCGCAGGTTTAGATTCCAATACACTTTATTATTTTGCAATTAAAACATCTGATGAAGTTCCTAACACCTCTACTCTTTCTAATGTATTTAGTCTTTCCACCACAGCCACTCCAGATATTACAGCTCCTGCTACAATTTCTGATTTAATCACTTCTGGAATAACAAATAATTCAATTAATTTAGATTGGACAGCTCAAGGAGATGATGGAAGTACGGGAACAGCTAGTACTTATGACATCAGATATTCAACTTCAAATATTACAAATTTAAATTGGTCTTCAGCTATTCAAGCCACAGGTGAACCCTCACCAAGTGTAGCTGGTTCATCAGAATCATTTACAATTTCTAGTCTTTCTCCAAGCACCTTATATTATTTCGCTATAAAAACTTCTGATGAAGTCCCTAATGAATCAGCTCTTTCTAATGTCCCAACTGGTACAACATCTGCTATTGCCGACACCACTCCCCCATCAACCATCTCAGATCTATCTACATCAGGAGCAACTACTTCAACTATAGATTTAGATTGGACAGCTGTAGGAGATGATGCTAATTCAGGAACAGCTACCACTTATGACATCAGATATTCAACTTCAAATATTACCAACGATACTGATTTTAATAATGCTACTCAAGTATCTGGAGAACCTTCACCATCTATCGCAGGATCAAATGAATCAATGACAGTCACAGGATTATCTGATAGTACTTTATATTATTTCGCAATTAAAACATCTGATGAAGTTCCTAATACATCAGCATTATCTAATATACCTAGTCTTTCAACTATCACTTCTATTGATAATATAGCACCGAGTTCAGTTTCAGATTTAACAACATCAACTCCAACACAAACATCAATAGATTTAGATTGGACTGCTCCTGGAGATGATGGAAGTACTGGAATAGCTACTACTTATGATATTAGATATTCAACAAGTAATATCACCAATGATACAGATTTTGATAATGCTACTCAAGTAGCCAACGAACCCATTCCGTCTACAGCTGGTTCTTTTGAATCAATAACTATATCAGGACTTTCTTCAAATACAACTTATTATTTTGCAATTAAAACATCTGATGAAGTTCCTAATGAATCAACTCTATCAAATATCACTTCTTTAAGTACTAATGAAGAACCAAACATAGTAATTCCTATTGGTGGAGTATCAGGAGGAATATCAGCTACTAGTATTGTATTTTCAGGGCAAGCTTATCCAGGATCTAAAATTATTGTTCAAATGAAAGATGATCTTAGTTCTCTTTATAAAAATGTTCCTCTTTCTGTTTACCAAATGTCAAATACAGGAGAATTTTATATTTCCTATACTGCTCTTTTATCAGGACAATATTTTTTAACATTAAAAGCTAGAGATAAAAAAGGTCAAGAAACAGGTATTCAATCTTTTAATGTTGACTTTAGGACAGATAAAAGATTATTAGTTGAAAATATTATAATACCTCCTACAATTAGTTTTAATTATGATTTATTAAAATTAAGTGATGCTTTAGAGATCAGTGG
Source organism: bacterium (assembly GCA_030641525.1). Lineage (GTDB taxonomy): Bacteria > Patescibacteriota > Minisyncoccia > Phycocordibacterales > UBA12079 > JAHITU01. The sequence goes on from DAOWHH010000010.1 coordinate 18,763, forward strand.
TTATTCATCCCCAGATTCAAAGGTTGAATTAAAAATAGATGATATAATAAAAAAAGAAACTACTGCAGATAGTTCAGGTTATTATTCTTTTCTTTTTAATCCAGGAGATTTTATTTTAGGATTACATAGAGTTAAAGTTAAACAAAGTAAAGGAGAAAACGAAAGTAATTTTTCTTTCCCCCGTACTTTTAAAGTATCTTCTCTTATATATCCCCAAGCCGATTTTAATAAAGATGATGAAGTGAATGTTAATGATTGGAGTATTTTCTTATTTAGATGGGGAGGATCTGATACTAATTTAAGATCTAAATTAGATCTAGATTCCAATGGAAGTGTTGATATTAGAGATTTCAGTATATTTTTAAAAGCCATAAAAACAAGAATTTAAAAATTATTATTAAAAAATATTAATTAATATATATGCAAAGCATATAATTCCATCGCTCGGATATAGTAAAAATAATCATTAACATAATCATTTTTACTAGTCCTCACTCGAAATTAGATGAAACAAGCATATAATTCCATCGCTCGGACATAGTAAAAATAAATATTAACATAATCATTTTTACTAGTCCTCACTCGAAATTATATGAAACAAGCATATAATTCCATCGCTCGGACATAGTAAAAATAAATATTACCATAATCATTTTTACTAGTCCTCACTCGAAATTATGAAGCAGTACCTTTTATTAACACCTTTTATATTTTTATATTTCGGTATTTTTGGTGTTGCCAATTCTGCCACTCTTTATCTTCTTCCCGAATACAGGAATATGGATATAGGGCAGGAATTTTTTGTAGATGTAAAAGTAGATACTAATGAAGATTTTATCAATGCTGTTCAAAGCACTATTGATTTTCCTAATAATATAGAAATTATTGGTTCAGATAAACAGAATTCTGTATTTAATTTTTGGATAGAAGATCCAGAAATTTCAGAAAGCAAAGATCAAATTATTTTTATTGGAGGAACTGCTAAAGGAGTTTCTGGAGAATCTATTCAAATTTTAAGAATAAAATGTAAATCAATTGGTACCGGTACAGGAACAATAGAAATGACAGAATCCGTTGTGACGGCTAATGACGGAAAAGGAACAAATATTTTGTCTGATATAAAAAATACTAGTATCAATGTAGGTACCAATATTCAAGTATCAGAAGATATAAGTATAGCTGAAGCACCTAGAATTATTCCTCAAATAATTGAAAGAAAAGCTGTTATTGCTAAAGATTTACCGGCCAAACCAGAATTAAAAGTTTCTTTATATCCAGATCAAGAAACTTGGTATAATCACCAAGGAGAAACAACAATTTTATGGGAAATAACAGATGATGTTATAAAAACAGCTATTAGTGTAGATAATAATCCAAATTCAGAACCAGATACATCTGAGGATGCTCTATATACTGGTAAGAATATCGGTGTTTTAGAAGAAGGGATTCATTATATTCATGTTCAATTTAAAAATAATAAAGGTTGGGGTGAAGTAGCTCATTATAAAGTATTTATAGATACAACTTCCCCATTAGCTTTTGAAACAGAAATTAGTTCTTTTACTTCTACAAATCCTAGTCCAGAAATAACTTTTAAAAGTGGAGATGCTCTTTCTGGTTATTCTCACGCTTTAATATATGTAGATGAAAAAGAACCAATCTTTACTAAGGATAATTTCTTAACTCTTCCTATTCAAAAATTAGGAGGTCATTCATTAACAGTTCGTGTTTTTGATTTTGCAGGCAATAGTATAGAAGACGATTTAAATTACGAAATACTTCCTCTTGAAACCCCCACAATTAGTTTTTTTACAGAAAAAATATCTCAAGGTGAGATGATATTTATTTCAGGAATTTCTATACCAGAAACTATTGTAATTTTAAAGATTCAAAAAGATGAACAGATAATATCTGAAGAAATTATAGAAACTGATGAAACAGGAAAATGGGAATTGGCTTTGGATAAATTATTAGCTAAAGGTAATTATCTTCTTTCGGTTAAAGCTAGAGATAATAGAGGAGCTATTAGTTTAGATTCAGAAACAATTAATGTAAAAATTACTGCTCAAATAATATTTTCTTTAGGTTTGATGGATTTAGGTTGGTTTGAAATTTTTATTATAATTATGTTAACTTTATCCATAGGGGGAACAATTGGAGTTTGGTATTATTTATCACAGAAAGAAGTCAAAGAAGCTTATAAAATTATAGCTAATAGAGATGTCAAAAAAATGAGCAAATTATTAGATGAAGATGTTTCTTTTATAGAAAAAGAATTTAAAAAAGAGAAAAAAATATCTTCAGAAGGAAAAGTGTCAATTGAAAGTTATATTAAGAAAATAAAAGATAATATTAAGAAAATGGATAAATATTTAGGTATTGAAATTAATAAATCAAAATAAAATAATTATATGCAAAAAACTATTGTACAAGTTATAGAAGATGATGAGATTTTATCTAATACTATAAAAGATGAGTTAGAGGGTGAAGGGTTTGAAGTTATTCAATCTTTTGATGGAGAAGAAGGTTTAAAAATAGCGAAGGAAAATAAGCCTGATATTATTCTATTAGATATAATAATGCCCAAACTTGATGGTATAGCTGTATTAAAAATGTTAAAACTTGATGCTAATATAAAAAATATTCCAGTTATTATTTTGACAGTATATGGAGATATGGATAAAATTTCAGATACAATAGAATTGGGAGCCAAGGCTTATTTCATTAAAGATCAACAAAAACTCTCAGAAGTTGTCAAAACTGTTAAAGAAATTTTAAATAATAAAAATTAATATGTTAATAGAGTGGAAGGGTGGATATAATGTAAATGTAAAAGAATTAGATAATCAACACAAAATATTTGTTGGTATGATTAATAAATTATCTCAAAATCATTAAATTCATTTTGAGGTTTTTTATAAACAACCTCAATATTATCCACTCGTGAAAGGATAGGACCTTTATGTAAATATCCAAGTAATTCTTTCAAAATATTCTCCTCCCCTTCTGCCACCAAAAATACAGACTTATCTGATAGGTTTTGAACAAAACCAACTAAACCCAAAGAACGAGCTTTTCTTTGCGAAAAATCACGAAACATAACCACTTGCACCCTCCCTGTTATTCTACATTCTAGTCTTTTTTTCATACAAAAATTATTGCTTTTATCATATTAGTTATTGTTCATAAACTACAAATTTATATTCAGATAACCGTACAGTTTCTAGTTCAGGATACATATCATCGAGTTTATTTTTAAATTTATCTTCATAGTGAGGAATAAGTTTAATAGGTAATAACCCAAGACCTTCAAATACTTTATCAGATAAAAAACTATAGAAAACTTTAGTAAGAACATTTGCTCCAGCAGAATCCCCTGCAATTATCTTACCTTCAAATAATTTCTGTAGATTAGGAAATCTTTTCATAATTTCCAATATTTTTGGAGATAATCCTCCGTGTAGATATATAATATCAGCTTCTTTTATTTGATCTTCAAATGATTCTTCAGTAGCAACTTTAAATGATAATCCTTTATCCCCTTTATTTTTATTAAATTGATTAATATCTTCTTCTTTGTTTTTAGGAATCCTATCTTTTTCTTTAGCAAAATATACAAGTAATATTTCAGCTTTTTCAGGAGCGTCTTTTAATATTTCTTTAGTGAATTCATCGTTTCCTTGTTCTTCTCCAAAAGTGAATCCCCCGTGTAAAATAAATTTAGTTTTCATAGTTATTTTTGTTGCCGGACTAGGATTCGAACCCAGATTAGCGGAACCAAAATCCGCGGTCCTACCATTAGACGATCCGGCAATATATGTTATTTACTCCTATTTTACCTTTAAAAAGATGTTTTTTCAATACTTAAATATTTATCCATTTTTTTTAATTTTATAATTACATACCATGAAAACAACAAAAAACTATATTGTAGTAAATAACATAAAATATCCTTATTCTTTAACCGAAAAGAATAAAAAGATAGTATTTTTTAAATGTCCCAAAGCTAATATATTCCAAGAGTTTTTAGCTGAAGATATTCCTAATTTATTAAAAGATTTACCCAATTTGATTTTGAGTTAATTTAAAAAACAATTGATTAAACATTTTTTATTTCAAGAGGTATCTCATAACTTATTTTAAAATTTTTATCATTCAATTGTTTTATTGATATTCTATATACATAATCACCTGGAATTGTGATAGTAATACTATCCATCTTAAATTTGAAACGCATAATTCTTTTACCTTTTTCAAAATTTAAAGGGGTATAAATCTCTCCTATTATTTTGTTTTTTGGATCAATAATCTCTAGTTTTACATCAATATTAAATTCTTTATCATCTATATCAAGATTTAATATTCTTCTAAACAAAACAATAATCTCATGATTGAAAAGGATTGTTTTGTTTTTATTTTCTTGAGAAAAAGTTTTTTTAGGTAAATTTATTTGACTAATAATATTAAATAGAGAAATATTATTTAATTCTTGGTCAATTGATGCTTGGCTACAAATTAATCCCCATTCAGATTTAATTGGTAAAAATGGTGTTTTTTTTGATATTTTTTTTCTCTCCATAATAATAAATATTAAGTTAAGTAAATGCTGGTACCTTCATTAAATCAGTAATGTAATCAGTATATTCAGAACCAATTTTAGATTTAGGTTGTTTGATTGTTTTTACTATTCCCAAATTTATAAATTTTTCTCCCACAGCAAATACACTAATAGGATGTTTTTTTGCATCCAATATCTCTATTCCAATAACCTCACCGTTTTTATCATAATCAAAAAGAAGCCAATCTTTTTCTTCTTTAGTATTTACAACTTTAGCCTTTTTTAAACAGATGTATTTTACATCTATTTCTTTGTCATAATTAATTTTCATAATAACAAGTAATTACCATTATTTTATTTTTTAAATCATTATAAATAACCACTAAAATTCTTCCATCATCTAAAATTCCCTTTATTTTAATATTACCACAAGATTGATTTTTAATCTTGATATAATTTTTTAGAACATATTTGATTTGTGGAATTTCAAAACCACGATCTAATAGTCTGCATTTTGCATGATTTGATAGAATTATCTTCATTATATTAAATTATATCAAAATTCAATTAAAAACAATATTATTCTACCTTTTTTGACAATTTTATCAACATCAATTCTAAAGGTAATTGAGAAATATGAGCAGATTTTATTTGTTCGTAAGCATCCAATAATTCTTTTATAGTTTCTGAATTTATATTAGATTCTTTTTCTTTACTTAATTTTTGAATAAATTCAAAATCTTTTTCTGAAAAATCATTTTCTATTTTCTTTTCCATATCTTTAGCAAAACGCAATAATAAAATAGCTCTGATTTTATGTAATATTAATTTTGCAAAAACTTGCATATCAATACTATTTCCAACAGATTTTTCAACTACTTCCAACCCTTTTTCCAAATTCTTATCAGACAAAGCAGAAATAAAATCATTCACTAATTCGTTTTTAGGAGCTCCTGTGATTTTTTCTACTTCACCAATGCTTATCTTAGAATCTTTAGAAGCACTTATCACTTTTTGTAAAATTCCAAGAGTATCACGAAAAGAGCCATCTCCTAATAAAGCAATCAAATCCTCTGCCCCGTTTTCCAATTCCAATTTTTCTTTTTTACAAATATCCAAAATAGCTTTTTTTAGAATTTCTTGAGTTGGTTTTTTAAATGTAAATGTCTGACAACGAGAAAGAATTGTATCTGGAATCTTTTCAATTTCGGTTGTAGCCAAAACAAATACAACATGTTTAGGAGGTTCCTCAAGGGTTTTCAAAAGGGCATTAAATGCCTCTTTAGTAAGCATATGGACTTCGTCAATAATATATACTTTGTAAGGAGATTCAAAAGGTAAAACATTCACAGCTTCTCTTAATTCTCTTATATCGTCTATTCCTCTATTTGAAGCCGCATCCATTTCATTCAAGTCATTAAGAGAGCATTTTATCTCCTGAGCCAATAACCGAGCAATACTAGTTTTTCCCGTTCCTCTAGTACCTGAAAAAAGATAAGCATGGGCAATATTCCCTAAAGAAATCGCTTTTTTTAAAGTATCAGTAATATGTTCTTGCCCCAAAACTTCCTTAAAATCTCGGGGACGATATTTTCTATATAATACTAATTCGCTCATTGGGTGTATTATACCAAAAATTACCATATTTGAATAATAAAAAGCCTACTTATACCGGAGTATATAGTAGACTTAGTTTGAAAAAATATCGTTTATTATCCTTATAAGTGTCGTATTTTTAGAAGATCTCCACCATTACACTCATATTCTATATTATTTATATTAACGTAATTAGAAAAAAGAAAAACTCCGTATAAAACGGAGCTAAATAATAAAATTTTGTTTTAATATTTATTGTGGAGGGTAGAAATTATTTTCGTAATTAAGTAATGGTGTGGTCTGAGAGAAAAGGAGGAAGTTCTCTCTTTACGATGAACAATTCCTACCCTTTAAAAGTACTACTTATGTCCAAAGGAGGAGTTTATTCCAAAAAAGCAATGGGAGTCCTGCTCCACGCCGCCCGAAGGGAAGTCTTTAATGACCATAGACTCCATCCCTATTTCCGTGACACGTAATCTGTTCTTCCTTGAACATAGATATACTATTATCTATTAACATATTTGTCAACCTCTCTACACCAATTACAATATTCAACCCCATTGTTTCGCTTCCAAAGCTTTTTTAGCTGCTACTTGTTCAGCTTCTTGTTTAGAAATCCCCTCTCCCTCTGCAATTATTTTATTTTTTAATAAAACTCCCACTCTAAATCTTTTATTATGGTCAGGTCCAACTTCTTTTATTATTTCATAAGAAGGTGTCTCTTTTTCTATTTCCTGTGCTTTTTCTTGGAAATGACTTTTAGCATCTTGCCATAATTGTTTTTCCACTACATCGTCAGTTTTTTGTAAGAAATTATTTTCTATAAATTCTGAAGCCTTTTCATATCCTTGGTCTAAATAAATAGCCCCAATAATAGCTTCTATTACATTCGCTATAATAAAATCTCTAGCTCGTCCGGTGTCTTTAGATTCCCCTTTAGATAAAAGTAAAAATTCATTTACATCTAAATCCTGAGCTATACTCAAAAGTGATGGAGTATTTACAATTGCAGAACGATAGGATGTTAAAACACCTTCTGTTTCGTTTGGAAATTTAGTAAATAAATAATAAGTAGATACCAATTCTAAAACAGCATCTCCTAGAAATTCTAACCTCTCATTATGTTCCATATTTTCCCCTCTATGTTCGTTTAAATAGGAACGATGTGTTAAAGCTGTTTTTAATAATTCAATATTTTTAAATTTCACCCCAATCTTTTCTTCTAATTTTGTAAAATCAATCATAATATTATATTAGCTTATAGCTAATTAGCTTTCTAGCTAGTTAGAGGAAAAACCGCTTTGCGATTTTTCTATCCTAAATCTTAAATCTTTTTTATTATCCCAATTCCTTTTTCTATAATAGGTTTCATATCTTCATATAATTCAATTTTTTCTATTTCAGGAAAAGAGAACCAACGAATATCATCTATACCTTTTGATTTTTTTTCTGAATCATCTTTAATGATATCTTTAAAATCACTTTCAGCCAAAAAATAAACAATTTTTTTCTTTATATGACCATCCTCAGTATTAAAAGCCACATACTCATTTTCACCTATTTGATCTTTTAAAATTATATCCAATCCTGTTTTTCTTTTAGCTTTCTTTACTATAGATTCATCAGCACTTATACCCTCTTCTGTTTTCCCTTTTAATAATGACCAATATCCAAAAATATTATGAGTCAACATTATAACCATAGTATCATCAGGTTTTTTTGAATAAACCAATACACCTCTTAATATATGAGTAGGTAAATCTTTTGTGCTAATAGCTTTTTTACGAGAAGCACTTGTTTCATGTTTTTGAGGTTCACCTAATTCTTTATAAATAGTTCCCATTACCCCACTAATAAATTTACCACTATTTTCACCTCCAAATGCTTTTGCTAATTCAATAGCCTCGTTGATTGCTACTTTAGGAGGGACTTCATCTCTGTTCGAAAACAAAAGTTCACTAATTCCCATTCTTAAAATATTTCTATCAACAATAGAAATTTTTTCTATCGGCCACTGAGGAGCAGCTTTTTTAATAACATTATCTAAATCACTTTGCTTTTCTAAAACATTATCGATAATATTTTGAGCAAAGGTGGGGATATTGTCTATTTGAGCAAACTCTTTCATATTATTTGCTAAAATCTCCCCTATTTCAAACTTTTTTTTGTCATCTCTAGCATCCCATTCAAAAAGAGTTTGTAACACTATTGATCTTAATAGATGTCTATCTAACATAAAAAATGAACTCTAAATTAATAAAATATTTATTTTATTTTTGCCTACTGGCAGGTAGGTTGAAAAACTATTTTGTCTTTTTTGATAATTGTTTTGGATCTAATGCTTTAGCTTCTTTATCATCATCTTTAATTTTATTAGGATCTAGACCTAATTCTTTCATTTTGGCTACTCTTCTCTCATTTTTCTTTGCTAATTTTGCATCCATATCAACTACTACTCTATCTTTATATGTTCCACATACTCCACACATTCTATGTCTTAAATGTGAAGAACCACACTTTTTACAGCTTGATAATCTAGGAGCCTTCAAACCATGATGGGATCTCCTGTTTTTAGTATGCCCACTTGTATGTCTCATTCTCACTGTCATAATAACCCAAATTATAAACTATTTTGATAAAAAAGCAACAAAAAAGGGGTGTATACATAGAATTACCTATATTTGAATCTCCGGAGGTTCAACCTCCGGAGATTCCCGGAGGTTGGACCTCCGGAGATAATAATTGAGATTTAGTTTTTGATATTATATACTGTGCTTATGCACAAATTCTCACACCTTCACACTCATAGTCATTACAGCCTTTTAAATGCTTTGCCTAAAATAAAGGCTCTAGTTTCTTTAGCGAAAGAATACAAAATGCCTGCTTTGGCTTTAACTGATAGCGGAAATATGTATGGAACCATTGAGTTCTATAATGAATGTCTAAAACAAGAAATCAAACCTATTATAGGGGTAGATTTTTATGTGGCTCTAAAAACTCGTCATGATAAAAGATCAGGAATAGATAATAGAAATAATCGCTTAATTCTTTTAGCTAAAAATGAAAAGGGTTACAAAAATCTTATTCGACTTGTGACAGATTCTCATATACAAGGATTTTATTATAAAGCTCGTGTTGATAAAGAACTTTTAGAAAAATATAAAGAAGGTTTAATTTGTATAATGCCTCATTTTAGTGGAGAAATATCTAAAGCTTTAGTGGTTAATGATTTTGAAAAAGCTAAAGAAATAGCAGATTGGTACAAAAGTATTTTCCCCAATTTCTTTTTAGAAATTACTCATCATCCAGAATTAGAAGGACAATTAGATTTAAAGAAAAAAATTATCGATTTCGCTAAAAAAGAAAATATAGAATTAATAGCAGGACAAGATGTTTATTATCTAAAACCAGAAGATAAAACAGCCAGAGATATTTTAATGTCAATTCAAGCCTCAGGAAGAAGTCCTTATAAAGATCAAAAAGATAATTTCTCTTTCATTGATCAAAAAACAGCCAATGAATATTTTAAAGATACACCGTCAGCTTTAGAAAATATTCAAAAAATTATTGATTTATGTAATCTAGAATTAGAAATAGATTCTTGGATTTTTCCTGATATAGATATCCCCGAAGGAGAAGATTATAATACTCGTTTAAGAAAACTTACTTATAAAGGAATCGCAAAAAGAGGTCTTGAAGATACAGAAAAATTAAGAGAACGAATAGAATACGAATTAGAAATCATAAAAAACAAAGGCTATTCCTCGTATTTTTTGATAGTAGCTGACCTATTAAAATATGCAAGAAAGGCAGAAATATATACTAATACGAGAGGTTCAGCTGCTGGAAGTATTGTTTCTTATTTAAATTTTATCACAAGAATAAATCCTATAGAATTAAAGATTCCTTTTGAAAGATTTATGAATCCCCAACGTCCAGGAATCCCTGATATAGATGTTGATATTGCTGATATTAAAAGAGATGATGTCATAAATTATTTAAGAGCAAAATATGGCAAAAAAGCCGTGGCTCAAATTGGAACTTTTGGAACCATGGCGGCTCGTGGTTCTGTGCGTGATGTGACGCGAGCCCTAGGTCTTCCTTATGAACTTGGAGATAAAATTGCAAAATTAATCCCAATGGGTTCACAAGGTTTCCCCATGACAATTGAAAGAGCATTAGAAATGGAAGAAGATCTAAGAAAATTACACAAAAATGACAAAGATGTCCAAGAAATTATTAAATATGCCAAACAAATTGAAGGTTGTGCTAGACATATTTCTACTCATGCAGCAGGAGTGCTTATCTCTCCTACTCGTGTTGATGATTATACTCCTGTGCAATTAGATAAGGACGGTCAAATAATTACCCAATACGATATGTATACAGGTGGTCGTGATGGGGTAGTTAATTTACCCAAATTTGATATTTTAGGAATTAAAAATCTCTCTATTCTTTCTAATACAGTTAAATTAGTCAAAAAATTAAGAGGAATAGAAGTAGATTTAGATAATGTAGATTTAGAAGATAAAAAAACTTATGAAATGTTAGCTCGAGGCGAAACTTTGGGAACCTTTCAATTAAGTGGGCAAGGAATGACACAATATCTTAAGGCTCTAAAACCCAAATCTATTTGGGATATTATGGCTATGGTAGCTCTTTATCGTCCAGGACCAATGGCTTTTATTCCAGATTATATAAAAAGAAAAGAAAATCCAAGATTAATAAAATATCTTGTTCCTGAATTAAAAGATATCTTAGAGCCAACCTATGGAATTATAATCTATCAAGATGATGTGATGCTTATTGCTGTAAATCTAGCAGGTTATACTTGGGCAGAAGCCGATAAATTCAGAAAAGCTATGGGAAAGAAAATTCCAGAAATGATGCAAGAACAAAAAGAGAAGTTTTTTAAAGGTTGTCTTGAACATGGTATAGAAGAAAAGAAAGTCCAAGAATTATGGGAAACAATTGAGACCTTTGCAGCCTATGGGTTTAATAAAGCTCATTCGGCCTCCTACGGACGAGTAGCCTACGAAACATCTTATATGAAAGCTAATTACCCTATTGAATATATGACAGCTCTTTTAATGGCTGATTCAGGTGATGCAGAAAAAGTAGCTGAAATAATATCTGAATGTAAAAAAATAGGTGTTCCTGTTCTTCCGCCAGATATAAATGAATCTTTTGCAGATTTTACAATTATTAAGGATGAAGATAATAATGAATGTATTCGTTTTGGACTTCAAACCATAAAGAATTTTGGAGAAGGAATTGCTAATGCAATAATAACTGAAAGAAAAAACAATGGAAAATTCAAATCTCTAATAGATTTTATAGAAAGAATTAATAATAGAAATTTAAATAAAAAATCACTAGAAGCCTTGACCATGTGTGGAGCAATGGATTCTTTGGAGGAAAGAGGTCAGATTATGGGTAATATGCCAGAATTATTAAATTACAATAAAGAAAATGCCCAAAAATCAAAAGATCAAATATCACTTTTTGGAGATGATGATACAGTATCCAAAATAACATTAGAAAAAACAGAACCAGCTTCTATGGAAGAAAAATTAGCTTGGGAAAAAGAATTATTAGGTTTATATATTTCAGGCCATCCTTTAGATAAATATAAAACCCAACTTGAAAAAGCTAAAACAAGTATTAAACAAATAAAAGCTGAATTAAATGAAAATACAACCACAGTAGTCGCAGGAATAATAGAAGAATCAAAAGAAATTTTAACAAAAAAAGGAGAAAAAATGGCTTTTGTAAGGTTATCTGATTTTAGTGACACATTAGAAGTTGTAGTTTTTCCTAAAATATTTAAAGAGTTTAATGAATTTTTAGAAACTGAAAAATGTGTACTTATCAAAGGTCGTTTATCTAAACGACAAGGAGAAACATCTTTATTAGTAGAAAAAATCAAAGAATTAAAATAACCCCAAAATCAGCGAACTTCTTCGTCAGCTTCGGAAAAGTTATTTTCACCTTATCGTCAGTAAGGCTCAAAAAACTTTTCTTCGCTTTCTCAAATTTCATCTGATTTTGGGGTTATTTCATAGTTGGATAGTTCGTGGTTTATTTTAATGTAAGAATGATATTTTATATCCTATAAAAACTCCTTTAAATAATAAAACTGCACAAAAACTACGATCGTAGTTTTTGTGCAGTTTTATAAAATGTACATAAAATATTATCTAATAAATTTAATAGCCATTAAAATAAAAAAACTCTTAAAACTTTTTAAGTCTTAAGAGCTTATCTTCAGTATACATCTTCGTCTGTTTTTGGATTTTTGGACCAACCCTTCGAGGCTCCATAAATATTAAGTAATAAAAAGAAGATTATTCCCTTGATTACCCCAAGAAGACAAATTTCTTTATGTAAAGGTTGCTCTTCTGATATTCTGTTAAAAAGAAGAAGAACCCTCACTATTATTATTAACGGAAACAAGAAAAAAATAGGTGTTGTAATTTTTTTCGTAGTTAACTTCATTACCTACTCCTGTATTTCTGTGTTATTGGTTTTTTTGAACCATCCTTTTTTAATTCCAAAAAACCAGAGGCAAAAAAAGAAAATTAACCATATTAACATCCCCAAAACAAGTTCTTTATCCAAAGATTGTTCCGATCTATTTATAAAAGGAAAAATTAATCCTCCTATAAATATCCATGGAAAACCTAAAATAAAGCATACCAATCTCTTTTTTGTTATTTTCAATGTTTACCCCCCATGTTTTTATTATGTTGTTTTATGTAAAATAACTGTTTCTTGTATTGTACAATTTATATATTTATAAAGCAATTTTTTTACTTTTACCTAAATTACTGGTATAATACAGTTAATTAAGGCTAAAACATCCAATATTTGAATTTTAACCAAAATTCAAATATTGGGTGTTCGCCTGAACATCTTTTAATAAAAGATGTTTTAGGGCCCCTTCGTCTAACGGCTAGGACATCACCCTCTCACGGTGGAAATAGGAGTTCGATTCTCCTAGGGGTCACAAAAATACAAAAACAAAGCGATAGCTTTGTTTTTGTTAATTTTTGTAGATCTCTAGGGGAATCGAAAGACGGAGGCGCGAAGCCAATTTGTGAGCTTGCGAACAAATTGTAGCCGAGTCCGGGCAGGAGCCACTTGATAAAATATGAGTGAGTTTACGAACGAAATATTTTATCTTAGTGAGCTGACGCCATTCTCCTAGGGGTCACAAAACGTTAAGAAAAAGTAAACTACTTTACTTTTTTAGTTTTGTGAAGGCGCAGGCATATTTTTACGACCCATTAGGGAGTAAAAAAGCCGAGCCGAGGTCACGAACACTTATGACTTAATGATTATTCATTTTCTCTTTCCTCTAACAAAACTCAAAATCTCCCCCACTTCCCTATTCTTCATAAGCACAAGAATAAAAATCAAAATAATAGATCCTCCCAACCCTGCAAATAAACTTTGAAGAAAGACTCCACTAAATGTATTCACATTAAGAAAATTAGCAAAAAACCCCAGTATAAAATATGTAACGATTCCTATAATAACAGAAGCAATTAAAACTTGAAAAAAAGACCTTCCTAAATCTTTTAAAGAATAGCCAAAATCTTTCTTAAATAAAAATAATAATAAAGAAATGTTTATTATCATTCCTAATGAATAACTTAATGGTAATATTAAAATATTTAAATTATCAATATTATTTACATTTAAAATGCCTCCTAAATTTTCTTGAAAAAAAGAATTAATCACAAAAAGTTTTTTGAATAACAAAACAAAAATCACAATACTAGCAGAAGACATAATATTTATTATCACAGGTCTTTTGGTTATGCCCATAGCATAATACCCTCTAGTAAAAAATAAGATTAAACTTTGTGCAGTCATAGATATAGCAAAAATAGCTATACAAGCTGCTGTTAATCTAATATCTTCCAAACCAAATTTTCCCGACCCCAAAACAATTTTTACTATCTGGTCTCTTAATACTATAAAGAAAACAGAAACAATAATTGTCCAGAAAATTATATATCTAGCAGTAATTGTTATTTGTTTTAAAAAATCTTCTTTTTGATGAATGGTAAATTTAGAAAGAGTAGAAAAAGATGCTATTGAATAACTTATCCCTATAATATTCAAAGGCACCATCTGTAGTCCTAAAGCAAAATTAAAAATAGTAATAGAACCTTCTTTCATTAATGAAGCCATTGATATTAATATCAAAATAACTAAAGATCCTGAAGAAAGAGCTAGAGTTCTTGGTAAGGATAAAGCAATTATCTTTTTGATTTTATGAAAATGAAAAACAAAGTCTGGTCTAGGGATAAATCCTAATTTATATATACTTGGAAATTGGATTAATAAATGAAGAAGAGCTCCTAAAATAACACCAAAAGCCAATCCTTTAATCCCCCACAATGGATAAAAAGCTATAATACCCATTATTATTCCTAAATTATATAAAATTGGGCTAAGAGCATAGACAAAAAACTTTTTTTGAACTTGTATAATACTTGTAAAAAAGTTAGAAAAACCCAATAAGATTGGTGATAAAAGCATTATTCTTGTTAATAAAATAACCTTCTCAAGAGACTCCACTGAAAAACCTTTAAAGATAAGTGGTGTTAATTTAGGAGTTACAAAGAATATTAGCAAACTAACAGACATAATAACAAGAAAAAAGAATGAAAAGATTTCATTCATAAATTCCTTACTATCTTGTTCATTCTTTTCCTTAGCTAAGAATGGAATCAAGACAGATATAGATACCATAGAGGCTACAGAGATAAATATAAAATCAGGTATTCTAAAAGAAGCATAATAAATATCCAAGATTTCTCCTGCCCCGAATGAGTGAGCAAGTAGCCTATCTCTTAATAAAGCAAGAAGTAACGAAAGAAAAGATGATATTCCAAGAATATAAGCTGCTTTATGAAGCCCATCTATATCTTTATGTAGTAAATTAAAAAAGTTTTTAATCATCGGTCGAATCTATTTCTGGAATTTCAATCTGTTGTTGAGGATTATAAAATGGCTCTCTTCCACTTTTTATATTATCCAAAATAATAGCAATATCTGTATTGTCTGGGATCAAGATTTTCAAATCTTCAAATTGACCCACAGCTTTAGTTTTTTCTCCCAAAATATCGTAATTAAGTCCAAGAAGATATTTAGCATCTGCAAAATATGGATTTAAAGTGACAGCTCTTTCCAAAAAGGCTTTTGAATTTTCATAATTTTTTAAATTATAATTTAATGATCCTAATTGTAAGAATACTTGTGGATCATTCGGAGTCACATTTGCTAAAGTTCCAATTATTTGCAAAGCATTTTCATTATTTCCCTCATTCAGTTCTAATTGAGTTAATAAATAATATGCATCAGAATAATTATTTTTCATTTGTATAGCGATTTTTATATATTCTTTTGCTTTTTCTGTATCTTCATTACCTATTTCCAAATTAGCTAAATTTAATGCTAATAACGGATTATTTGGATTTAATTTTATTGCTTGAGTGTAAGCTTGATTTGATGCACCATAAAAACCTTCTAATTTTAGTGGAACCACAGACCCATAAACCTTAGCTAAAGTTGCCCAATTTTGATAATTATCAGGGCTATAATCTACAGCCGACTGTGCACCTAAAATACTTTGTTCTAAAGTGATTTGAAATTGTTGTTGTAATACTTCTTGTGATACATCTGTTTGATTAAAAATTGCTTGTAATTGAATTAAATTTAATTCTGTTAGAGCACGATAATACAAGTCATTTTTAAAATTTCCTAAAGCTTTATTTATATATTCAAAAGATTTTTGAATATTATTTTCGTTATTTAAAGAAATTAAAGATTTTTGAAATTGTATAGTAGCCAGAGTTTTTCTTACGAATAAGTATCCGTTAGCAATAATTACTGCTGATATGGCAGACATAATTACAATAAATAATATTTTAGTTAATTTATTTTTCTTTAATGAAATCTTTTTTACCCTTACTAATCTTTCCTGATATAGAAGAGATAATAAAATTCCTAAGAATAAAAATGTTAATCCTAATATTGCTACTCCTGGAATATAGAACATTAGAAAAATTAATAAATATAAAGTAATTGAAAAAATTGATAGAGCAATATAATGGTCAAAAGTATCTTTTTGTGAGATTTTTAACAATTTTAATCCTAAAAAGATAATTGTTCCTATAAATAGAATCCAAGAAAGGAAACCAAATAAACCAATTGTTGTTAATGATGTTAAAAGAAAACTAGTTCCATAATTAAAATCCACATTCCAAAATTGAGTATTATTAACTCCTATTGGTTTATTTATTACCCACTGGTTAACAAATTTTGTAGGTCCAACTCCAAAAATAGGATCTTTTGCCAAAGTTGTTTTTGCTATATCAATAGTACTAGAAATTGTAGGTCTTACTTCTACATTAGAAATTTCAAAGAAAGAAGGAAGGTAACTACCTATAGATCCTTTGGTAAAAAAGAACAATAAAGCTAAAGAAAATACAATTAATGAAATTATAGGAAGCCTTTTTTTGTTAAATGATAATCCTGATTTAGGTTTATTTATAAATAATTTATAAATTATCAATAATAGAGATAATCCAGCTATTGAAATCCAGACTAAACTAAAATTAACCAAAGCTACAAAAAATAAAGATAGAGTTAAAGTAATATAAGAAGTTATTTTTAAAATCCTATTCTTTCCTAAAAATTCTGCCGTTATTAAAGATAATATAGTAATTAAACCGAAGAAAATACCCAATTCATTCCAAGTGCCCAATAAATTTGAAGTCGGATTATTTAACATCCCTCCAAAAGATAAGAAATTAGGTCCAAATATTAATCTTAAAGTGTGGAATATCATCATTATAAAAGTGGAAGTCAAAAGTACCCCGTATAACGGCAATATATCTTTTTTAGGTGAAAAAAATTGACTTACAAAAAACATCAATAAAAATAACCCTAAAATGAAAACAAAAGTATTTGTCTCAAAATTTATTCCCATTATTTCATTCATTATAGATCCAGAAAAAAGAGCTGAAAATAAGTAAGACAAAGGAACAAGCCCAGCAAATATAATTAATATATTCTTTGAAACATTTAGATATTTATTTTTTATTCTTTCAATGATTGCAATGGTAAATAAAATATAAATAGCTAAGCACAAAATCACTGCCTTTCCTGTCAAGAAAGGAAAAAATATTGATGGAATAACGAAAATAGGTAATAATAATGCTAAACCAATTACTACAAAAAAAGATATTTTTTTTGATAAAGAATTTGTTAATAAATGTATTTTGTTTGAATTATTTTCTGATTCCATATTTTTTTAGTTTATAGATGAGTAGCTTACTAGCTTTTTAGGAGAAAAATCGCTTTGCGATTTTTCCTCTAACAAGCTAATCAGCTAACTCTCTAATTTAAATTTTTTATTAATAATAAAAATTATAATATTTTTTACTTTATTTTTAAAGGGGATATCATCCTATCAAGGTAATTATCATACCTATGATAGCAAAAATAATACTTACTATCCAATATCTCATAACTACTTTATGACTAGGCCAACCCAACGCTTCAAAATGATGATGGATTGGAGCTACCAGAAATACTTTTTTACCACCACGTAATTTTTTTGAAGAAACTTGTATTATATTTGAAATTACAGTAGCAAAAAGGGGAAAGGCTATGATAGGTAAAACCATTATTTGTCCTGTTAAGAAAACTACTATAGTTAATGTTGTTGTTAATCCCAACATACCCGTTTCTGTCATATAAAAACTAGCGGGTGGGATATTAAACCACAAAAAAGCCAAAATACCTCCAACTATTACCGTACAAAATGCTGCTAAATCTATTTGATTCTGGAAAAAAGCTATTCCAGCATATGCCGAAAAGATTATAGCCATAACTCCACCCGATAAACCATCTATTCCGTCTATAATACCACTTGCAAATAATGATAGCATTATAAATATAAAAAGAGGTATAAAAAATAGACCTAATTGCAATTCTCCCCAGAAAGGAATCAATATACTAGAAACATCTAATTTAAAGAAAAACCAACTAGCACTGACTAAAGCTATTCCTAATACCATTAATATTCTTATTTTTAAAGACAATCCCCCAGCCATATATTTCCCTTTCCCAGTAATTACCAATAAATCATCAATAAGTCCTACAATAGAACCAGCTATCAGTGTAAATAAAGGTAACCAAGTTTGTCCTCTACTCATAAAATCCATTTTTTGAGTAAAATCACTTGGAAATACTCTTGAGATTAACCAAAATATAAAAATAGTCAAAATTACACTCATCCAAATAATAACCCCTCCCATACGAGGGGTTCCTGTATCTTTTTCTTTATGTAATTTATTAAAAATAGGAGTTCCTCCACCCCCTAAACCCTTTTCTTTTCCGGGCTTCTTTTTCCACATCTTATATTTATATAAATAATGTATCAATATAGGACTTAAAGCTAATCCTATAAGAAAAGAAATTACCCAGGGTGCAAATATTTTTACTATACTAAGCATGATGAAATTAAATTTAAAATTTTTTTAGTTTATAAAATTATAAAAGTTATTTAATGATAAATTAAAAGTTTAATAAATAGTTTTCAATTCATTAAGTAGTTTTAATTTAAACTTTATGAATTTTATTAGATGAATTAGAAATTTTTAAGTATTATTTAATGTTTAAATCACCATTTTTCTTATTCTACTTACTATTTTCTAATATGCTTGCCCAAATCAATTTTTCCATATCTTTAAAACGGCCTTCTTTCGTTGAGCCTAGCACAACAGCTATTATATTATGTCCTATTCCTATGTCAAAAGCCATAGCGAGATTTCCGCCTGCTAAATCTGTAAAACCTGTTTTAGATGCAATCACTCCAGGTATTTTTTCAACAAGCTCGTTAGTGTTGTTAACTTGATGTAAAAGTAAATCAGAACTAATTTCTGCTTGTTTGTAAGCACTAGCTTCTAATAGTCTAGGATTGGTTTGCAAAATGTACTCTATTAATATAGCTACATCTTTTGCCGAACCATAAGCTCCACTTTGTAATTCATCTATATCTAATCCTGATTCATTAAGAAAAAAGGAATGCTTCATTCCTAATTCTTTTGCCTTTATATTCATTTTTTTAACGAAAGTTTTTCGGGAATCGTTTTGATCAAAAATCAATCCTATGGAAGCTAAAGCACGAGCTCCGTCATTTGAAGATGAGATTAAAACAAAATCAATAAGATTAGATAAAGACCATTTCTCTCCATTTATCAAACCATTATCACCTTCTTCTTCTAGATAATTTTCATTAATAGTAATAACACTTTCATTTAATGCGATTTCTGAAGCAATTAAAGAGGTCATCAATTTTGTTAAAGAAGCTAAGGGTAATTGTTCTTTTTCGTTGTGTCTAGAAATTATTTCTTCTTTTTCAATATCCCAGACATAATATGCTAAAGCTGATAAAGATAAATCTTCAAAATAGTTTTTTTTATGTACTCTATCTATACGGTTTTCATCAGTAAGTAATGAATATTCATATTGTAATTGATAATGCAAAATAACCTGAAGGGATAAATAAACAAAAACAGAAAATACCCCTAATAAAAATATTACTTTAAATTGCCGTTTTGTTATGTTGAAATTGATTAACATAAATTAAGTATTAAGTATCAGGTATTAAGTATTAAGTATGTAAAATTCGCTTTGCGAATTTTGGCTTGATACTTGATACTTACTACTTGCTACTTTGTTATTCATTAAAATTATCTTCTTTTTTGTCATTATTTGTGAATTTATCTAATTCCTTATTTGTTTCACTATATTCTGGTAAATCCTCAATCTTAGATATTCCTAAAAATGATAAAAGTTTAAAAGAAGAAGTATATAAATAACTTCTTTGATCATCTGGATTAGGAATTCTTTCAATTAATCCTCTAATATGTAAATTTCTTAAAATAAAATTAGAATTAACCCCACGAATATAATCAATTTTTGCCCGAGTGATAGGACCTTTATACAAAATTATAGACAAAGTCTCCAATCCAGCTTTACCTAAATCTCTATTCAATTCTTCCTTTCTCATTGATTCTATTAAAGAAGATAATTCTGGTGCAGTACCCAAAGAAACTTCATCATCTTTCAATAATAGAACAATCCCTCTGTCTTTTAATTTTTCTTCCAAAATACCCAAAGAATTTTCTATATCAGGTAATTCTTTTTCTAGAATAGTAGATAATTTCTTTTTTGAAATTGGCTCATTATTAAAAAATAAAATTGCCTCAATTTGTGATTCTAAACTTAACATATTATATCTATAAATAATTAGGGATATTAACTTCTTGTGTATTTATATCAATATCACCAAATTGATATTCCTGTTTAACAGCGACTGTTCCTTGTTTTACAAGTTCCAACATTGCCAAAAAACTAATTACGATATTTACTTTATCTTCTTTTGTTATAGTATCTCCGTTATTTTTTCTTCCCGAAAATTTATTGAAAGAAATTTTCAAAGAAGATTTTATCCTTTCACTTAAATTATCAATTACCTCTTCTAAAGAAATTACTTTGTCAATAATAACTTTAGGTGTAATAATTTTTTGAGGTATATTTTTTAATACATCTCTAATTGAAAAATATATGTTTTCTATATTAGTATTTTTATCTGGAGAAAATATAATTTCCCTTCTCTTTTCTGGTTGACGAAAAAATATCACATTGTTTCCAAAACTGCTTTTGATATGAATACTCAGTCTTTTTATCTTTTGGTATTCTTTAAGACGAGTTTCTAATTCCTCAATACTTTGTTCTTCTTCAACACTTAAATCTAAAGATGGAAGAATAGATTTAGATTTAATCAACATCAATATAGAAGCTGTTAAAATAAAATCAGCAGATGCTCTTATAGAAAATTCCTTCAATTGCTGAAGGTAATTTATATAATCATCAGTTATTTGTGATAAAGAAATATCACAAATATGCATCTTCCTACTCTCAATTAAATGCAATAATAAGTCAAGAGGACCTTGAAAGGTCTCTAAATTTACTTTATATTTTTGACCATCTACCAGCATTGCCTTATTATACAGGATTTCATGATTTTTTCCAAAATAAAAAACCGTGTGTTATCCATATACACACGATTACACAATTGTTTTTTTATAAATACCCTTGACAATAGGATGTATATCATATATGATTCTAGTCAGAAGTCAGAGTTGTATTTTTTAAAAAAAATAGGGGGTATTATGAACAACCTTTTTGGAATACCTGATGTTCTTGTTAACGAATACGCTAAATTTGCTGCAGGACACATCAAAGAACTTAAATCTTCTAAAAGATTTAATCTTCTTCAGTCTAACATCGAGTTTTCTCAAAAGATCATTCTTTTGAAATCAAAAATCAATTCTTTTAAAAGAGAAATGGGAGGAACTCCAGAAAGATTAAGCTATAAAGATTCTTTAAAGTTAGCAACCAAGGCAATTTTCTGGAATAAAAAATGCCTTGAAGAGCTGAACAAGAAGGAGGTTTGATGTTTAAAAACAAAATCTCCGGAGGTTGGACCTCCGGAGATTTTTTATTTGTATTTATTCGCAGAATTTATATATCCGTATGTTTACCTATTCTTCCCTCTCTGGTTTTTCTAAAATATCTAAATCAGAACCATTAGATTCTCCTGTGATTTTTAAAACATCTTTATCAATTTTCTTGAATTCCTTATTTGATAAATTATATTGATTAACCACAGTAGAAATTGAAGCCCCTAATTTTCCAATAAATTTTTCATATACTCCTATATGTTTATTTAGATTCCCTACATGTTTTATAATATCTTTTGCTTTCTCTTCTATTTGTAATGATCGTAACCCTTGTAAAACAGTTTGAAGATAAGCTAAAAAAGAAGTAGGAGAAACAATAATTACTTTCTTTTTTTGAAAAGCATATTCAATTAAAGAAATATCATCCATTACCCCTACCCTACCAACTAATAAATCATAATAAATTCCTTCAGACGGAATAAACATAAAAGCAAAATCCATAGTTCCCTCTTTAGGTTTAATATATTTAGCAGTTTCGTCAATTCTAGTTTTTAAATCATTTTTAAATAATTTCTCCAGTCTTTCTTTTTCAATAGGATCATTAATCTGAATTAATTTATTGTAATTTTCTAAAGAGAATTTAGAATCCACAGGAAGAATTTTTCCTTTATCTAAAATAACCACAGCATCTACAATAACTCCATCTTCAAATTTATATTGCATTTGATAACCACCAATAGGTAAAACATTTTTTAAAACACTTTCTAAATAATACTCCCCCAATACCCCTCTTTGTTTCGGATTTTTTAGGATATCTTGTAAATTTTTCAATTGATCTGCAAAGCCAACAACTTGTCGACTAGTTTCTTTTACTTGTGATAATTCTCCTGTTATTTCCTTAATTAATTTTTGAGATTCACCAAATTGAGATCTCATTGACTCATTCATCATCTTACTAGATTCCCCCATTTTAGAATCCATAGTTTTAGTCAATTCATTCATTTGATTTTGCAAGAGTAAAAAACTTTTTTCGTCCTTGTTTTCAGGACCTTGTCCTTTTTTAATGAGATTATAAATAAACCACAAAAAAGCTCCGTTTAATACAAAAATAAGAATTATCCCAAAAATGACAATAAAATTCATCAATATAGACATTAAAAACATTATACACTAACAACCCAAATTATAGAATCTGTGGAGATCGGATCCCCACATTCCTATCCGGAGAGGTTGAACCTCTTTGGATATCATTAAATATTGATAAGATTTTTAGATTGAACATCCTCTCTCTTTTGTAAAAAGAAATATTTAGCTATTTCTATTAAGAATAAATTAAAGATACCCAACATCATAATTATCAAAAAATCTAATCCTTTAAGCGGTGTAGTATGAAGAACTATTTGTAAAAACGGAACATAAAGAGCGAGAATTATCATTAAAATACTTAAAAACCATGCATATATTAAATATTTATTTGAAAATATTTTTATTTTCCAAATAGGTTTATAAAACGATTTAAGAGATATAGCGAAGAAAAGTGAATCTATTGATAAAGCTACAAACATAATAGTTCTGATTTCTTCAAGTGGTAATCCGATTTTAGTAAGAAGAAAATAAAATCCTATCAAAAATGTCCCAGTAATTAAAGAGATGGTTAAAATCATTTTTCTTAACGGAGTGTTCAATATTTCTTTCTTAGCTAAATGATCCCCGTTGCTTTTTGAATATTTTTCTTTAGGTTCAAAAACAAAAGCAAAATTCATAAAACCCTCTTCTATAATATTGATATATAAAATCTGAGAAGCCAAAATAGGTAAAGGTAAACCAAAAAACAAAGCCCCTCCAATTACAAAAACTTCACTAAAACTAGTTGATAAAAGATAAGAAACTATTTTTTTTAAATTATCTATTATCCGCCTCCCCTCCTCAATAGCAAAAACAATAACTGAAAAACTATTATCTAATAAAATCATATCTGCTGATTCTTTTGCCACCTCTGTTCCACTTTCTACTGCTATCCCAACATTTGCATTTCGTAAAGCAGGCGCGTCATTAATTCCATCTCCTGTCATAGCTATTATTTCTCCTT
The DNA here is from genome assembly GCA_030641525.1 of bacterium. Lineage (GTDB taxonomy): Bacteria > Patescibacteriota > Minisyncoccia > Phycocordibacterales > UBA12079 > JAHITU01. Next base: position 42,560 of record DAOWHH010000010.1, read on the forward strand.
TTTTCTTTAATATTTTAGAAACTCTTAATTTTTGACTTGGACTCATTCTTGCAAAGACATTAATTTTATCCAGAACCTCTTCTAATTCAATATCACCCATTTTATCAATATCCTCTCCTTTTAGAACCCACTCACCTTCTTTTATAATCCCAGCTTCCTCGGCTATTTTTCTGGCTGTTCCAGCATTATCCCCAGTAAGCATAATAGTTCTTACACCCAATTCTTTAGTAATATTTACCGATTCTTTTACATCTTTTCTTATGGGGTCGTTAAAGGCTAATAATCCTCCAAAAACCAATTCATCAGGAGATTCGTCCTTTATTTTTTTCCAATTTACATCTTTATAAGCTACGGCGGTTAGCCTCATTCCTTGATTAGTTTTTTCATTTAATAATCTTTTAAAATGAAGTATGTCTTTTTTAGTTATTTTTCTTTTTTTATCATTCTCCAATACAAATTTGGATTTAGCCAAAATTACTTCAGGATTACCTCCAATATATATTTTTTTATCTTCATTTAAAGATATAGCAAAACCCCTAATTGATGAAAATGATAAAAAGTCTATTCTCTTATTTTCCCTTTTTAGTTCATCTTGACTAAATCCTTTTTCCCAACCAGCAGATACTATCGCTTTTTCAAGAGGACGTCCATGTATTATTAATTCTCCATTTTCCTCTCTTTCTATAAAAGCGTCTGATCCTGTAATTGCCATTTTTAATACCTCCCCCTTCTCTTCATCACTATTTTTTATTGTAAAAATATTATCTAATTTCATTTTTGCTTCAGTAATAGTTCCTGTTTTATCAGTCAAAATAACAGAAACATTTCCTAAAGTTTCAGAAGCTAATAAATTCTTCACCAAACCACCTTTCTTTAATATTTCTTTCATACCTACAGCCAATACAGAGGTAGTAGCAATAGGTAAACCTTCTGGAATAATAGAAATAGCCACTGCAATAGCGACTAAAAACATATCGGTATAAGTTTCTCCTTTAAAAATTCCTAATAAAAATATTGAAATAGTGGCTACAAAAACCGTTATAGTCAAAAACCTAACTAAACGATTCATTTTCCTCTTCATAGGTGTCACTCTTTCAAACTCTGTGATCTCTTTAGAAATACTTCCTAATTCTGTATCACTTCCAATTCTAACTACTACAGCATTTCCATAACCAGCAGAAATAGATGTTCCCATCCATAACATATTTGATTGATCTCTAGTAGATACCTTTTCTTTATATAAAACTTTTTCATTTTTCATCACCCCAATCCATTCTCCTGTCAGAACTGATTCATTAACTAATAGATTTTTTCCCTTTATGATTCTCACATCAGCAGGAACATATATTCCAGCTGTTAAAATGACAATATCTCCTACTACCAAATTTTCAATAGGAATAACTTTTTGTTTTCCTTCTCTCAATACGACAGTTGTCTTTTTTTGAGCAGTATTTAATTTTTCAAAAGCTTCATCAGCCTTATCTTCTTGGATAATCCCCACTATTAAATTAATAATTACTGCTACAAAGATTACTAGGGTATCTAAAAAGTGACCCAATATCATTGCTATAATACCAGCTATTATTAAAATTAAATTAAGAGGGCTTTTAATATGTAAAAGTATTTTAAATAAAAAACTTTTTTTTGCCTCTTTTTCTAAAATATTACTTCCGTATTTTTCTCTATTTTCTAAAACTTGGCTTTGGCTCAATCCTTTTTTTAAATTAGTATTCAGGGTTTTTTCTAAATCCTTTTTCTCGAAGCTATACCAAATTTCTTTTTGATTTGTTATCATTGACATTATTATAACCTAAAAAAGTATTAAGTAGAAAGTATCAAGTATCAGGTATGGAAAAATTGCAAAGCAATTCTTTCTGATCTATAAAATTCGCTTTGTGAATTTTAGCTTAATGCTTCCTGCTTGATACATAATACTTAATCATTATGTTATCAGAACAAATAAGAAGTGAATTAAAAGAATCAATGAAAAATAGAGATGAACTTTCTATGACAGTATTAAGAAGCCTCTTGTCTGGTTTCACAAATGAATTAGTGGCTCAAAAAAAGAAACCACAAGATGAAATTTCAGATGAGGATGCTTTAAATGTCATCAAAAAAGCAGTCAAACAAAGAAAAGACTCCATTGAACAATTTGAAAAAGGAGGAAGAGATGATTTAGTTCAAAGTGAGAAAAAAGAATTAGAAATTCTTAATAAATATCTTCCTGAAATGATGCCTATTGAAGAAATCAAAAAAATCGCTGAAAGCAAAAGATCAGAATTAGGGATTGAGGATCAATCTAAAATGGGAATTTTAATCGGAGCAGTAATGAAAGAAATAAAAACAAAAGGAGAAGAAGCTGACGGCTCTGATGTAAAACAGGCTGTAGAAGAACTTTTCACTTAATATTTAAAAAAAAAGCTATCCGATAGCCACTGGCTATCGGATAACTGCTTTTTTGTTTTATTAGAGTCTATATTCTACATTCTAATATCCCAAAAATGTAAATATGTACACAAACATAGCGACTACTCTATTTGTGTATATGTTTTTATAATTTTTCCAAAACATGCAATTCATTAATTGCTCGAGTTAATCCTACATATAAAATATCTTTCTCAATCTTTATCCATTCTTCTTCTATATTATTTAATCGTATATTCTCTAAAAATTCTTTTTTATTAAAGCCGACAATAAAAACAATATCAAATTCAACTCCTTGTGCTTGTCTAATACTAAATAAATGAATATTTTTTTGTTTATTAAATTTTTTCTGAAATTCTTCCAAATAATCCTTATCTCGAGATAATATTCCTATATTTGCGTATTTTTTACCTAATAAATATTTTTTAATATAACCAATCTCTTGCTTCTTGTTCTGGAAACTTTTTTCTACAACAGGGACACCTTCTCTTGTTTTTTTGGAGATTTCAATTTCGTAGCCCATCTTTTTTATATATTTTAATATTTGTTTTGTACTTCTATAAACCTTGTTCAAAACAACCTTTCTTTCGTTAGGAATAATCTCTTGGATTTGTTCTAAAGAATATATAGTCCCAAAATATATCTTTTGAGCAATATCTCCAACATAAATAATTGATCTATTATCTTTGTTAATATAATTTTGGATTATTTTTATTTGATCTGGTAAATAATTTTGAAATTCATCTATTAATATCAAAGAATATGTAAGTAAATCTTTTATTTTATTATGATGAATTTTTAGTAATAAGGTTAAATCAAACCTATCTAATGTTTTTTGTTTCTTTTGTTGTAAAAATAATTTAAAACTTTGTTTTGATAATGATTTTTTATAAATTTCTTCTAATACTAAATGTGGTTTTTTTGAATCATATTTAAATTTTTTGAGGTTATTATTTTCTAATCCTAAAAGTGTTTGATTTTTCTCATATTTAAATTGTCTTCTTTCTTCTTTAGAATCTCCATAAGTTATTGAAAACTCAAGATTTTTAATTTTTAAAATATTGATAGCCCATTCTGAAAATGTAGTAATCTCAACCTTGTCTATACCTAATTCGGGCAAGAGGTGAGAAAAATATTCTTTAGTTTTTGTGTCTTGTACAAAAACGATAATGCTTTTACTTGGATATAAAAGATTAGTTTCAGGAGATTGTTTAAGATAAGCGATCCTATGTAAAGCTAATGTAGTTTTTCCAGATCCAGCTGCTCCTGTAATTAAAAATGGTCCATTATGTTTAGCTCTAATTACTTTATCTTGAGCCTTTTCCATTTGACTAACAATTTCAGGTAAAAGAAATTTTTTCTTTTTTGTTGAAAAATATTCTTGATAAATTAATTCTTTAGGATAATCTTTAGTTTCGGATGTTAAAAATAAGATTTTTCCATCAACAATCATAAAATTGTCTTTTCGAAGTAATTTCCCAAATCTTTTTTTGTTATTTTGTAAAGTAAAAGAAAATTTACCTATATTTTCAAAACGTAATTGAGCAGCTGGAGTTGTCCAAGAATAAATAGATTTTTTATCAAAATTAAATTTGGCAAAATAAATTGTTTTTTCTTGTTTTTCGTCTTCAAAAATAACATCACATCTAATAAAATAAGGGTTGGGATAAAGTTTCTTTAATTCTACTTTTCTTGATGAATCAAAACGAATAATTTGTTGTAATGTTGCCGATTCCGAAGGAGAAGAGATTGAGAGTTTCTTGATATTTTTTTCATATCTTTTTTCACGATTTAATAGAGATTTTTTGATATTTTTTTGGACAAAAGAAATATGAGTTTTACTTTTCTGTAAAATTTCTTTTTTATTTATTTTCATTTTAGTTTTAATGTTTATTCCAATATAGCTTTAATTCTCCTCACTCCAGCAGAACTACTTTGTTCTTTAATTATTTTAAATTTACCCAATTCTCCAGTATTTTCAACATGAGGTCCACTACATATTTCATGAGAGAAATCCCCTATTTCATATACTTTTACTTTTTCTCCGTATTTAGAATCAAATACTCCAGAAGCCCCTTTTTCTTTAGCCTCATCTACAGTCATTTCGTCACAATTAATATTTATTTTTTTAGAAATAACCTCATTTACCAATCTTTCCACTTCTTCTTTTTGCACATCAGTTAATTTTTCATCCCAAGAAAAATCAAATCTTAATCTCTCTGCAGTAATATTAGAACCTTTTTGTTGAACTTTTTCTCCTAAGACTTTTTGTAAAGCTGCCAAAAGTAAATGAGCAGCAGTATGTAATTGAGTAGTCTCTTTAGAAGTATCTGCTAAACCACTTTTAAATTTTCCAATAGTTGCTGTTCGTGAAAGTTCTTGGTGTTTTTTCATAGCTTCATTAAATAGTGTTATTATCCTTTCTTTGTTATCTCCTTCCATTAAGTCTAAACCTGCGCCTTTTCTTATTTTATTTATTTCCTCTAAACTCATTTCAATAGGAAATCCGTAAGTAGTAAATAAAGTAAAAAGAATTTTCCCTATCTTTCTATTATAAGGAGACTTATATTCAGAAAACTCCTCTCCTTCTTCAACTTTATCAATTATAGTCCCAGACCATTTTTCTAATTCCTTCAAACCTTTCTCTAAGGTTTGAGAAAATTTATATTCTTCTTTTACCAAACTATCTTGAATAAAAACTTTGTTTCTTTCTAACTCAGGGTAAACATCTTTGTATTCTTCTATCACTTTTTCTGCGACTAAAAATGTAAAATGTGGTTCTTTTATACCAATAGTTTTAGCATACCGAATAGCACGACGAATTAATCTTCGTACAATATATCCTTGGTCAGTATTGGAAGGACTAATTCCTTTATCGTCTCCCATAATAAAAACAGCTCCTCTCAAGTGATCCATGACCACTCTAAAAGAATAAGTAATTTTTTCTGATTCATTATATTGTTTACCAGATAATTCCTCTAATTTACTCTTCACTCCAGAAAACAAATCTCCCATAAAAATATCTGGATTATCTAAAATAGCTACAGCCATTCTTTCTAATCCTCCACCAAAATCAATATTTTTATTCTCAAGTGGCTCAAATCCAGTTTCTGTTTTTATATATTCCATGAAAACATTATTTCCAATCTCTAAAAATCTCCCGCAATCACAAGTAGGATGACAAACCTGATCTTTATAAGGAGAATTTTCATGGATCTGTCTATTAGCCCCAAAATCCCAAAATATCTCAGAATCTGGTCCCCCAGGCTCTCCTACAGGCATTTTATCTGGAGTTCCTGATCTAGACCACCAATTTTCTTTTTCATCATAATAGAATATTCTTCCTTCTTGCATTCCATCTTTTTCAGCCATATCTACAACTTTAGCTTTTATTCCAACACTCTCAAATCTTTCTTGCCATAATTTTACAGCTTCTTCGTCTCTAGGAATTCCTAATTTTTTATCTCCCCTAAAGGTTGTCACATAAATTCTATTAGGATCTAATTTTAATTCTTTTATTAAAAATTCAAAGACCCATTCTATTTGTTCTTTTTTAAAATAATCACCCAAAGACCAATTACCTAACATTTCAAAAAAAGTAGTGTGACGATTATCACCAACATCTTCAATATCTAGAGCCCTAAAAGATTTTTGAGAATTTGTTATGCGAGTTCCCTCAGGATGTTTTTCTCCTAATAAATACGGAAGGATTGGCTGCATTCCTGAACCAGTAAATAAAGTAGTAGGGTCATTATCAGGCATTATAGAAGCACTGGGAATAATTTTATGTCCCTTATCCTTAAAAAATTTCAAATATTTTTCTCTTATTTTTTTAGTAGTTAACATAACAATAAATTTGATTTAAAATAATAAACACAATTTACAGGGTCGCAGAGGCGACCTTTATAGCTATTGCGTTTCTGTTTATTATGTTTAATTTCACCTTAATTTATCATATTCCTCAATAGACAATTGAATATCATTTAAAATTTTTCTAGTTAAACCTTTACCCATTTCTCTATTATGAATAGAAATTACAGTTGTTCTACCATCTGGATGTTTAAAAAATAAATGAGAACTTTCTGCATCTCTTTCCCTAAAACCTAAAATCAAAAGAATTTTTACAAATTTCCTTGGTTTAATAGGAATAAGTTTAGGCATATTCCATTTTTAAATTCTGAATACCAATAAATTTTGTCTTTTCTAAATCTTTTTTCTTTATTTTAGAATTTCTCAAGCATAATTTTAAAACCTCTTGTAAATTTTCAAACATTTTTTCTTGAGTTTTACCTTCTGCATAACAACTATTCACAGCAGGAATAGACCCGATATAAATACCATCTTCATCCTGTTCTATATAAACTGTAAAAAATTTATTTTTCATATTGATATATTACACATATTTAAATAAAAAAACAAACGACTCAATCATAGAGTCGTTTTAATTTTCTGAAACAGAATCTTCTTAAAGATTTTCAGGTATTAATTCTCTTAAATCATTACCTTCTATTTGAACAAGTTTAAGATTTTTTTCTATTGTACATCCTTTTCTCATTTCCTTTACCAAGGCAAAGGTTTCCGATGGTTTGAAAAAACCAACCTTTCCCTCTTTGAAGACAATTACCAAGCTTGAATCGTCTTTTTCCCTTACTGTTATAAAGGACCCCAAATCCAATTTTTTCCCATTTAAAAAAGCCGAAGCTTCTTTATTTGTAAGGTTTTTCTTAATGTCTTTAATCGTTTCAATAGACATTTTACCCCCTATATTGAAATAAGTTTATTAGAACTTTCAAGATCTCTTGATTGACATATTAATACTTATTTCTATCAAAGTCAAAATATAAAAAACGTAAAAAATATTTCTCTATTAAATAGGTTATAAACCATTTAAATCAAATGATTTATATTATATTAAAGAATTTCAGAAATTTTTCAAAATCTCAAAATCCTTCTTCAAATCATCCCGACTAAAAGAATTATACAAAGCTACTGCAGGATGAAGTAATGGAATTATCTTTATATCTCCATAAGGAGCTTTAGCTCCAAAAGCCTTGCCCCGCATTTTCCCTATTGGCTCTATTTCAAAATCTAAATCAAATTTTTTCATAATATATTCCGCAGAATATCTCCCTAAAGTTGCTATCACCTTAGGTTGAATTATATCTATCTGTCTATCCAAAAAAGGTCCATAAATTTTTATTTCTTCTAAGGAAGGGTCACGATTGGCTGTTGGTCTATCCTTTACTATATTTGTCACATAAACATCTTTTCTATCCATTTTTATAGATTCCAAAAGTTCATCCAATACTCTACCGGAAGCTCCACAAAAAGGTCGTCCTTGTTCAGCTTCATTTTTTCCAGGAGCTTCACCCACAAACATTATTTTAGCATTATGGTTTCCTGCTCCTAGCACAGGAAAAACCTTATTTTTAACCCTTTCTTTGTACAAAGGAGACCTTTTGAGATTTAATACCTCATCTTTTATCTCTTTTAATTTTTCAGTTTTAGGCATATTTTTTAGCTTATTAGTCAATTAATTAGTAATCTAATCCTCTAACCCTTAACTTTCTAAATATAATAACATATATTATAAATGACGAAGGTTGATATTCTAATAAAAAAGAGTATTCTATAGAAATAAGTTATTTATAAAAACCTTTTTTCAGGAGCTTTTATGTTTTTTTTGACACTCTTAGACGGAACCAATATTACTCAATCTGAGTTTAGAAATAATTTAAATTCAAATGGATATTCATTGGATCTAAGTCCTCCATTATATATGGGTGATAAAGTTGATATATTTTATTTTGTAAAGAATAATGGAAATCCTTTTTGTAAATTTCAAATAGTTTTTACAAAAGATAAAACATATTCATATCCTCGTAGCTCAGAAGAAAAGAATTTTTTGAGACTTTTAAAGGATTGTTCAATATTTTAATTGGTGTGGAAATTAAATGATAGGAATAATTTGAGAAATATGTTCTAAAATCATTTTGACTGAAGGAGAACTATCATTCAAATATGAACGACATTTTATAATCTCATTAAAAACCTCCTTCTGATTAATCTGTGAAGATCCGATCTTCACAGACCTACCTATCGGACAGGCAGTTTTGAATTTATTATAAAGAATTTTTTCTAAATCATTTAAAAAAGAAATAGCACCTGATTTATCTGCTTTTTCGTTTGTTTTTTGGGGCAGAAATATCTTAATTAAATCAAATCTTTTAGATATATTTGATTTAAGAAAATCTTCCACCAAACCACTCTTACTTGGACCTCCAAGGTCCAAGTGTTTAATTATATTTAATCGTGATTTTAATGTAGGTAAAATAGCTTCCGATGAAGGCATTATCAAGAATATATGAGTATTTATAGTCGGTTCCTCAAAAACTTTTAAAAGAGAATTCTGTGCTTGGACAGTAATAAAATTAGTTTTTATAACAATGATTTTATTTTCACCACCAATAGCTTTTTTAGATTGAAAATTATTTATATACCTCCCATCTTCTATTCCAAAGGTATCAAAATCTCCTAGATAGAAATCAGGATTAGATTTTATTTTAAAATCAATTTTATCTTCCAAAAAAAATAAAAGTTCTTTAAAAATATTTTCCTTATCCCCCTCTAAAAGATAAGCATGATGGAGTTTATTATCTTTTTGAAATAACACTTTTCCTATAAATATTTAAATGTTGTAAAGCTATTCCTGTTCCTTTAGAAACACAAAAAAATGGATCTTTAGCTAATTGAGCTTTTACCCCTGTTCTTTTAAAGATTAATTCGGGAAGATTTCTTAATTGAGAAGAACCTCCTGTCATGATGATTCCTTTTTGAATAATATCGGCCGATAATTCAGGTGGTGTTTCTTGAAAAACAACCTTTATTGCTTTAACCATTTCTTTCAACTCTTTATTTAAAGCTTTCACTACCTCGTTTGTTTTTATTTCAATAGATTTAGGTAATCCAGAAATAAAATCTCTTCCTCTTATTTCCATTCTTAATTCATCTTCTAAAAGTAATGCTGATCCAATATTTATTTTAAGATTCTCAGCTGTTTTATCTCCTATAGATAAATTATAATTTTTTTTCACAAAATCCATAATAGCTCTATTCATTTTATCCCCAGCACATTTTACAGAGGTTGAAGCAACTATGCCCCCAAGAGAAATTACCGCTACATCTATTGTTCCCCCTCCGATATCAACTATCATATGCCCTCCTGCCTCTTCTATTGTAACACCAGCTCCAATAGCAGCTAAAATAGGTTCTTTAACCACAAAAGCTTTTTTAGCTCCTGCTTTCATTGTAGCCTCTATAACAGCTCTTCTTTCCGTAGATGTCACTCCCGCAGGAACAGATATAATAACTTCTGGTTTAAAAATATTCCATTTTCCTAATGCTTTATTTATATAATAATTTAGCATAGCTTCTGTCACTCTATAATCTGCTATAACACCATCTTTCATAGGTCTGTAAGTTACGATACTTTCAGGGGTTCTTCCTACCATTTTTTTTGCTTCTACTCCAACAGCTAAAATTTTATTATCAATTTCAGAAACAGCGACAACAGACGGTTCACTTAAAACAATTCCTCTTCCAGGAGAAAAAACTAAAGTATTTGCTGTTCCTAAATCTATTCCTAATTTTTTTGTAAATAAAGACATAATGTTTCAGTTATTGGTTTTTAGTTATTATTTGTTAGTGGAAAAATCACTCTGCGATTTTCTTTACTAAAAACTAGAAACTATCAATTAATAACTCTTTCAATATTTGCCCCAATTGCCTGTAATCTATTTTCTATATTTTCATAACCCCTATCTATATAATAAATATTATTTATTATGGATTCATTTTCTGCAACCAAAGCAGCTATTACGAAAGCAAAACCAGTTCTAATATCAGGTCCGTCAAGTTCTCTACCTTTTAAATAAGTTTTACCTTTTACGGTAGCTCGGAGAGCATCCCATAATTTTATATCTGCCCCCATCTTGATTAAATCATCTACATAATTTAAACGACCTTCAAAAATAGTTTCGAAAACAAGTGATTCTCCATTAACTTGAGTTAAATAAATTAATATAGGAGATTGCAGGTCTGTGGGAAAACCAGGATATTCGTGAGTCTTTATATCAAAGGTTTTATAATTTTCTTTATTTTTATTATTAACCTTTATATAATTTTTTCCTAATTCTATATTAACACCCGAATCTTTTAATGTTTCTATCAATACTTCTAAGTGAAAGGGGTCACAATTACAAATCTCTAAATCCGAAGCACATAAGGCTCCAAGAATCAAAAAAGATCCTGTTTCTATTCTGTCAGGAATATTTTCATAAACAAATCCATTAGATTTTAATAAGTCTCCTCCTTTTATTTCCAAAACGGGAGTTCCTGCTCCTTTTATTTTGGCTCCACATTTATTTAAATAATCTATCAAAGAAATAATTTCTGGTTCCATAGCTACATTTGATAAGACAGTTTTTCCCTCAGCTAATACTCCCGCCATTATAAAAGTTTCCGTAGCTGTCACACTGATTAATTTTTTAAAAAATATATTTGCTCCCTTTAATTTTTTTCCTTTTACTTTTATATAATACTTTTCATTTTTATGTTCCCAAGTTGCTCCCATTTTTTCAAAGCCTTCTAAAAACAGATCTATAGGACGAGCACCAATAACACACCCTCCAGGATGAGGAAAAACTAATTCACCAAATCGAGCTAATATTGGTCCAGCAAAAATTATAGAAGCTCTCATCATTTTTGATGCTTTCTCATCCATTTCTCCACTTCTTACTTTTTTAGTATTAATAAAATAAGAATCATTTGATAATTTATCCATTTTTATTCCTAACCCTTCATAAATTTCTTTTATTCTATCTAAATCCTTAATGAGAGGGACATTCGTCATTTTTATTCCATCTTCAAATAAGACACTTGCAGCCATTACAGGTAAAACAGCATTTTTTGAACCACTTATCTTTATTTTTCCAGATAAAGATTTTTCTTTACCTAGTCCTTGAATAATAAATTTTTCTTTTTCCATTTTATTATGAGCTTCGCGAACTTGCCTGCTGGTAAGCAGGTTAGTAAAATAACATTCTGTTAAATCAAATTTCGACTAAAACATCTTTTTAAAATGTTCGTTCAACCAAAATCTTATTTTGGTTTAGGAAGAAATTTAAATCATTTGATTTTTATCAAAAAATTAAATGATATTTAACACGGGTTATTTTGTTAATTCTTAAGATTATATACTTTATTTCTACTTTTCACCCCATATAATACAATTATTTTGACTAATTTACAATTGATTTCAATCAAAGTAATGGTATTATTAAGTATATTATGAAAGAAAAACATAACCAAAAAAATATAAAATTACCTAAATATTCACCTATTATAATATTAATCATATTTATAGTAATGAGTGCTTTTTTATATAACTTTAAACAATATGGTTTTTTACAGATCAATAATATTGACGAAAATATAAGTATTTTTATTGATAACAATGAAAAAGAATCAGATTTTAATTTTAAATTAAGAAAAGGAGAGCATAATATTATTCTATCAAAAGAAGGATATTGGCCATGGGCAAAAGATATAAATATAATAAAAAAAGAAAATATAGAAATTACTCCCTTTTTTGTTCCTCAAAATAGTAGTGGAGTTTTGATTGGTGAAAATGATTCAGAATATTATAAATTATTAAGTTTATTTAATAAAAATTTAATTTCAACAGAAGTTTTTGAAAAAATTACGAATTCTGTAATAAAAACACAAATAAAAGCTATTGATTTTTATAAAGATAGAACTGATGTTGTTCTTGTTGCTGTAAACGAAGGAGTTTATGCATTAGAAATTAATGAACAGAACATTAATCAAATTGATAATTCTATAAATCAAAATCTTCAGCCTATTTATAAAGGTAATGATCCTTTATTTGTAAAAAACGATAATAATTCTTTGTATATTTTAGATAATAATAATCTTATGATGGTTAATTATTAAATCTGGAGAGGTTGAGCCTCTCCGGATACCTTTCTGGATTTATTTATTGTGGTTAATTATTAAAATCTAAGTAATGAAAATAATTACAACTATACCAATATATAGAAATAATTTTCAAAAACCTCTTATATTTTTTTCTAATTTTGGTTTTTCAATAGGGTCAATAATCTTAATCCCCTTTTCTAAAACCGAAAAACCAGCAATAATTATTGATATTTCTGATCTTAAAGAGAGTAAATTCTTTTTAAGAAAAAATAAAATTGATATAAAAAACATAGATAACCCTTTTGAATTAAAATTTCTCTCTAAAGAAATTGTAGAAAATTTATACAAATGGTCTAAAAAATTAAATAAACCTATAGAAGAAGTTTTCAAAAAAACCATCCCCAAAAAAACAACCAAAACTCTAAATAATATCCGGAGGTCCAACCTCCGACAAAACCTCTGGAGGTCCAACCTCCGGCAATTGAAAGCTGAGCATAGCGAAGTCCGCCTCAAGCAAGAAGTGGATGAAAATAATATCCAAAAGATAAGGAAATCAATCAATTTAGAATTTATTAATAAAAAACTTCAACCTGCCCACCGGCAGATAGGAAATATAATTCAAAAAAAAGAAACTAAAACTAAAAAACCTAGAGAAATAAAAACTATTCAATCTATTCTTTCACAAAAAAAGCCCAAAAAATCCTCTTTGCACTCAGAAAAACATTATTTAGTAGACGAAATCAGAAATTATTTTGGAGAAAAAGAATCTAAAGGAAAAGGATCTTTTAGTTTTTATTTAGGATTCTTTAAGCGAATTCCTGAAGCTACTATTTATCAATATTGGTCAGAAGTCAAAGAAAGTCGTAAATCAATCAAAGATCAACAAAAAATATTTTGGTGGAAAATTGGCCAATACCTAAAAAATAAAAATCAAAAATAAATCCGTAGAAATCCGGAGGTTGAACCTCCGAATTTTGACAAATATCTTATTTTATGGGAATATTAAAGTAATGTTTGAAATATTACAAAAAGGCAATAAAATTTTAGAAAAAAAAGCCAAAGAAATTATATTGGAGAATATTTCTGGTTCCGAAATTAAAAATATAATTTCAGAAATGAAAGATATTATTAAAAATACTAATGATGCAGTTGCTCTATCAAGTCCTCAAATAGGTAAATCTTTAAGAATCTTTATTGTATCTAAAAAGATTTTTAATGATGAAGAAAACAATGATCATTTAGTTTTTATAAATCCCAAAATTATCAAAACATCTAAAGATAAAGCTTGGCTTGAAGAAGGATGTTTAAGTGTTAGAAATATATACGGAGAAGTTGAAAGGTTTAAAAAAACCACAATAAGAGCTTATGATGAAAATGGAAAAATATTTACATTTGGAGGTAGTGGTTTATTAGCTCAAGTTTTTCAACACGAAATAGATCATCTTAATGGAATTTTATTTACAGATAAAGCTAGAAATATTAAAGAAGTGTTAGTTAACGAATAAATATATTAATGGAAAAAATAAATACTAAATCAAATATTGTTTTTTTTGGAAGTCCTGAATTTTCAATATGTATTTTAAAAGGATTAAAAGATAAAAATATATTACCTTCATTGATTATAACTATGCCAGATAGAGCTACTGGTAGAAAACTCAAAATCACTCCCCCGCCTGTCAAAATTTGGGCTGATAAAAATCAGATACCAACAATACAACCAGAAAAATTAGATAATGATTTTATAGATAAATTAAAGAAAGAAAAAAGAGATTTATTTCTTATAGCAGCCTATGGAAAAATAATTCCTCAAGAAATTTTAGATATACCTAAATTAGGAACATTAAATGTTCATCCTTCATTACTTCCCAAATATAGAGGAGCTACTCCAATTCATAGTGTGATTTTAAATGGAGAAAAGGAAACGGGGGTATCAATTATGCTTATAGATGCGAAAATGGATCATGGGCCTATTATAAAACAAGAAAAAATAAGTCTTTATAAAAATTCTATCTCTGAATTAACCACTAAAATTGAATTAGAAAAAGAATTAGCAATTTTGGGAGGAAAAATGCTTGCTGATATTATTCCTAAATGGATAAATAACCCTAATTCTACGGACGGGCAAGGAGAAATAAAAGCTGAAGAACAAAATCATGAAAAAGCCACTTATTGTACAAAATTAAAATCAGATGATGGGTTAATAGACTTAAACGACAATCCAGAATTAAATTTCAAAAAAATACGAGCATTCGATAAATGGCCCAGAGCCCATTTTTTCAAAAATGATAAAAGAATCATCATTAAAAAAGCTCGTTTAGAAAATGGAAAATTAATCATCGACAGAATTCTACCAGAAGGAGGTAAAGAAATCGCTTACATAAAATAAATAAAAATCTCCGGAGGTCCAACCTCCGGAGGTTGGACCTCCGGAGATTTTTATTTATTTTATAGATTATAATTCTCTTATCAATTCAAATATTTTCAACATTGCTTCAGTATCTAATTCACAATATTTTAATAGATTTTCTCTAATCTTTTTTTTTCTATTAACATCCTTTTCACCCAATAATTCTTCCCAAGCAGACATAGCCATTGTTCCATCTTGCACATCTAAATCTTTATAAGAAAGTTCTGGAATTAAAACAGGTAATACTTTTTTAATAGAAGCACTTCCGTAAAATCTTGGATCTAAATAATCTTTTTGAAAAATTATTTTTAAATCAAAAATTCTTCTATTGATATCCTCAAAAAACCCTTTAAATTTAGGGTGTAATTTACCTAATTCATCATTTCTACCTTTTTCAAATGTTTGATGCCAAACTATCACTGTTCCAATATTCCCTATATTTTGCTTTAAAGATTCAACTAATCCTTCGGTGGATGTCTCTAAATCATCAGCTAAATATTCAAAATGTTTTAATTTCCCATCTTTCTCTAAAATATGAAGAGAATATTGAAAAACAATTTGTTGATTAGGATTATATCCATCTAATTGAGGAATCGGTTTTAAAAGAGTTTCATAATCCAAAAAATATAAAGGATATTGTAAATCACTTAAAGTATCTCTTATGTTTTCAATATTTATCTGTTCAACACCTATCTTTTGTAAATTTACTTTTAGCCTTTGAGGATCCGTCAATTTAAAATCATCAGGAATATCTTTAGGATCAAAAATATTATTATCAATTAATTCCATTAATTTTTTTCCTCGTAAAATATGAGCTGTAGAATATTCTGGTACTTGAGGATTAAAATAAGAAAAACTATCACATCTTTGTCCAGCACTTTTATACAAACAAGAACAAGAAGTAATTTTCAAATCATCTTCTTTTAATAAATCCAAAGCTTTTTCAATATGAAAAGAAACCTCAGGATAAACTTCATTAATTTGTTCTGAAACTTCTGCAAAAATAAATAATTTAGATAAATCCAAATCCCCTTTTCTCACGTAATCTCTATTTAAATGCACTATATATGAATTCCCTACTTCAATACTAGCTCTTTCTAAAGTAATTTTTTGAAAACAAATATCTTTGATATGATTATGAGCTAAATCAGTCTTAATTTCAGAACTAGATTTTACTTCATATAAATCCCATTTTTGAGTTTCATCATTAAATTTTAGAATATCCACCATCACAAAAAGCCCCTCTTCTGTTTTAAAAGTAGCTTGAAAAATAATTCCTTTATTTTTTAGAGCTTCTTGAGTTTTTTTTACCAAAACATCATCCCCTATTTCATCTATAAGTACTCCTGACGGAAATAATTCTCTAACTTTTTCTTCCACATCATAACCATCTTGAATTAATTTTTTTAAAAAATCAGTCATTTCTCCTCCTTTAAATTCTTCAGGTTTTTTCTTTTCTAACCAAAAAGATTCGGGACAAATTAAATATTTTTTAAATTCAGTTTTTGTTAATTTCATATAATTTTTATGTTGTTTATAAGTTATTGACTTTTTTTTTATTTCCTATATTATATAAGTATAAATTCCTTCGGGATCGCCCTCATTTTGAGGGAGTTAAAATTTAAGAAAAATCAGTAAGTTTTAATAACTTACTGATTTTTCTTTTTAAACCTTTAAAATCAGGATTAGAAATAACACCCTTTTTATTAACTAATCTTTTAGCGTCTAAAAGTCTGATTTGAGATAAAATAGCCCCATTCTCTTTATTATTAAAGATAAACCTAAAATGAAATTGGTTATTTTTAGGTTTAGTAGTTAATGGAATACACAAAAATATATCATTATTAAATTTTTTTAAAATAATTACAGGTCTAGCAAAATCAGTATTTTTCCCATTCTGTTCGTAACCAATATTTTTACCTAATTGAACATAAAAAATGTCTCTTTCTTTATAAAAAATATTTTTATCTTTTTCCTCTATTATTTTTTTAAGTTGATTCCATTTATCAAAATCTTTTTCATGTTCTTGTTTCATAAATATAGGTATTTTATTATTAAATGATAGGTTCCCAAGTAGGGAGTACCTACATTATATAAAATAAAAATACACAAAACAACCCTATTTAAAATAAGAATACATGATTTTAGTTTGGTCAATAAGTTATTTCTTGAATTCAACCTCTTACTGCAACACTTCTAAAAACTTCTAATGGGGTTTTCCAACCAAGTCGTTTTCTCGGTCGGTTGTTTAGAGCATTTTCGACAAATCTAATCTCTTTGTTTGTTATTGTATCAAAATCAGTTCTCT
>DAOWHH010000006.1 GCA_030641525.1 bacterium
ATTATCACTACTGCCATTATTTTTCGCTTCTTTTATGAGATTTTCACATAGGACTTGAGGAGATTTGCTAAATTCAATTATTTTTTTTATGTGTTCGTTTGAAATATAGTCTGTTAAACCATCTGTTGTCATTAAAAAGATATCACCTATTTCATAGGGAATTGTATCTATACTTGGTTCTATTGTATCGAGGGTGACTTTACACAATGAGGATGAAATTAAAAGACTAGATATTCGTATAGGAGATACGATTATTCTAGAAAAAGCTGGTGATGTTATTCCTAAAGTTATTTCAGTGATTAAAGAAATGCGAAGTAGTCAAGCTCGTCTTCGCCAAGGGCTACGGCATGGCGAGGGAAAACCTTTTCGTTATCCTAAAAAAGTTATGGCTTGTGGGGGTGACGGAAGAATTGAAAAGATTGAGGGACAAGTAGCTTGGCGATGTGTAAATAAAAATTCTTTTGCTCAAATAAAAAGAAAATTTCATCATTTTGTATCAAAAAAAGTTTTTGATATTGACGGTCTTGGTCCAAAACAAATTGATGTTTTGTTGGAAAATAATTTAATTTCATCTTTTGAAGATATATTTTCTCTCAAAAAAGGGGATTTATTGATTTTACCTAGATTTGCAGAAAAATCGGTAGATAATTTATTAGAATCTATTGATAAAGCACGAAAAATAGAGTTAGCTAGATTTATAATGTCTTTATCTATTGATCAAGTAGGAGAAGAAACAGCTATTGATTTAGCTAATCGTTTTGGTTCTTTAGAGAAATTTAAAGAAGCAGATATGGAAGATTTAGAAAATATAGAAGGAGTTGGAATTGTTGTTGCTCAAGCAATTTTAAATTGGTTTAAAAACAAGGAAAACCAAAAAATGTTAAATTTACTTTTAAAAGAAGTTGAGATTATAAACCCTGTTTTGAAAAAAAGTTCACAAAAATTAAAAGATAAAGTTTTTGTTTTAACTGGTTCTTTAGATACTATGAGTAGAGATGATGCTAAAGAAAAAATTCGTCAATTAGGAGGATCAATTTCTAGTTCTGTATCAACAAAAACAGATTTTGTTTTGTCGGGAGAAAAAAGTGGTTCAAAATTAGAAAAAGCTAGAAAATTAGGGATTAAAATAATTGATGAAAAAGAATTTTTAAAACTGATTGGATAATTGATTTCTTGTTCTGTATAAGGTATAAGATAATTATTAGTTCCTATATATTAATATTTCTTTAATAATTTAAGTGAGGAGGATAGAATGTATAGATTGCCTTTGCAGATTGATATCTACGGATTAAAACAATATTGGTTGGACGAATTTGTTGAAAGCATTGTCAAAAGAATTAATAAAATAATTAAAATTCATTTGACCAAATTACATAAAGAAGATCCATGGGTTAGAATATATCAACCTATTCCTATGAAAATCTATGGAGGTCTGGGACCTATGGTAAATATTTTTATCAGTAATTTGGCATGTTACCCCGGAATAAAGACTGAAGATAAAACTAATATGATTAGTTTAATTGGTTCTATTATAGCTGATTACTCAGATCATTCTCAAATAATTATTGTCAAAGTTGATGAAAGTTTTGGTTATACAACGAATGATAATTTTTATATTCTTCGAGGATTTAATTCTGTGAGAAAATAAATTATTTTCTTTGTGTTTACCGTCTATTTTTATGGGCGGTTTTTTATAGGAGTTTTAAAAAAGGATATTTTGCTATATACTTAAGATTATATGGAAATTAAAGATATTGAAAATTTAGCTAAATTAAGTCGAATAGAGCTTTCTGATGACGAAAAAAAGGAGCTTTTGGGTGAAATGGATTCTATTTTAGGTTTTGTGGAACAAATACAAAAGGTTGAAACAGGAGAAAATGTCTCTGAAGCTGGTGATTTAGTTAATGTAATGAGAAGTGATGAAGATACTCATGAAAGTGGTGTGTTTACCGATGATATTTTAGCAGAGGTACCAAAAGTTGAGAATGGTTTTGTAAAAGTTAAGAAAATCTTATAAAAAGTAGCTTACTAGCTTTTTAAGAGAAAAAGCTAATTAGCTATAAGCTAAACAAATATGAAAATTGATTTAGAAAATCTAACAATTAAAAAAGCTCATGAAGCTATGAAGAATGGTGGTTTTAGCGCTAGAGAATTAGCACAAGCTTATTTAAATAATATTGATAAAGATTTAAATGCTTTCATTGTGGTTTTTGATGATGTTTTAGAACAGGCTGATGAAGCTGACAAGAGGTTTAAGGATGGAACAGCAGAATTACTTACAGGAATTCCAATTGCCGTGAAAAATAATATTTTAATTAAAGGAAAAAAAACAACAGCCGGTTCAAAAATATTAGAAAATTATAAAGCTACATATGATGCGACTGTGATAAAGAGATTAAAAGAAAAAGGAGTAGTATTTATTGGAGGAACAAATCTTGATGAATTTGCTATGGGTTCTTCTACTGAAAATTCTGCTTTTGGAGTGACAAAAAATCCTCACGATAAAACTAGAGTACCCGGAGGATCTTCTGGTGGTTCGGCTGTAGCAGTAGCAAGTAATTATGCTTTGGTGGCTTTAGGATCTGAAACTGGTGGTTCTATTCGTCAGCCAGCTAGTTTTTGTGGAGTGGTAGGTTTAAAATCTACTTATGGAGCAGTCTCTCGTTATGGAGCAGCTGCTTTAGGATCATCTTTGGATCAAATCAGTCCTTTAGGAAAAAATATTGAAGATGTAGAAATAGTTTTTGATTGTATTAAAGGTGAAGATAAAATGGATAGTACTTCAATTCCAGATAAAATATACAAAGAAGCTGAAAAAGATGTTAATGAGAATAAAAAAATAATAGGAATACCAAGACATTTTTTGAAAGAAGGGATTGATAAAGAGGTATTAGAAAATTTTGAAAATTCTGTTAATAAATTTAAAGAATTAGGTTATAAAATAAAAGAGATTGAATTACCAAATATAGAATATTCTTTAGCAATATATTATATATTAATGCCATCGGAGGCCTCCACTAATTTAGCTCGTTATGATGGAATGAGATTTGGTTTTTTGAAAGAAGGAGAAAATCTTTTAGGAGATTATATGAAAACTAAAGGAGAAGGTTTTGGTAAAGAAGTGAGAAGGAGAATTATATTAGGAACATATGTTTTATCAGCTGGTTATTATGATGCTTATTACAATAAAGCTCAGGTGTTAAGAAAAATGATTAGAAAGGAAATTTTAAAAGCATTTGAAAATGTTGATGCTATAATTACTCCTACAACTCCTACCCCCGCTTTTAAAATAGGGGAAAGAACAAAAGATCCTGTACAAATGTATTTAGCTGATATATTCACTGTACCAGCAAATATTACTAATATACCAGCCATCTCTATTCCCTCTGGGTTTGTAAATATGGACGGTAAAGAATTACCTCTTGGTCTTCAGATTATGACTCCTCATATGCAAGAAAAATTACTTTTTAAAATAAGTAGAGAAGTTTTGAGCTAAATCGTCCAAAAAGTAAGGACGATCGCCCGAACTACCAAAGGTAGTTTTTAGGGCTAAAAAGACTGACAGTGTTCGCCCGAACATTTCTGGTTAGAAATGTTTTAGGGCTAAATCATTAGATACAAGGAATGGTCGCCCGAACACCTTAAGGTGTTTTAGGGTGAATAATTTCTTTTTATATCTTATAATATAAGTCATGCAACAGAATGTAGACTTTTTAAATATTCAACAGATTTATCTTTGGGTATATATTTTAATAAAGAAAATAATTGGTTTTCTTAACCCTGTTAATATTAGTAGTAATTATTACAAATATTGGCCGATATTGATGCTTTTTTCGTTACTTATATCAATACTTTTTATTTTAGGACTTATATATGTTCGTCGAAAAATGCAAGAGGTTTCGGAAATAGATTCTAAGATTTTTGATACTGTAATTACTTCTAAGTTTGATTTAGATGGTGTAGAAATGAAAAATGAAAGATGGGAAAAGATATTGGAATATGTAAATTCTGATTCTCCAGCAGAATGGCGATTAGCTGTTTTAGATGCTGATGTTATTTTAGATGAGATGCTAATCAAGTCTGGGTACCATGGAGATACTATTGGAGAAAAGTTGAAAAGTATAGAAAGGAGCGATTTTGAAACAATTGACAGTGCTTGGGAAGCTCATAAAATTAGAAATGAGATTGCTCATAGAGGTTCAGATACAATTTTAACCCAAAGGACAGCTAAGAAAGCGATAGAATCGTTTAGGCAGGTTTTTAAAGAGTTTGAATATATTTAGACAAAGCGAAGCTTTGTCTAGTAAAAAGTTAAATGTTCATAAAATTGAAAGTAAAAAAACAAGTCTTTGACTTGTTTTTTAGTTGATTCTAAGGTATATTTTAGAACATTGAAAATTCATCATTAGAAATTGAAAATTATTTATTTTGATTTTCAATCAAAATAAAACATCGCGGGATGGTGTAATGGTAGCACAGGAGGCTCATAACCTCCAGGTACCTGTTCAAATCAGGTTTCCGCAACAAGTTTTAAATAAAAAACACTCTAATCAATTGGAGTGTTTTTTGTTTTAGAAAATGTTTAAAAAATATGATGATTATGTTATATTGTATTTGTCTATGTCGGCGTAGCTCAGTTGGTTAGAGCACGGCACTCATAAAGCCGAGGTCGTTGGTTCAATTCCAACCGTCGACACAGTATAAAGCAAAAAACTACAGAGCTTTGATTGCTGTGGTTTTTTATTTTTGTGTGTAAGTGGTTAGGTAGATGTCCTGTCATAATATATATATATATATATATATATATAAATATGCCTATTTATAAAAAAGTAAATAAAAATCTTTTTAAAAAATGGTCGCCAGAGATGTCTTATGTTTTAGGGTTTTTTATGGCTGATGGTTATGTATTTACTAGCAAAAGAGGTGCTAGTTATTTTGCTATTCAAATAAAAGATAAGAATTTGTTATTTATTATCCGTTCTGTACTTGGTTCTGAACATAAAATAAGTAAAAGAATTCATAATAAAAATAGAAGTGTGTTTTATCGGTTGCAAATAGGTAGCAATAGTATTTATAAGGATTTGGTAAAATTAGGTATCAAAGAAAGAAAAACTTATCGGTTAGAACTTCCTAATGTTCCTAAAAAATATTTTGGTGATTTTGTGAGAGGGTATTTTGATGGTGATGGTAATGTTTGGATAGGTAGGATTCATAAGGATAGAAAGAAACAATCCGTTGCAATACAAACAGTATTTACTTCTTGTTCAGAAGGTTTTTTAAAGTTCTTACATTGTAAAATAAAAGATAATGGAATTTCTGGCGGTGGAATTAGTTGCAAAAAGAACACTTTTTGTTTAAAGTATAGTATCAATGATTCTTTAAGATTGTACAATTTAATGTATAATAAACTTGATAATAACTTGTTTTTATCAAGAAAAAAGAATCAATTTGAAGAATTTATAAAAATGCGGGTGTAGCTCAGTTTGGTTAGAGCGCCGCTCTGTCACAGCGGAGGTCGTGGGTTCAAGTCCCATCACTCGCGCATAAAACAAAGAAACCCAACACGATAGTGTTGGGTGACTTTTGTTTTACAGCGACGAGGGACTCGAAAAGCGGAAGCGGTACACAAGACGAGCGGTAGCGAGTGCTTGTCGCTGAGCTGGGGTCGAGAACACTTTATTTTTTATGAGCGATAGCGAAATAAAAAATTTAGTGATTCGTGGCCAAGTCCCATCACTCGCGCAAAAAAAAATCCCGAAAGGGGTTTTTATTTTTGCAAAAAATTTAAAAATTAAATATTATTTTGATTTCGTTTGTTGGCTCAAATTCTACACAGTTTTAGTTGTTCAAATATTTCAAAAGTATTGTATAATAATAACAATACTCTTTAAATATGTTGTTCATAATAAAAAAAACTTTCTCCCTAAATCCATCTTCAGTGGATCGGGCGATCAAATCCGAAAGATTTGATTTAGCCCTAAATCCATCTTCAGTGGATCGGGCGATCAAATCCGAAAGATTTGATTTAGCCCTAAATCAAAACTTTGTTTTGATCGGGCGAACAATTTTACAAATTGTTTTAACCAATCTTAAAATATATAATAAATTTTTATATCTAGGTTTTTTTATACTTTTATTACCACTAATAGCATTTACGGCACCACCAACTGGAGCTGTTAAATTTATTATTTTAGAAACAGAAGATAGCACTGTTGGAACACCAACAACCATAACTATTGAAGCTCAAAAAACAGATAGTCTTGTTGACACAAATTATCAACAAGATGTCACTCTTGTCGCAAGTGGATCAGTCACTGGTGATGGTTTAGTTGATATTGTAGATGGTGTAGGAATAATTGATATAAATGATCTAGTTGAAGAAATGGTTTATCTTTCTCTTTCAGACACTGAATCAACAGGTCTTGATGTTGATTCAACTGAAGAAGTTGAATTTCTCCCAATTGGTGGAGGAGCGATTTGGAATCAAAATAGTTTTTGGTTTAGGGATGATGACGGTACTGAAATTACTGCGACAGGATTTGGATCATCTGATGTGAGAAATAATAAGAATATTATTAGTGTATATGAGAATACTGAAATAAGATTGAGATTTTCTGTTAAGGTTACAGAGGCCGGTGGTAGTTTTTCTCCTAGACTAGAATTCAAACGAGGTTCTGATTGTGGTCCTGGGGTTTGGAGAGCTGTTGGTCAAAATCAAGGTGATTTTATATTAAGACAATCTCCAAATTTTGAGGATGGAGATTCAACAACCAGATTGATATCTACTGGTAATCTACAAAATTTTGTCCCTGGCAAGATATTTGATTTAACCAATCCTGCTTCTTTATTAGAATTAGAAAAAAGTCAATATACAGAGTATGAATGGTCAATTTTTGTTTTTGAAGACGAAATTTCTTTTGCCTCTGATTATGTTTTTAGGGTCACCAATGATGGTCAACCTCTTACTTATTATACTAAATGTCCAGTGTTGACTACTAGAACACCATCAGCACCTACAACACCTTCTGGAGGTATAAGTCCTACAACTATAAGTATTTCTGGTAGAGCTTATCCTGGTGCTCAAATATTTCTAGTTGAAATAGGAACAAGGGGATATGAATTAAAAAAGAAAGAAATTGAAGTTTCTGATGAAGGTGATTTTGAGATAAAAGATATTGGGATTCTTTCTGATTTCTATACTTATAGTCTTGTTGTAAAAGACAAATCTGGGCGTCAGACTCAAACAAAGGTGTATAATGTGGATTTAACAGGAATAAGTAGTTCTTTAGTTGTTAAAGATATTTTTATACCACCAACAATAGATATAGTTCGCTCTGTTGTTTCTAGAGGAGATTTTATCAAAGTGATTGGCAATACCTCACCGTTGGTTAAGGTTAATATAGAGTTGGATGAAGATATAATATATGAAACAGAATCTAATGATAAAGGAGATTATCAAATATTAATAAATACAGCCAAATTATCAACAGGTCGTCACAATATAAGAGCTAAACAAGAAGATTTAGATACTAAAAAAGAGAGTGGTTTTTCTCTAATTAAGAATTTCTTGGTTTCTGACTCTGTGGTTCCAAAAGTGGATTTTAATATAGATGGAAAGATTACGATAACAGATTTAAGTATTTTTTTGTCCCTATGGAGACAACAAGAGGATAAAGCAGATTTAAATGAAGATGGAAAAATCAATATTTCCGACTTGAGCATATTTTTAAGAGCTGTTAAAATATAATTTAGTCATTTATGTACTATTCAAAATTAAAAACAAAAATTTCTTTTATAATTTTTTTGTTTATAACATTATTGGTTTTTAATGTAGGGTTTTCTGTAGTAGAAGCTGCTACATTTTTTTTGTCTCCAAAAACTGTTGATGCAAAAATAGGTGATTTTATTGATTTAGAAGTACGGATTAATAGTGAAAATCAGGGATTTAATGCAGCTCAAGCTATTATTCAATTCCCTAAAGATATTTTAGAAGTGAAAAGTGTTGATACCTCTCCAACAGATACGATTTTTAATTTTTGGATTGATGGACCAAGGTTTTCTAATGAGGAGGGTAAAATAACTTTTCTTGGCGGAACTACTAATGGTGTAGTAGGCTCATCTATACAAATATTGAAAATAGTTTTTGTAGTAAAAGGTATTGGAGAAGCTAATATTGTAGTGAGTGATGCTGCTGTTACAGCTTCGGACGGAAGTGGTACAAATATTTTATCAACAATAGAAGTAGCTAGATTTGATATTAAACCAACTACAATTAAGATAGAGCCCAAAATACCTACTATTATTAGAGAGCCGTCTATAGTAAAGAATCTACCTAAAAAACCAGAAATTTCAATTTCTTTATATCCAGATCCAAAGGAATGGTATAACTCAATTGATGATTTTTTGGTTAAATGGAGTCTACCTCTAGATATATCTGGAATAAGTACAGTTTTGAATGAAAATCCCTCTTTTGTTCCCGAATCTAAATCAGAGGGTATTTTTGATACAAAAATATTCCCGGTTTTAAAAGATGGTGTTCAGTATTTGCATATAAAATTTAAGAATAATATTGGTTGGGGACCTGTTAATCATTATAGGTTGGCAATTGATACTATGCCTCCATTGGCATTTAATATTGATGTTCTAAAAGGTTTAAAAACAGATAATCCAACCCCAACAATATTATTTGAAACAAATGATAGTTTGTCAGGTTTGAAACATTATTTAGTAATGATTAATAATGAAGATATAATTACATTGGAAAACGGAGAATATATCCTCCCTGTTCAGGATCCAGGAGAGTTAAATATTTCTATAAGGGCTGTAGATATGGCAGGTAATATTAGGGAAAATAATATTATTCTAGAAATCTTACCAATTAAATCACCGGTTATAACTTTTGTTAGTGAAAATCTGTTTGTAGGAGAGGGAGGTTTAATGGCTGAAGGGATAGCTCTTCCAAACACTAAACTTTTACTTTATATAAAAGATAAAAAAGAAGCTGTTATTTTTAGTATGGTTTCCGAATCTGATAAAGATGGTAATTGGGAGTTGGTATATGACGAACCTCTCAAAAAAAATCAATATTTTATAGAAGTTGTGTCTCAAGATGATAGGGGTGCAAAAAGTTTATTCGTGAAATCTGAATTATTTAAAGTTAAGGAAAGACCACTTTTAGTCATTGCTAATATAGAGATAACACAATTTTGGTTTTTTGTAAGCTTGATTTTGATTATGTCAATTGTGTTTTCGGCCGGTTGGTTTTCATATCAGTTATGGAGAAAACAAGTAGGGAGAAAAGCTGTTATAGCTCAAAGAGATGTGGTTAATATTTTAAATACAATCAAAAATATCACGAATAAAATGTTAAAGAATTATTCAGATAGAAATATAAGTAGAAATGAAGCAGGAGAAATGAAATTTCTTTTAAATAAAATAAAAACTAAAATAGAAAAAACTCAAAAATATATTATTGAAAATATTAAAGAAATTGGTAAATAATTATATGTTAAAAATTTTCTCTAGAAAAAAATCAAAGGATTTGAAAGAAAAAAGAGAAGTATTTGAATGCGAAGAAAAATTCCGTTTTTTGTATGAATCTTCTGGAGATGCGATTATGACCTTAGATCCATCTAATTGGAGATTTACTAGTGGCAACCCAGCTACCATAAAAATGTTTGAGGTTAAAGATGAAAAAGAATTCATTTCTTTATCTCCTTGGCAATTATCCCCCAAATTTCAACCAGATGATCTATTATCAGAAAAAAAAGCTAAAAAAATGATAGAAAAGGCAATAATAGAAGGAAGTAATTTTTTTGAATGGATGCATAAAAGATATAAAGGTGAAAATTTTCTAGCAAACGTGCTACTTTCAAAAGTAAAAATAGATAAAAAACAAATAATTCAAGCAACTGTTAGAGATATTTCAAAACAAAAAGAGATAGAAGAAAGATATCAAACATTAGTAAATAATTTATCAATTGGTATTTATCGTAATACTCCAGGAAAGAAAGGGGTTTTTTTAGAAGCAACTCCAGCTACTGTTTCTATGTTTGAAGCTAAATCAAAAGAAGAATTTTTAAAACACAGAGTTAGTGACATATATAAAGATTCTTTTGAAGGGGAGTTGTTTGGTGAAAAAATAATGAGAGATGGTTTTGTAAAAAACCAAGTATTGAAATTAGTCACCTTAAAAGGAAGAGATTTTATTGGTTCAGTCACTGCTGTAAAAAAGAAAGACCAAGAAGGAAATATTTATTTTGATGGTGTTGTTGAAGATATAACAAAACAGAAAAAACAAGAAAAGGAATTGGAAAAATATCATAAAGGTCTTGAGAAATTAGTAGATGATCGTACCAAAGAATTGAAAAATACTCAAAAAGCTCTTTTAGGTATGTTGGAAGATCTAGATATTGAAAAAACAAAAATCAAAGAAATGAAAGCTAAAGATAAGGCTATCTTAATGTCTATTGGTGATGGTTTGGTAGTCACGGATAAAGATAATAAAATAGTTATGGTTAATAAAGTTTTTGAGAAGATGTTGGGTTGGAAATATACAGAGGTAAAAGGGAAAGATATAGATAAGGTTATCGTGAGAAAAAGAGAAAATGGCAAAAAAATGCCGACTACAAATTATTTTGTTTGTAAGAGTAAAATTAAATTTCCTGTGTCTAGTATAGCCACACCTATAAAGTTTAAAAACAAAATTATTGGTACAGTGGAAATATTTAGAGATATAACCAAAGAGAAAGAGTTGGATCATGCCAAAAGTGAATTTATTTCACTAGCTTCTCATCAACTGCGTACACCATTATCATCAATGAAATGGCTTTTAGAGATGCTTGTGGAAGAAAATATAAATTTAGATGAAAAGAGTAAACAGAGACTAGATAATATTTACATTTCTAATGAAAGACTTATTTCTTTAGTGAATGAATTGTTAGATATTAATCGTATAGAAACTGGGAAATTAGTCATAAATAAGGAAATTGTAAATATTACAGACCTTATAAAAGAGTCTGAAAAATTGAATGAAGCAAGTGCCAAAAAAAAGAATCAAAAGATTAAAGTTTCTTATTTTACAAAAATCAAAGATGTTAATATTAGCACTCTTTTATTTAGTCAGGTTATTGATAATATTTTGAATAATGCAATAATATTTGCACCTGAGAATACAGAAATTAATATTGGTATTGACTTGGAAAAAGATAATTATGTTGTATCTGTGCATAATATAGGATCATTTATTCCTAAATCTGATTATAAAAAGATTTTTTATAAATTTTCTCGTGGTATAGCTGCCAAAGACTCGAGAGTTATGGGGAATGGTTTAGGGCTTTTTATAGCCAAATCAGCTGCTGAAGCAAATAGAGGAAAAATATGGGTGGATTCTGATGTGGACAAAGGAACCACTTTTTACTTTACTGTTCCGGTAAAATAATTTAAAATTAAATGTATGAAAACAAAAACAATACTTATAGTTGAGGATGAAGAGATTATGTTAAATTCATTAGTTGAGAAATTCACTATTGAAGGTTTTGATATTCTTATTGCCAAAGATGGAGAGAGAGGTCTTGAAGTGGCATTAGATAAAAAACCAGATTTAATTTTACTCGATATAATTCTACCCAAAATGGATGGGATGACTATGATGAGAAAATTACGTAAAGAAAATAATTGGGGTAAAGATGTACCAATTATTCTTTTAACTAACTTAACCTCTGATGATTCTATAACTGAAGGTGTAGCAAGAGATAATCCTACTTATTATTTGGTGAAAACAGACTGGTCTCTAAATGAAGTTGTAGAAAAGGTTAAAGAAAGATTAGGTTTAATTAATTAAATCATATATGAAGCAAGCATATAATTCCATCGTTCGGATATAGTAAAAATAATCATTAACATAATCATTTTTACTAATCCTCACTCGAAATTATGAAAATACTCATTATTGAAGATGAAGAAATTTTAGTTAAAGTTCTTCAGGAAAAATTTGAGAAAGATGGATTCACAGTAGAAATTGCTATTGATGGTTCCAATGCTCTTTCTTTAGCAAAAAGTTTTAAACCTGATATTATGCTTTTAGATATTATACTACCAGTAAAGGATGGTCTTGATTTATTGG
>DAOWHH010000017.1 GCA_030641525.1 bacterium
CTTTACGCATAGACCATTTTCTATACTTTACAAGACGGACTGCGTCTCTTCGCACCTTTGGTAAATGAGGGTTTGTTGTATATGTCATAATTCTTTAATTCTACACGATTAAAGTGTTGCATAGGTATTGAACCATAACGATATCTTGACACCTATATTCCTATGTGTTATCTTATTACCAGTTGTCAATAAAGGAATTCTTTCGGATTCTAAATATTTTGAAATCTTTTTTGGAGATTATCATGAAAAAGCTTTTATTTTGTCTCATTATGTTGTTGTTTGTCGGGTCTTTTAATGTTTTGTTTGCTCAAACTGATTTATCATTAAATGTGTCACAAGATCAAGTCCAAAACCAATCTGAACCAAAGAAAATGTATAATCAGAAAACCCTTAATCAGGTCGTTAAGGATCAAAGAAATTTGGTAAGAAATCAGACCAAAAGCAAAGTCTGGAAAGAAGCGGGAAAAACATTCGCAGAAACTGTTGAAAAATTGACAGAAAAGGGGTCTGCGAATATCGAAAACATTACGAAAGCTTTTGAAGCTCAGATTAATATTCTGAGAGAAACTTTCAAAACTGTCGGAGTTAAAAATCCAACTCCTGATGATCGTGACGATGAAGTTGAACCTGATGAAGTACAAGAGGTTGATTTGGATGGTAGCGGAAAACATCTTCCTAAAAAAAGTTGTATGAACAATAAAAGTTCGTCACAGGGTCAACATTACTCGATTCTTGTTAACAATGAAAATTCCATGAACGCAACAATTCGGCTTTTCGCGAAATCTGGAAAAAAGGAAGAGTTTACGGTTCCTTCTAAGGATATTATATCCTATTCAACATGTATGGTGAATCAGAAATTAACCATTTTTGCAAAAAAGGGTGGTGATGATAGTTCATCTAGTTTTAAACGAGTTTCTACTGTCAGGGCCAGACCTGGGGGACAAAAGAGTTTTCGTATTAAGGCAGAGGTTAAACCAATTTCTGCAACTCCGTAGACATATTGGGGTGACATGGGGGGCGATAAATCAATAGATTTATTGCCCCCTTTTAAAAGAAGTTTTAAATAAAATTTTTGTAGTAATTTATTGAAATTTGTATTAGATGTCCTTGACCTTGACGTTTATATATAT
Source organism: bacterium (assembly GCA_030641525.1). Classification (GTDB taxonomy): domain Bacteria; phylum Patescibacteriota; class Minisyncoccia; order Phycocordibacterales; family UBA12079; genus JAHITU01. The sequence continues at coordinate 1,131 of DAOWHH010000017.1, forward strand.
ATCGTATATAATAAAAGAAGAAGTTAAGATATATTTTTTGACAAAAAGTTCATTTTTTAAATTTATTGAAGGAGAAATTTTATGAACAGGAAATCTTTAGCAACAACTTTCCTCATTGGTTTTTGTTTAATGATAACAGGATGCTCATCAATAGAGGTTCAAATACCTTTTTCATTAATCATAGATAATAATTATGATAAGGAAATAGAGGTTGTTTTGGTTTCAGAATCAGGAGACGAAAACTCTTTTCCTATTGATCCGGTATTTGTGTCCATTAATGAGATAGATGAACTTTGGAAAAGTTTTTCTGTGTTTGTGAGTAATGGAAAATCTACAAAGTTGATCTTTAGAGGTAGTACTCCTCATGGAGGGCAAAAGATAGTGACGGTTAACTCTTTATCATTTGAAGAGGAAAAAATTGTTTCGGTTCCTGTTGTAAGGGTACAGAAGAAACAAAAGCGGATATCGGCAGGAGAAAGTGTTGGAAACTCTTTTGCAGCCAGTATAGGATTTGGAGCAAAAGCTTTGATGTTGCAGCAAAAACAATCTTTTTGTAGGAGATATCCGGAGAATGAAAGTTGTCAATAAGTTTATTGATAGTTTTTACAAAGCGAAATCTAAGACAGATTTCGCTTTTTTTTTATTTTATATTCCTACCAGCTATCGGATAGCTGGTAGGGTGTCTATTTATACACATTATTTATTGTTTTAACACTATTTTAAGTGGTAATATATAGAAGTGAAAGGAAAAATAAAATACAATTTATTAGGTTTTTATTTAGTACTTTTTGGATTTGTACCTTTTATTAGTTATGCTGTTGGTAAACCTGAAAATTTTAAAGCTTTAGTAATGATAATAGTAAATCTTATTATAGCAATATTACCTGTAATTGTTTTACTGGCTTTAATCTATTTTTCATGGGGATTAGCTTCTTTTTTGAGAAATGATATAGGTGCTAAAAAAGAAGAAGCAAAACAGGTAATGATAAATGGAATAATAGGTCTTTTTGTAATGTCGTCTGTTTGGGGTTTGGTGATAATATTAACTGGTACTTTTGGGGTGACTTATGATAAACCAAATCTAGGTGATGCAGAGGGTTATCTAAAAGGAACAGAGGTTAAAAGTGATATAAAAGCAATGGATATTAAAGGAGAGATAGAAACTCATCTAGGAAAATTAAAGACTGATGTTTATTTAGGAGACGCAAAGAAAAAGACTGAATTGACATTGATTCAAAAGTTTCTTGAAGGACTTGGAAATCTTTCTGGCAAAATAAAGAGTGCACTTACATTTACTGATAAAATAGAACCAACAGAGTTTGAGGTGGAAATACCAAGGATTAAATAATTGAGTTTTAAAAAAAATAAAAAAGTGGTGTCAGACTCACTCGAAATTATATGAAGTAAACATATAATTCCATCGTTCGGATTATATAGAAATAAATATAAATATTATCATAATCATTTCTATACATCCTCGCTTGGAATTATTAATCAATTTTAATTATTAGATATTTTTAAAAAATAATGAAAAAATACATATTAAGTTTATACAGTTTGTTATTTCTTTTACCAATTTTAAGTTTTGCTACTACTAAAGACGCAGCAACAGGTCTTGAAAAAGTAATAACTACGGTCCAAAAGCTTTTAGGATTAATTTTTCCTATAATCGGAATGTTAGCTACGCTGTATTTCCTATGGTCTCTAGTAAAATTCTTGCAAAGTTCAGGAAGCGACAAAGAAGATGCAAAACAACAAATGATTTGGGGAATAGTAATACTTTTTGTAATGGTATCTGTTTGGGGTCTTGTTGGTCTCTTAACAACTACATTTGGTCTCTAATGAAATTCCTACAAAGTTCAGGAAGCGACAAAGAAGATGCAAAACAACAAATGATTTGGGGAATAGTAATACTTTTTGTAATGGTATCTGTTTGGGGTCTTGTTGATCTTTTAACAAAGACATTTATGTCGGGGTAGTATTTGTTTTCCACAGTTTTGGGACATAATTAAGGTGAATTTGTTATCATATTAATGAGTTTATTGTAAATTATTAGTTAATGGAGTTATAAAAATTCTGTTTTTATACTCTTTATTATTAAAAATCGTATGAAGAAATATATATTAGGTTTATCTTTGGCTTTAATGCCTATGCTTACTTTGGGAGCAACTGGTTTTAGTGAGTTATTAGGTACTTTGTCAGATTTAATAGCAACTGCAATGCCTATTCTTTTGAGTTTAGCAGTTTTATTCTTTGTTTATTCATTAGTAATGTATTTATTGAAAGCAGGGGAGGAAAAAAAAGATGCTAAGACTCAAATGATTTGGGGAATAGTAATACTTTTTGTAATGGTATCTGTTTGGGGATTAGTGAATGTTTTGGTTTCTACTGCAGATTTAGACACTACTGTTCCTGATTTTGATTATGAAATAACAACATCTTAATATTTAGTTATTTTAAATCATAATAATTTTTCCAAAAAATAAATGACTAATATTGAAACTTTAATAGGAGAGATAAATACTCAAATTATAGCTCCTATCATTTTGTTTTTATTTGTTTTATCTATTGCAATGTTTTTTTGGGGTGTAGCGGATTATATTCGAGGAGCAGATAATGAAATAGTGAGAAAGACTGGTAGAGATCATATGATATGGGGAATAATTGGAATATTTATTATGGTAAGTGCTTGGGCTATTATTGGAATTGTTTTGAGTACTGTTGGAGCAGATCTTCCCAAAAAACCAGCTGGATTGTTTTGATTAAAATTAAAAAACGGTTATTTAAAAGTATTAAGTAGTAAGTATTAGGTATTAAATAGAAAAAAGAGAGGGTGGTCGCAAAGCGACCACCCTCTCTTTTTTGTTAATTGAATAGATACTCTTGTTTTTTGACTTTCTAATTTATTTAATTAAATAATGCTCAATGTTAATAAAATTCACTCTGTGAATTTTGACTTGATGCTTACTACTTACTTTGTATGATATAATATTTTTAATGCAAGAAAAGGAATTACCTATAATTAAAAATATTGATGAATTAGCAACTAATCCTTTAAGGCAAGATGCTTTGGATATTTTAGAAGCTGGTTATGAATCTATTTTAACTGATAAAATCATTTCCCAAAGTGTTTCTTTGGATGAAAATATTTTAAAAATAAAAGATCAAAAATATGATTTAAAAAAATATAAAAATATTTTTTTAATTGCTGCTGGAAAATGTTCCAACGAATCAGCTCATATTTTTGAAGAAGTTTTAGGAGATAAAATTACAGATGGAGTTGTTTTGGATTTGGAATCATTTAATTTTAAAAAAATTAAATCAAAAATAGGTACTCATCCTTTTCCATCAGAACAAAATATAAACGCTACTAAATCTATTATTAAGATTTTAGAAAAATCTAAGAAAGATGATTTGATTATTAGCCTTATTTCAGGAGGGGGGTCGTCTTTATTATGTTCTACTTCAGAAGGGATTGGATGTGATTTCTTGAAAGAATTAAGTGATGAATTAATCAAAAAGGGAGCTACAATTGGTGAAATAAATATTATTAGGAAACATTTATCTCAAATTAAAGGTGGACATTTTGCAAGATTAGCATACCCATCTAAAGTTGTTTCAGTAATTTTTTCTGATATCCCTGGAGATGATATTTCTCTAGTTGCTTCAGGACCAACAGTATTAGACAAAACTACAAAACAAGATGCAAAAATGGTTTTAGAATCTTATTCTATAGATGATTTAGAAGGAAAATTAACTCAAGCAATTTCTTTTTTGACAGAAACACCGAAGGATGAGAAATACTTTGAAAATGTTGATAATATTCTTTTGGTAACTAATATGATTGCTTTAAAAGCAATGGAGAAAAAAGCAGAAGATTTAGGTTATGAAACAGTAATTGAATTATCTAATATTCAAGGTGAAGCTAAAGGTTTGATTAATAAATTAGTTGCAGAATCTTATTTACCAAAATCTTGTCATATTTGGGGGGGTGAAACTACGGTACAAGTTTTAGGTGACGGTAAGGGAGGAAGAAATCAGGAATTTGTTTTAGCTTCTCTGGGAAATTTACCCAAGGATGTATTGGTGCTTGCGGCTGCTTCCGATGGACAAGATAATACTGATGTGGCGGGAGCATTAGTTGATTATGAAGTGTTAAAAGAGATAAGTGATAAAGAAATTGACTGGAGAGAGTATCTTGAAAATAATGATTCTTATAATTTTTTCAAGAAAATAAAAACTCAAATTAAAACCGGTAGAACGGGTATAAATGTGGCTGATTTTTATTTGATATTGAAAAAATAGATAGTCATTCAAACAAAGAGTAAATATGGCGTCAGCTTTTTATAAAAAGCTTCCTAAAGGTTGAGATATAAAGAATTTTACTCTTTATTTTCATTTGAGTTGGAAAAAGGCGACCACGAAGTGGTCGCCCTTTTTACTTTTTAAATTATGATATAATCTTTTATATATTAACTGTTAAAATTTTAAAGAAATGAATAAATCAGAAAAAAACATTTTATTTTTTAATCAATTAGGTAGAGGGGATGTGGGTATTGTTGGTGGTAAAAATGCTTCTTTGGGGGAAATGTACCAGAAATTAACTAAGAAAGGGATTTTAATTCCGAATGGTTTTGCTACTAGTGCTGGTGCTTATCATAACTTTATGAAGGAAAGTGGTTTAAAAAAGCAAATTAAAGAAGTTTTTAAAGATTTGGATACTCATAATGTTGAGAATTTAATGAAAAAAGGGAAAGAAGCTCGTGATTTAATTTTAAAGGCTGAACTTTCTGAAGAATTGAAAAAGGATATTTTGAAAGCTTATGAAAAATTATCTGATTTTTATGGAGTTAAAAATTTAAGTGTGGCTGTTCGTTCTTCTGCTACGGCTGAGGATTTACCAGATGCTTCTTTTGCTGGGCAACAAGAGACATTTTTAAATATTGTTGGTGAAAAGGAATTGCTTTTGGCGATTAGAAAATGTATCGCTTCTCTTTTTACAAATAGAGCTATTTCATATAGGGAAGATAAGGGTTTTGATCATTTTTCTATTGCTTTGTCTGTGGGTGTTCAAAAAATGGTTAGAGCTGATAAAGGTAGCTCTGGTGTGACATTTACTATTGATACTGAAACTGGTTTTAAGGATGTTGTTTTAATTAATTCTATTTATGGTTTAGGTGAAAATATTGTGCAAGGTGATGTTAATCCTGATGAATTTTTTGTATTTAAACCTACTAGAGCAATTATTTCTCGTTCTATTGGTAAAAAAAGATTAAGAATGATTTATAATTTGGATAAAAAAGCCAAGAGGCCAGTGAAAAATATTCCTGTAATTGAGAAAGATCAACAAAAACAATCTATAAGTGATGAACAAGTTTTGCAATTAGCTGATTGGGGAGTAATGATTGAAGATCATTATCATATGCCGATGGATATTGAATGGGCTTACGATGGAGTGGATAAAAAATTATATGTTGTTCAAGCTAGACCTGAAACGGTTCAAAGTCAAAAAGATATGAATGTTATAGAAGAGTTTAAATTAAAAAATAGTTCTAAAAATGGGAAGAAAGTTATAATAGAAGGGCAAAGTATCGGTTGGAAGATAGGGGTTGGTGTTGTTAATAGAATAATGGATATAAAGGGTATAAAAAATTTTAAGAAAGGTCAGGTTTTGGTGACTGATATGACGGATCCTGATTGGGAACCGATTATGAAAATTGCTTCAGCCATTGTGACTGATAAGGGTGGAAGAACTTGTTTTTCGGGTGAAACAAAAATTTTAACTAATTTGGGGTTTCTGGAGATGAAAGAAATCACTAAAGAAAAAATTAAAAAAGGATTGTATACACAATCTTTAAATAAGGAAACTCTTAAATATGAATGGAAAAAGATTACGGATGCTATGGTAAGAAAATCTAAAACAATGAAGATTAATTTTTCTCAAACTGGTAGGCATAAAGATAATTATTTGTTTTCTACCCCAGATCATAAATTCATAACATTAAATAATAGGACGTTAGCTGATCAAGCAATTAAAAATATTTTAAAAACTAAAAGCTTTGTTCTTAGTGCTAATAAAATAAAAAGTTTTAGTAAAAATGAGATATCGGCTAAATTGGCATATCTTTGGGGTTGCATTTATACAGATGGCTGTGTTTCTGTTTCTGAAACTCATGGAGAGGTTCAATTTATACAAAAACAAATCAAAGAAAAAGAGGAGCTTATAAAAACTGTAATGACATATTTTGAGGAATTATTTGGTAAAAAAATGGGTATTTGCGTTAAGAAAAAAGCCAATAGTGTTATTAGAGGAAAGAAAGTTGTGGGTAGCGCAACTGCATTTCGTTGTTATAGTAAGGATGTGGCTAAAAAATTTAAAGCATGGAAAAATGACCTTGTTGTTAATATGTTAAATTCTTCAGAAGAAATTAATTATAATTTTTTAGCAGGTGTGATTGATGGTGACGGTACATTTGACAAAAAAGCAAATAGAATAAATATTTTTATTTCAAATGATATTTTATTACAAGCTGTTGTTGTTAGTTGTCTTAAATTAAATATTTTGCCACAAGTGACAAATAACAGACATATTCATAATGTTCAAATAGTTGATAATATTGATAATTTACTGAAGTACACAAAAAGAGTTAAAGGAAATTCATTAAGAATTGTTAATGGTACAAAATTATTTTCTGCTAAGTCTTTGTTTTATGACATTGTAGATATGGTTAATTTTGGTGGTAAGGTAAAACCTTATGTAAATAAAAATTTATTGATAGATAAAGAAAAAATAGAGAAAAATATTTTGCCATTACTTAGTGGAAATATGAAAAAGATTATACTAAAGCTTTTGAAAGCAGATTTTGTTTCTCTTCGTGCTACTGATGCTAAAAAAATACGAACAGAAGATGTCTATAATATTACGGTGGAAGATAATCATAATTATTTTGTTTTTACTTCAAGACTTACACCAATTATTGTGAATAATTGTCATGCTGCTATTGTGTCTAGGGAATTAGGTATTCCTTGTATTGTTGGGACTGATAATGCTACTAAAAAAATTAAATCTGGTGACAAAGTGACAGTGAGTTGTGCAGAAGGTGATGTTGGTTATGTTTATGGTGGGGAATTAGATTTTGAAATTAAAAAGACTGTTGTAAAAGGTTTGAAAAAACCTAAAACACAGATGATGATGAATATTGGTGATCCTAGAATGGCTTTTCAGGCGTCATTTATTCCTAATGATGGGGTTGGTTTGGCACGAATTGAGTTTATTATAAATAACTCTATAAGAATTCATCCTTTGGCTTTAATAAATTATGGAAAACAAGAATCAAGTGTTAAGAAAAAGATTGATAAATTGACTGTGGGTTATAAAGATAAAAAACAATTTTTTGTGAATGAATTAGCTGAAGGTGTGGCTACAATTACTGCAGCTTTTTATCCTAAAGATGTGATAGTGCGTTTGTCTGATTTTAAAACTAATGAATATGCTAATTTAATTGGAGGTCAACAATACGAACCAGAAGAAGCTAATCCGATGATGGGTTGGAGAGGGGCTAGTCGTTATTATTCAAAAGAATTTTTACCAGCTTTTGAAATGGAGTGTCAGGCGCTTAAAAAAGTTAGAGACGAAATGGGGCTTACGAATTTGAAAATAATGGTTCCTCTTTGTAGAACTCCAGAGGAAGGTAAAAAAGTTTTGTCTATTATGGCGAAAAATGGTTTGAAAAGAGGAGCTAACCCTAATCCTTCGGTCGGGCGAGGTGGTTTAGAAATTTATGTTATGGCCGAAGTACCTTCTAATATGGTTTTGGTGGAGGAATTTGCGGAGGTCTTTGATGGTTTTTCTATTGGTTCAAATGATTTGACTCAATTTACTTTAGCTATAGATAGGGATTCAAGTGGTAATATTGAAGTTGAGGGTATAGCTAATGAAAATAATGAAGCGGTTAAAATTTTAATTAAAGATTTAATTAAACGAGCTAAAAAGGTAAAAGCTAAAACAGGAATTTGTGGACAGGCTCCAAGTGATTATCCTGAATTTGTGAAGTCTTTAGTTGAATATGGAATTGATAGTATTTCTTTGAGTTCTGATACTGTGATAAAGACGACAAAGGTTGTTTATGATAAAGAAAAAAGTTTAAAGAAAAGATGAAAATAAAATAATGAAAGATTTTGATAAATGGAACAACAAAAAGAAGAAAATTGATTATAATATTAAAAATATCCTACCTGCTAAAAGGTAGGTTTGGTGGCTGTCAGTAGGATTGAATATAGGGGTAGAAGAAGATGGAAAAGATAGTAATTTTGAGAGACCAGTTTTAGTAATCAAAGTATTTAATAGACAATGTTTTTTGGGTATCCCTATGACAAGTACAGAAAAAACAGGTAAATACTATCATAAGATTAATTTTTTAGGGAAAGATTCTTATTTAATCTTATCTCAAATTAAATTATTTAGTATAAAAAGAGTTTCAAGGAAAATATATAAAATTGATAAAAAAGAGTTTGATTTTATAATGAATAAATTAAAAAATATTATTGGTTTTAAGTAAAAAAGCGAAAACCCCACAAGTGGGGCTTTCTCGGACGTCTGATCAAGTCAAACATTTATACTTATATAATATATTTTACAAAAAAAAAGTCAAGCATATAAAATGAAAATTGATTCTATAAAAGTTAATAAAATAAAAAATTCTCGAGGTGAGGATACTATTGAAGTTGAGATGTCAGCAGGACTTTTTTCTGTGAAAGCGTCTATTCCTTCTGGAAAAAGTCGTGGTTTGAATGAAGCAGTAGTGGTTGATGTAGATAAAGCGATAGATAATATTGAAAAAATAATAACTCCGCAGATTGTTTTGAGAGAAATTTCTGATATTTATGAATTTGATAAAATTCTTTTGAATTTGGATGGAACAGAAAATAAATCTAATTTAGGTGCTAATACTATTTTAGCTATGAGTATTGTTTTTTTGAGATTGGAAGCAAAAGCAAAGGGTGAAAGTCTTTGGGAATGTATTAGAGATCTGAGTAATTCAACTATTCAAGAAATGGTATTTCCGAGATTATTTGTAAATCTTTTGAATGGCGGAGTTCATGGAAATTTTAATCTTCCTTTTCAGGAATATATGTTAATTTTAGGTGACGGTTCAAGTGTTGTAGATTTTTTTAATAAATTACAGGAGATTTTTGAAAAATTAGGAGTGGTTTTGAAAGAAAAATTTGATGATGTACAAATGGGGGATGAAGGGGGTTATTCTTTTAAATCTACTGGGATTGAGGAACCTTTTGAGATATTAAAAGACTTGGACCTTGGAGGTCCAAGTGAAATAGGGATTGATGTGGCTGCGGGGGAATTTTATAAGGATGGTGTTTATGAAATAGCTGATAAGAAATATTCTTCAGAAGAATTATTGGAGATTTATAAGAAATTAAATGAGAAATTTAATTTGGTGAGTATTGAAGGACCTTTTGCTGAAAAAGATACAATTTCTTTTGCTAAAATTATGAAAGAATTTGATAGAGATGATTTAATTGTGGGAGATGATTTAACCACCACTAATCCAGAGACTATTAAAAAAGCGATTGAAGAGAAGTTGGTAAATGCTGTGATTATAAAACCGAATCAAATTGGAACTGTGTCGGAGACTTTGGAAGCTGTGAGGGTTGCTAAAGAATCTAATTTAAAAATTATTGTATCTCATAGGTCAGGAGAAACGATGGATTCTTTTATTGCTGATTTGGCTGTGGGTGTTGGTGCCTACGGAATTAAGGCTGGGGCTCCTAGTCAGCCTGAAAGAATGGTGAAATATGAGAGATTGGTGGAGATTGAGAGGGAAGTGAAAGGTTAAAAAAGAAAATTTGGAGGTTGGACCTCCGGAGGTCCAACCTCCGGAGATTATTTTTGGATATTTAAGGATAGGGTTGGTTTGTTTTTTATGATAAAATAATATGTAATGAAGATTTTATTTTTTTATAATGAAGATTGGGAGAAGGATTATTTTGAAAAACAAATAGGTGAAGGTTTTGAAGTTGAATTTGTTAAAGGGGTGGTTCAGGAACATATTGATTTAAAGGATGATAAAGTTGATATTTTGTCGGTATTTGTTGGTTCTGAAATTGACGGGCAAGTGATGGATAGATTTCCTAATTTGAAATTTATTGCAACACGTTCTACTGGTTTTGATCATATTAATATTGAAGAAGCAAAGAAAAGGAATATTGTTATTTCTAATGTACCAACATACGGTTCTCATACAGTCGCAGAATTTGCTTTTGCTCTTTTGCTTTCATTGTCGCGAAAGATTTTTCCTGCTTACGAACAGATTCTTAAAAAAGGTTCTTTTTCTAAAGAAGGTTTGAGAGGTTTTGATTTGGCAGGTAAAACTATTGGAGTTTTGGGAGTGGGGAAAATAGGTAGGAATATTATTAAGATGGCTAAAGGTTTTGATATGAAAGTTATTGCTTTTGATGTTAATAAGGATGATAATCTTGCTAAGAAAATAGGTTTTGAATATGTTGATTTTGATAAATTATTAAGTTCTTCAGATATTATTTCTTTGCATTTACCTTATAATCCACATACACATCATATTATAAACGAAGAAAATATTGCTAAGATTAAAAAAGGAGCAATAATCATAAATACTTCTCGTGGTGGAGTGATAGAAACTTCTGCTTTGACTAAAGCTTTGCAAGAAGGTATTTTGTCTGGGGCTGGTTTGGATGTGTTGGAAGCTGAAATATATATGGGTAATCAAATTGGATTATTGGATGATAAATCTATTTCTGATAATAAAATTGATGATATGGAAACTATTTTGCATAATCAGTATTTGATTGATAATCCAAATGTGATTATCACCCCTCATAATGCTTTTAATACTAAAGAAGCAATTATAAGGATATTTGATACTACTATTGAGAATATAAGGGCTTTTGAAAAAGGGAAGGTGATTAATGAAATTAATTAAAACTTTAAAAAATCCCATTGGATTTATTCAGTGGGATTTTTATGTTATATTAACCGTTATGTAAAGCAAGCATATAATTCCATCGCTCGGATATAGTAAAAATAATCATTAACATAATCATTTTTACTAGTCCTCACTCGAAATTAGATGAAACAAGCATATAATTCCATCGTTCGGATATAGTAAAAATAATCATTAACATAATCATTTTTACTAATCCTCACTCGAAATTAGATGAAGCAAGCATATAATTCCATCGTTCGGATATAGTAAAAATAATCATTAACATAATCATTTTTACTAATCC
>DAOWHH010000004.1 GCA_030641525.1 bacterium
TAATAACGCCTAAGCGTCCATAGCGACGGCGTTGTTTGGCACCTCGATGTCGGCTCAACTTATCCTGGAGGTGGAGAAGCTTCCAAGGGTTTGGCTGTTCGCCAATTAAAAAGTTACGCGAGCTGGGTTTAGACCGTTTAGAAGTTAAATCTTTTGACTTTTAGACAATCTAAACTCTGAACATTATTTGTTAAGTCTTTTCGTTGACAATATATAAAAACTTTGAATACAATATTCAAAGGTTGAGATAGAACAAGAAACCAATCTTACACGGCGGTCTTAAACATTCATTTTGGATGTTTAAAGAAAAATCCAACTTATATCGGTAGAACCTTCAATGGCAATACCGAGGGAAGAATGAGTTAAAGTTTATAAACTCGTTTGCCCGTAGAGACTATACGTTGGGCTTTGATCGAAGTATTAAAGAAGATTTAGTCCATGCAATTGGAAACAATTGAGTATCATGCGTGAGACAGGTTGGTCTCCTATCTGCTGCAGGCGTAGAAATTTGAGAAGATTTGCTCCTAGTACGAGAGGACCGGAGTGAACTAACCTCTGGTGTATCAGCTGTCATGCCAATGGCATCGCTGAGTAGCTAAGTTGGGAATGGATAACCTCTGAAAGCATCTAAGAGGGAAGCCAACTTTAAGATTAGATTTCATTTGAGACCCCTAAGAGATGATTAGGTGATAGGCTCTAGGTGTAAGCATAGTAATATGTTTAGCCGAGGAGTACTAATCCGTCGATTCCTGTTAGAAATTTTAAAGATCGTAATTTTAATGCTTTTATTGCCCGTTATTTAATTCTTAGAAATTTGAATTTTATATATTGGTACTTCGTCGGAAGAGCAACACCTGTTCTTGTTTTTATATAAAACAAAAATTCAAATTTCATATGTTGGTACTTCGTCGAGAGGGCAACACCTGTTCTCATTCCGAATACAGAAGTTAAGCCTCTTAGAACTGATGATACTCTTTAGGGAAAAGTAGGTAGGTGCCAACATATGGAATTTGAATAATAGTTATTAAAAATCCTTACTTTTAAGGGTTTTTTATTTTGTTATAAGATGATATTATAATATTATGTCTTGGTCATCTAGAAGAAAACTTAAATATCAAATAATAATGGTGTCTATTATTGTAGTAGCAACAGCAGTTTTTCTGTTTTCTGTTTTCTATTCTTTTCCTACCTGTTTTGATAATATACAAAACCAAGACGAAGAAGGTATAGATTGTGGAGGTTCTTGTGAATTAATCTGTAGTTTTAATATTGCTGAGCCTATTATTTTATGGAGTCGTCCAATAAAAACATTTGATGGAGTTTATAGTGTTATAGCTATGGTTGAAAATCTAAATACATCAATTGAAGCTCAATCAGTTCCTTATAATTTTAAATTATTTGATAAAGATGGAATATTAATAAATGAAAAGAAAGGAGATGCTTTTATTCCTGCTAACAGTATTTTCCCTATTTTTGAAGGTAGTATATCTACAGGGAATAGGATTCCTACAAGATCTAATTTTGAATTTACCAAAAAACCACAATGGGAAGAAAATGGATCGTCTACAGAATTAATTTCAATTAAGGATATTGAATTTATAGAAAAAAATGAGTTACCTAGAGTATCAGCTGTTATTAAAAATAATTCAGTTAAAGATATTTCTGACATAGAATTAATTGTTTTATTGTTTGATAATGATAATAACTTAATAAGTAGTTCAAAAACTATTTTAGATACAATTAGAAAAAATTCATCGGAACCCATAATATTTACTTGGCCTAAACTCTTTGATAAGGAAGTTTCTAAAATAGATATAGTTCCTATTTCTAAAATAGACTAATATGTTGAATAAATTGAGATTGAATATTGATTGGCTTCTCTTTTTTTCCACTATCCCTTTGGTTTTAGCAGGGCTAATAACAATGAATTCTTTTGTCGGCGAAAATTATTTTTTTGAAAAACAAATAATTTGGCTAACAATTTCAATAATAGTTTTTTTTGTATTTAGTTATTTTGATTTTCGTTTTTTAAGAAAAACGGGTGTTTTAATTATATTATTTTCTTTTTTTGTCACTCTTCTTTCTTTTTTATTTATTATTGGAGGAATATTTCAAGGAGCACAGAGTTGGTTTAATTTTGGGTTTTTTGCTTTTCAGCCGTCTGATTTGGTTAAAATAGTTCTTATCCTATTATTAGCTAAATATTTTTCTAAAAGACATATAGAAATAGCCAATGTTCGTCACATTTTAGTATCTGGTTTTTATGCTTTTGTTTTTTTTATATTAGTTTTATTACAGCCAGATTTTGGTTCAGCTATTATAATTTTTTTGATTTGGTTAGGTATGGTATTGGTTTCAGGAATTTCAAAAAAACATTTACTTATTGTTTTTTTGGGAGGAGTTTTGGCTTTTACAGGTTTATGGTTTAATGTTTTCCAAGATTATCAAAAACAAAGAATAATGACCTTTATTCATCCAATGGCAGATATTCAAGGTGCAGGATACAATGCTTATCAATCAACCATAGCGGTTGGATCAGGGCAAGTATTAGGAAAAGGGGTGGGTTTTGGGACTCAGTCTAGATTACAATTTCTACCAGAATATGAAACAGATTTTATCTTTGCTGCTTTTGCTGAAGAATGGGGTTTTGTTGGAGTGTTATTATTATTTATATTTTTTGGAATAATAATTTGGCGTATTCTTGCTAATGCGATGAAGGGGTCTACAAATTTTGAGGTATTATTTGGTCTCGGGCTAGCTATAATGTTAATTAGTCAATTTAGTATTCATGTTGGGATGAATATAGGTCTTTTGCCTGTAACGGGAATTACTATTCCTTTTATGAGTTATGGAGGTTCTCATTTGGTTGCAGAATATATGGCATTAGGAATTTTAATGGGTATGAGAAAATATGCACAAGTGGCTCATAGAGATGATTTGAAGAATGAGTTTTTAGGACTAGAATAAATGAGGGAAGGAAATTAAAATAAAATTGTTTTATTAGATCAAAAGCCAGTTTTATAAATCAACTTCCTCACGGGGAGATAAACACTTAAACCCCTAAGGAAGTTAATTTATAAAACTGGCTTTTTTAAAATTTATTTTGGATTTGGGGAGGTGGGGTTGAAAGGGTGGGTCGCTTCGCGACCCACCCTTAAATTACTCAGTCCTCCAAGGTCCAAGTAAAATAGCCTTATTCCCAGCCTTTGTAAAGGGATTTTTTGAGGCCAAAAAACCCTTAAAATAAGCCATATCTTCCTAACTCTTCCAAAAACCCACCGAGTTTTTGGAAGGTAAAATTAAAAAGGTGGGACGGCTCCGCCGCCCCACCTCTCTACAATTTATTTATATATAACCCCTTAGTCTCCTCAAACATCCGTTTAAAAGTAAATTTTTCTTCAATCACTTTATATAATTCTTCTCCATATTCCACTCGTTTCTTTTCATCTTTAATCAAAACCTCAAGAGCATCTTCAATATCATCATCTTCTTTAGCTTCAATTAAGATTCCTGATTTTTTATCTTCAATAATTTCGGGGACACCCCCTACTTTAGTGGCAATTACTGGAAGTTTAGCCAAACCAGCTTCTAATAAAACAAAAGGTAATCCCTCTTTGATAGAGGATAATAAAAAAATATCAAAAGCTTTTAGATATCTTTGAGCATCTTTTATTTCTCCTACTAAGAAAACTTTATTTTCTAACCCCTCTTCTTTTATTTCTTTTTCTAGGTATTTCCTCTCTTCACCCTCCCCAATCACAATAAATTTCACTTTATCATTTTTTTCAGCAATATCTTCAAATCCATCAATAGCGTATTTTAATCCTTTATTTTTTGTTAATTCAGAAATTGTACCAATAATTAAATCATCATTTTTTATTTTATCCCCACTAAAACATTTCTTATCGGAAATGTTCGGGCGAATCATTTTGCTTTGCAAAATGGTTTTAGCCAAAAATCCTTGAGCTTCATTTTTATTCAAAAAATATATTGGTTTAATTCCATTATAAATCAGCACTAGTTTTTTATTAGTAACAAAAGGCCATTTGATAACATTCTGATATTCTTTTTTAGCAATAACAATAACTTTATGACTTAATATTATTGTTAGCCAACTTAAAAATTTTATTAATAAAATTTGCCAAAAAGGGCGTCTTTCGTTGAAACCCCAGCCATGAGCAGTATAAATGATTTTTTTAACACCTTTTAATCTTCCAGCTAATGCACCTAACCCTCCTATTTTAGAACTATTTAAATGAATTATGTCTGGCCTTTCTTTTTTGAAAATTTTTAGTAAAGAAATAAAAACTTTAATTTCTCCCCAAATATTAATATCTCTTTTTAATCCATCTATTTTGATTGTTTTAATATTCTTTTCTTTCAATTTGTAATTGAGTTCTCCAAAAGGTTCACCATAAGCCACAACCACATCAAAATCTCTTAATTCGCTAGCTAAATCAAATACATATTTTTGAGCCCCGCCCCAATTTGCTTTTGTAATTATATATAAAATTTTTTTCTTCATATAAAAATGATACCATAAATATATCATTTTTTGGACTTTTACTTTCTTATTAAGATATTATATAATCAAGAAAATGCTTATTTTAAACAAAAAAGAACCAATTTTGCTTTTTATTGGTGATATTTTCTTTTTAACCATTGCTTTATGGCTTACTTTGGCTATTCGTCATAGCCAAACTCCATCTTGGGAAGTATTTATTGAGCATCTTATTCCTTTTAGTTTTCTATTTTTAATATGGACACTTTCATTTTTTATAGCTGGTTTTTATGAAAGAAAAGCTCTTATAAATCATAGAAATTTTTTCTCTGATGTAATTCAGACTCAAATAATTAATAGTATTATTGCTATAATTTTCTTTTATTTTGTTCCAATTTTTGGTTTAGCACCTAAAACAATAATTTTTATATATTTAATTGTTTCATTATTTTTAATTTTACTTTGGAGGGTTTATATAATTCCTTCCTTAGGAATTAAGAAAAAAGTGGAAGCTTTGTTAATAGGGCGAGGAAAGGAAATGCATCAATTAGAAAAAGAAGTGAATAATAATCCTTGGTATAATCTTCGTTTTGTTCTTACAATAGATTTAGATAAAAACCCAGAAATAGATTTTCAAAAAGATATTTTAAATCCTGTTTATCAGCACAATATATCAACCATTGTTTTAGATTTAAAAGATGATCTATTGAAAGACATTGTTCCTAATTTTTATAATTTAATTTTTTCCAAAATAAAATTTTTGGATGTATATAAAATATACGAAGATGTTTTTAGTAGGATTCCTGTGTCACAAATTCGTCATGATTGGTTTTTGGAGAATATAAATTCATCCCAACAAAATATTTATATTATCTTAAAAAGAGTGATGGATCTTATGATAGCTATTCCTTTGTTGATAATCTCTTTATTTATCTATCCCATTATTTTTATTTTAATGTATTTTTTTGATAAAGGTAAAATGTTTTATTTCCCTGAAAGAGTGGGAAAAAATAATAGCATTATAAAATTAATGAAGTTAAGAACTATGACTCGTATGGATAACGGAATATGGGAAAAAGATAAGAATGAAGTGACTAAATTAGGTACTTTCCTTAGAAAATATCGTATTGATGAATTACCCCAGCTTTGGAATGTTATTAAAGGTAATATTTCACTAATAGGCCCTCGTCCAGAATTTATTTTTGCTGTGGAGAAATATGAGAAAGCTATACCACATTATGGTATTCGTCATCTTATAAAACCAGGACTTTCTGGTTGGGCACAAATATATCAAAAAGAAGCTCCTCATCATATGGTAGATATAGAATTGACTAAAGAAAAATTATCCTATGATTTATTTTATATAAAAAATCGCTCTATTTTTATAGATCTTAAAATAGCTTTAAAAACAATCAAGATACTTCTTTCTAGAAGTGGAAGTTAAATAGTCATTCAAACAAAGAGTAAAATTCTTGCTAAAAAAACTTTTCCCTACGGGACGAAAAAAATTACTTAAAAATTTCAAACCACTCCCTGTGGGTCGGGAGAAATTTTTTCTCTACTAAAGTAGAGAACAGTAATTTTTTTCTAAAAGTTTTAATGCAAGAATTTTACTCTTTGTTTTCATTCAGTTGGAAAAATCAAAAAGAAGGGTGAGCCTTCCTAAATCAAAACAAAATGTCCCTAAAATCAGCGACCGCCGATTTTAGGGACATTTTGTTTTGATCGGACGAACACCCAGCACTTTGAATTTTAATTCAAAATTCAAAGTGCTGGGTGTTTTAATCGGCTCGCCCCTCTTTCGCACTTCAGATTCTTATTTTATTTTAATAATGTTAAAATAATAATAAATTATGCAATTATTTCACATTTTCCATCAAAATAGACTTCGTAGATTAATTCACTCTGATTTTTGGTTATTTGAAGTTTCCGTTTGGTTACATACCTTTGCTCGGTCTATGGTAACTATTTTTGTTCCTATTTTTCTTTTACAAATAGGCTACTCAATAAGCGAAGTGATAGTGTATTATTTGATATTTAATTTAATTGATGTTCCTTTAAATTTTGTGGCTCGTAATTTTGTTAAAAAGATTGGAGCTCGTTGGGTTATTATTTTAGGATCTATAGCTTCCGTAGCATTTTTTATAGGAATTTATAATCTCAAATCTGATGCATGGCCATTACTGATATTAATCGCTTTCTTAGCGGCTGTTTACGATACCTTTTATTGGGTTGCTCATTTATATCTTTTTATGAAATGTAGTAAGAATGATGATAATGTTTCTGGAGATACCAGTAAACTTTCTATTATCCAGCAAATTGCAAGTTTTTTGGCTCCGTTATTAGGTGCTTTAATTTTAATTTATCTAAATAGATCCTTTTTGATTGTTGTGAGTATTTTAATTTTAATTATTTCAATTGTTCCTTTATTTATGATAAAAGATTTTAAAGATAAACCAATTAGAAAACAAAAAACATTTAGAGAATTTTTTCATAATTGGAGTATTACTAGGGATTATGTTATTTCTGCATTTAGAGCTATAAGCAATACTAGTGAAAGAGTTATTTGGCCTTTATTTTTATATACACTTTTCAAAAATATTGAGTCTGTGGCAGTATTACCTATGATTATATCTCTTACTGCCATTATGTTTACTTATTTTGTAGGGAAAACTGTTATGGAAAAAAGAGAAAGTCTTATGACTGTTGGAGCGACTATTGTTGCTTTGATATGGATTCTCCGATTAGTGATTGAGAATAATGCATTTTATTATATTAGTGTCTTTCTGATGGGTTTATTTTCTATATTAATTAGCCTGCCTTTGGATAGTTATATTTTTGAAAAAGGAGAAAAATTAGATACATTGTCTGCTTCTACATATAGAAATACAACACATATGTCAGCAAATGTTGTGTTTTTTGGTGTTTTGATACTTTTAGTTAATGTGTTTGATATTAGTTTTGTTCTTGCTTCTTTGAGTATGATTTTTGTTGCGTCAATTATTTATTTCTTAGGTGAAAAAACCTTAAAAACTTAGTACTTGGACCTTCAAGGTCCAAGTAATATATAAAATAAGAGCAAATAATTAATTTGCTTTGAAATTCATTTTCATTCAGATTTACTACTTAGACCTCCAAGATCTATTTCCTAAATCAAAACAAAATTATTTCGACTATCGAATAGCCTGTGGCTATACGATAGCCGAAATAATTTTGTTGATTTTCTACTTGTTTGTCGATTAGGTAGATAAGTAGAAAGCAGAAAAGACGAATCTCCCTAAAACACCCACTCTCCCACATTCAAATTTTTCGTTTTACATTCTTAATGATATAATAATATCAATGAACCTAGAAATTTTTCGTTTTTTAAATGATTTAGCATTACAGAATCAATTATTTGATATCTTAATTATTTTTATCGCGGATTGGTGTATTTGGTGGATGTTTGCTATTTTTCTGTTTGTAATTATTTATAAAAAACCCACTTGGAAGCCGAGCTTCCAAGTGGGTTTTAGTACCTTAAGTGTTTGGGTAATTGCAAAAATATTTAAATATTTTTATTTTAGTCCTCGTCCTTTTGTAGAGTTAGAAAATGTGAAAATATTATTTACTCATGGCTTGAATGATTCTTTCCCATCGGGACATATGGTTTTAGCATCAGCTCTAGCAACAGCTATATATTTTTATAATAAAAAACTTAGTATTTTATTTTTTATTTTTGCTATTTTGATAGGATTATCTCGAATAATTGTTGGAATTCATTGGCCCCTTGATATTATAGTTGGTTTAATTTGGGGTGTGGGAGGGACGATTATTTTAATGAAAGCGGTATTTCATCGTAAATTAATATAGGATTGTTTTTTAGTTCTCTAAATGATAATATCTGTCTATGTTTAAAATAAGATTTTATTCTTCAATTATTTTAGTCCTAGCAATTTTTATTGCTTTTTTTGCTTTGAAAACAGAAGAAACTAGATTTCCGTATAAATTTGGTTTAGATATAGCTGGTGGAACTCACCTTATTTATAAAGCTGATATTTCAAGAATTGATTCTTCTGAGATTGGAGATTCAATGTCTTCACTTCGAGATGTTATTGAGAGACGAACCAATCTTTTTGGTGTGACCGAACCTTTGGTTCAAATAGAAAATGGAAGTATACAAGACGGACAAAAAGAACAAAGATTAATAGTAGAACTTCCAGGAGTGACTGACATAGAAAAAGCAGTAGCGATGATAGGACAAACTCCATTATTAGAATTTAGATTAGCTAAGGAATTACCTTTGGATGATGGAGTAGAAGGATCGGAACCCCGTTTAATTTTTGAAGACACAGGTATTACTGGTAGTTTAATTGAAAAAGCTCAACTTCAATTTGATTCAGTTTCTGGCGAACCAACAGTATTACTTTCTTTTAATAAAGAAGGAAAGGATATTTTTTCAAAAGCTACTAGAGAAAATATAGGACAAATTTTAGCTATCTTTTTAGATAATACAATTATTTCTTCCCCAGTAATTAGAGAGGAGATTAAAGATGGAAAAGCACAAATAAGCGGAGGTTTTACTCCTCAAGAAGCAAAATTACTTGTTCGTGATATAAATTACGGAGCATTACCTGTTCCTATTGAATTAATTTCTACTCAAACAATCGGAGCGTCTATTGGTATTGACACCCTTAATAAAGGATTAAAAGCAGGAATATATGGTTTGCTTGTCATTATGATTTTCTTGATTTTATGGTATAGAATGCCAGGACTATTAGCCTCAGCATCTATGGTTATTTATATTTCAATTCTTTTAAGTATATTTAAATTAATACCTATTACTTTAACTTCAGCTGGTATTGCTGGTTTTATATTATCTATTGGAATGGCAGTTGATGCCAATGTTTTAATTTTTGAAAGAATAAAAGAAGAGCTTAAAGATGGAAGAGGGATTGAGTCAGCCATTCGTGAAGGATTTTCTAGAGCATGGTTGAGTATTCGTGATAGTAATATTTCTAGTATTATCACTGCTATTATTTTATTTTGGTTTGGAACATCTTTAGTAGAAGGGTTTGCTCTGACTTTTGGAATAGGAGTATTAGTCAGTATGCTTACGGCAGTTGTTATCACTAGAACATTTCTTTTAGCGGTTGTTCCACAAAAAGAAGATAAACTTAAAAAGTTTCTATTTAATTCCGGAATGAATAAGTAGTAAGTAGTAAGTATTAAGTATCAAGTATCAAGTATTAAGTATTAGGTATCAAGTATTAAGTATTGGGTATTAGGTATTAAGTATTAGGTATTAAGTATTAAGTATTAAGTATTGGGTATTAGGTAGTAAGTATCAAGTATTAAAGAAAAAGGCAGGGCGACTTCGTCGCCCTGCCTTTTTTGATCAAAAATTTACTTAGACCTTTACTTGGTCCTCCAAGGTCCAAGTAAAAGGTCTAAGTAAAATATCCTTATTTTCACCCCCTTCTCTCTCTTCCCAAAATAGGGTGGATTTTGGGAAGATAAGGGATATTTTAATAAAATATCCAATTTGCGGAGGTCTAACCTCTACAGATTTGAGGGTTAAAAAAAATGATAAAATTATGTTATAATACCCAATACTTTGAATTACGAAATAGAATTCGTTACGAGGATTTAATAGAATTTTTCAGATTTATTTTAAAAAAATTGAGGCACTAACATTAGTTAATGTGAAATTTTTTTAGGATGAAGATGGAAAATATCTATAAATTCGTAGTAGGATTCTATTTCGTAATTTAAAGAATAAATATGGAAAATAAGAAAATATCAACAGAAGCATATAAAGGTACAAGGGATTTTTATCCTGAGGATTTGGCCGTGCAGAATTTTATTTTTGATAAGATGCGAAAAACAGCAGAATCTTTTGGTTATGAAGAATATGGAGCTTCAATTTTAGAATCCTCTGATTTATATAAAGCTAAATCAGGAGAAGAAATTGTAAATGAACAAACTTACACTTTTGAAGATAAAGGAGGAAGAGAGGTGACATTGAGACCTGAAATGACACCGACTCTAGCACGAATGGTGGCTAAAAGAAAAAGGGAATTAAATTTTCCTTTGAGGTGGTTTTCTATTCAAAATTTCTTTAGATATGAACGACCACAAAAAGGAAGATTAAGAGAATTCTGGCAATTAAATGCTGATATCTTTGGGGTGAAAGGAATTGAAGCTGAAGTTGAAATTATTTCTTTGGGTTACGAAATTATGAAATCTTTAGGAGCTAAAGATAAGGATTTTGTTATTAAAATAAATTATACTGGTATATTGGCAAGATTAATTTGTAAGACTATTAAAGAAGATGATAAAGATAAAATAATAGCAACTATAAAAATAATTGATAGGTTTGGAAAAATTCCAGAAGAAGATTTTAATAATCGTTTAAACAAAATACTTGGTGAAGAAAAAGCTGAAATTTTAAAAGAAAAATTAAATAATGGAGAAATGGAGGTTTTAGCAAAGCAAGATAAATGTTTTGATGAATACAGAGAATTAAAAGATAAATTATCTTTAAAAAATATAAATAACATTAAATTTGATTCAAACTTAACTCGTGGTTTTGATTATTACACAGGAATAATTTTTGAATTTTTCGATACCAACCCAGAAAATAATCGTTCTTTATTTGGAGGCGGAAGATATGACGATCTTCTAGATATTTTTGGAGAGGAAAAAATTCCTGCTGTTGGTTTTGGTATGGGGGATGTGACAACTAAAGATTTTCTAGAATCTCGTGGATTATTAAAAGAATATCAATCTAAAACACAATTATATATTTGTACTCTTGATAAAGAATATTTAGATTATGCTAATAAATTAGCTCAAGATTTACGAAACGAAGGATTGAATATAGCAGTTGATTATTCAGATAAGAAAGTAGGTGATCAAATAACCAAAGCTGACAAAAAATCAATCCCTTTTGTAATCTGTATCGGAGAAGACGAGCAAAAAACCAATAAATTCAAACTAAAAAATCTAAAAACAGGGGAGGAAATAGAGTCTCTTAAAGAGGATTTGATTGAGAATATTACTTGATGTTGACATATTAGATAAACAAGTTTACTATATGACAGTTATTGTCATGTTCTTTTCATTATAAATATTAACAAATAGCTACTAAATCCATAAAAAAGGAGGTGGAGAAATGTCAAAAAAGGTAGCAATAAAAGCAATTGTAGAAAAAGTGATAAGTGAGGGTAAACATGGTCCTTTTGTGGTAGCAACGTCCGACGGCTTTACTGGTTCTATTACATTTTCATTAGAACCAACTGTTTGGCAAGAAGATGAGTGTCCTGAAGAAGGATCAGTTGTTTATTTAACTAATCTCAAAAAGAAGCGTGCCGGTTGGCGTGCAAAACAAGGACGGTACTGGTTACTGTCAGACGAGCAAACAGCAGAACAGGAGAAAGTTATGAAAAATTTGAGAGTATTTGTCGAAGAGTTGAAAAAGAAATTTTTTCCAACAGAAGAAGATAAAGCTTGGAAACAGTGGGTAGATTATAAAGATCGAGAAACAAAAGATTTAATTGAACTTTTGTCTACTGATGTTAAAGACAGTTTCAAAAAAAGAGCATTATATCTTCTTGTTGTACCTTCTGATGATTTCAATATGCTTTATTGGAAAAAGGACATTGGAGGATTTCATCACGGAATAGAGTTCATGAAGACGATAACCCCCGATCAATTGAGTTATGTTACTGACTTGATCGTAAGGTTTTGTTCTACTCTTAGACCAATGCATTGTGATAAACCTAAAAATGTAGTTAAGGGTGACGGCAGTATTACATTGTTTATGTCAATCCCTGACAAATACCATAGTGCTTTGTATTTCTACAACACTTGTATTTTGCATCTTTTGACAGTGCTTTCAGAAGAAAAAGCGGAAAAGATTTTCCCTTTATTTTCACTCTTGGATATTTCCACTTATTGTAGTATGGAAGATGCTTCTGGGTATAATCCTTTTCAGAGTCTTCTTTTAAATGAAAAAATTGACGAAAAGTGGAAAAAGAAAGCGGATGTTAAGATGCAGGCAGTTATCAGAGATGAAGTTATTGGGAAAGTAAAACCTAGAGAAAAGTGGGAGTATGCTTTGTCTCAATATACCAATATTGTCCAAATGCAACTTTATGGAGAGATTAAGTATTCGCTTGAGCTTTTCACAACTCAGATACAGTTCATAATGAACAATTGCCAACACAAAAATAATTTGATTTCAAGTTGGCATGTGATTAAATTATTTAATCTTCTCTCTGGTGATAGTTGTAAAAAATTACGACATTCAATTGCCAGATATGTGTTATTGGAAGATTCTGATAAGTATTCTAAATTTTCTATCTATGGTGAGGAAACTCAACAGGCTGTTGATTGGATACTTGAAGAATTTGGAAACGATCAAGAATTGGTTGATAAAATCAATAAATTGATTGAAGAAAAGAAAAAGAAGGATACTGAAAATGTCGCTTATCAAACCAAACAGAAAACAGCTGAAGATAATATCTTGGCTCAAATGAAGTAATTATTTGTTAAAGATTCAACATCCCCTTAAGGAATTCATTTTTTAAGGGGCTTTTTTATACTATAAAGTGGTTTTCTTATTTATTCAATAAACAAAGGTTCTAACTTCGTTCAAGTAGTGGAATTATTTCATCTCCTTTTTTTACCTATTTTACTTGGACCTCCAAGGTCCAAGTAAAATATCCTTATTATATTTAAAATCTGTTATAGATATGCTATAATCAACCATTATGATAATAAATTTCAACGGAATAGAATCTTTTAAATTACAGGCAGGTAATTTTGTTTTGGCTTTTAACCCAATTTCAAAAAAATCAAAATTCAAGGAAACACGATTTGGTGCTGATGTGGTTTGTGTGAGTACCAATCATCCTGATTTTAATGGAGTAGATCAGACTGATTCTAAAACTAAAAAATTATTTGTAGTAGATGGTTCTGGAGAATATGAAATAGCAGGAGTCTTTATCAAAGGATTTTCTTCTATGTCGGAATATGGTGGTAAGGAAATATCTAATACTATTTATACTGTGGTTTTGGATAATTTACATATAGGATTTTTAGGAACTTTGGGTTCAAGTAATCTTGAGGGGGAATTGTCTGGTAATTTAAATAATATTGATATTCTATTTATTCCTATTGGTGGGGAAGGAGTTTTGAGTGCCGATGAAGCTTATAAATTATCTGTAAAAATAGGAGCTAAAATTGTTATTCCAATGTGTTACGGCTCGTCGGACCCTAAACTTCCAGTCGGGCAATGGGAAAAGGATGCTCTAAAGAAATTCTTAAAAGCTAGTGGAAATGAAAATTTAAAAGCAATAGAAAAATTAACTATTAAAAAGAATGATTTGGTTGCAAAGGATGGGGAAGTGGTGGTATTGAAAAGTTAAAAGTTCGTAAAGTTTGTAAAGTTCATAAAGTAAAATTTTACTTCGTAAAATTTTCGGTACTTTCAATTTTTAACTTTTAACTTTTAACTTTATAAACTTTTTACTCAACTGTGTCTATTTTTTTTGAAAAATTACAACAAAAATCTAATTCTGAGAAAAAGACGATTTTAATCGTTAGTTTATTAATATTAATGGTTTTTGTCATTTTAATTTGGTTTTTTCAGGTAAAAAATTATTCAGTTAATCTTTTAAAAGAAGATAACGAAAAATTAGCTCCGATTTCAGATTTGAAAGAAGATATTATAGATATATATAAAACATCATCGGATAGTATTAAAGAAATAAAGGAAACTTTAAACCAAAATTAAGACAAAATTAAGCCGATTTTTAAGGATATTTTACTTGGACCTTGGAGGTCCAAGTAAAAGGGTTTTCCAACCTAATGAAAACAAAGAGTAAAAATCTTTACATCTCAACCTTTAGGAAGCTTTTTATAAAAAGCTGACACCATATTTACTCTTTGTTTGAATGACCATTTATTCCCAAATAAAGGCTTAAAATATCCTTTTATTTGTGCTATAATTAAGTTAATTATATGGTAGATAAAAAACCTAAAAAAAATAAAAAAGACGAACCTGAAGATGAGAATAAATCTTCCTCCGATGAAGCTACGGCGGACAAGCAAGGAAATAACGAGCCAGAAAAGGGTATTTTACCAACAGGAATCAGTGATGAAATGAGAAAGTCTTATCTTGATTATGCTATGTCAGTTATTACTTCTCGTGCTTTGCCTGATGTTAGAGATGGACTTAAACCAGTACATAGAAGAATTCTTTATGCTATGAGTGGTTTAGGTTTGACTTCATCTGCTAAATTTAAAAAGTCAGCTAATGTTGTTGGTGAGGTGTTGGGTAAATATCATCCTCATGGTGATACAGCTATTTATGAAACTATGGTAAAAATGGCACAAGTTTTTGTGTCTCGTTATCCACTAGTGATTGGTCAAGGAAACTTCGGTTCTATTGATGGTGACCGAGCAGCTGCTCATAGGTATACAGAGGCAAAAATGTCCAAAATATCGGGTGAATTATTGAGGGATCTAGAAAAAGATACTGTTGATTTTGCTCCGAATTATGATGGAACAAATGAAGAACCTTTGGTATTACCAACCGTTGTTCCTAATTTATTATTAAATGGAACATTAGGGATTGCTGTTGGAATGGCGACTAATATTCCTCCTCATAATTTGAGAGAAGTAATTGAAGCAACGATACATTTGATAGAAAATAAAAATGCTAGCACTGATGACCTTTTGAAATTTGTAAAAGGACCTGATTTTCCTTTAGGAGGAATTATTTTTAATCAAAAAGATATACAACATGCTTACTCAACCGGAAGAGGTGGAATTGTATGTAGAGGGGAAGCTGAAATAGTAGAAAAAAAAGCTGGTTCTTTTCAAATAATTATTTCATCAATACCTTTTAGAGTAAATAAAGCTGATTTGATTACTAAAATAGCTGATCTTCATCGTGATAAAAAGATTGATGGTATCAAAGCATTGAGAGATGAATCTACATCAGATATAAGGGTAGCTATTGATTTAAAAAGTAATGCTAATCCACAAAACCTATTAAATAATCTCTATAAATACACCCAATTAGAGGAAACATTTCATTTTAATATGGTGATGTTGGTAGGAGGGATACCACAGACATTACCTCTAAAATCTATTTTAGAAGAATTTATTTCTCATAGACAAATAGTAGTAACCAGAAGAACTCAATTTGAATTAAGGAAAGCAGAAGCAAGAGAACATATTCTGTTAGGATTAAAAATAGCTTTGGATAATATTGATGCTATTATAAAATTGATTAAAGCTTCCAAGACTGTTAGTGATGCAAGAACTTCTTTAATGAAAAAATTCAAATTATCAGAAATTCAAGCTAGTGCTATTTTAGAAATGAAATTACAAAAATTAGCTGGGTTAGAAAGAAAAAAAGTGGAGGATGAATTAACAGAAGTCCAGGCGTTAATTAAGAAATTAAAAGGTATTTTAAAAAGTCCAGCTAAAATATTAGAAATAATTAAGACAGAATTAAACGAAATAGTTAAAAGATACGGTGATGATAGAAGAACAAAGATAGTGAAGCATGGGGTTAAATCAATTTCCTTAGAGGATTTAATTGAAGAAGAGGAAAATATTCTTGTTTTGACAGCTGATGGTTATGTGAAAAGAATTAATCCTGACGAATTTAAGAAACAAAAAAGAGGAGGTGTGGGAGTAATTGATTTGAATACTAAAGAAGAAGATTTTGTTACGAAGTTTGTGAGAACAAGTACCCATAGTGATTTGCTTTTCTTTAGTGATAAAGGAAAGGTTTATCAAATGAAAATGTTTGAAATTCCTGAAGGTCGCCGAGCTACAAAAGGTAAATCAATTATGAATTTCCTTCCTTTGGAAGGTGATGAAAAAATAACCTCTATTTTGGCAATGCCTAAGAATATTAAAAAGGATGAATTAGCATTGATGATGATAACTAAACAAGGTGTGGTCAAAAAAGTTGATGCAGAATCTTTTTATAGTGTTCGTAGAAGTGGATTGATTGCTATTAAATTAAATAATGATGATGAATTAATGATAGCTTCATTTGTAGAAAAAGGAGACTCTGTAATATTAACAACTAAAGAGGGACAATCTATAAGATTTGATCAGAAAGATATTCGTGTGATGGGTAGAGCAGCTAGTGGAGTAAGAGGTATAAAATTAAATAAAACAGATGATAAAGTTATTGGTGCAAGTGTTATTAGTAAAGACTTAAAAGATCCTGAATTATTAGTTATCAGTAGTAATGGATTTGGTAAGAAAACTTCTATAAAAGAATATAAATTGCAAAAGAGAGGAGGTTCAGGAATTAAAACTATCAAATTGAGTCCAAAAGTGGGTGAATTAATTGCCTCAAAAGTAATTTCTGATGAATTAACAGAGTTTGTAGCTATTTCACAAAAAGGACAGGTAATTAGAACTGCGTTGTCTGAGGTTCCAAAATTAGGTCGTCAAACACAAGGTGTTAAAGTTATGAAATTAAGAGCTGGAGATCGGGTTGCTTCTTTGATATGTTTGTAGATAAGTACTACTTGATACCTTCTATAAACTTATTATCCCAAAATCCTTTGCACTTATAAATTAAATGTTATAATCATAATATATAATATATATAATACTTAATTATGTCATTTACAGATCCTCAAAATAATATAGATCAATTTGATTTAGATAAAGGGATGATCGTGGCTGATTTAGGGGCTGGGATTGGGTCTTATAGTATTGTTATTGCCAAAAAAGTGGGGGATGAAGGAAAAGTTTATGCTGTTGAAGTACAAAAAGAACTATTGAGTAAAATTTCACATCTAGCGGGAGCAGAGCATTTATTTAATGTTGAAACTGTATGGGGAGATATTGAAAAAATAGGAGGAACTAAATTAGGTGATGCTTCAGTAGATGCTGTTGTTATTTCTAATGTTTTATTTCAGACAGAAAATAAGGATAATTTAATAAAGGAAGCTTATCGTATTCTTAGAGATGGAAGGAAGGTTTTAGTAATTGAATGGATTGATTCTGCTGGAGGATTGGGTCCTTTGGATGAACAAGTTTTGTCATCGGGTGAAGTAAAAGATATCTTTTTAAAAAACTTTTTTGAATTAGAAAAAGATATTGATGCTGGAGATAATCATTATGGGTTAATTTTTAGGAAGAAGCAAAATTAAGTGAAGCTTAATTTTGAAAGTAAGATTAGTAATTAAAAAGGATATAACGGTTAAGGTTATATCTACCTTAGGTAGATGACTATTAAAGTTATATCTACCTTAGGTAGATGACTATTTTTACCCTAGTCCGTACCGAACGGGTTTAGGATAGTCGTTTCACTCCTTAAAAATATGTCACAATTTCAAATTATATTAACAGCTATATTCGGAGTATTTATAATGGTGGGGGTAGTTATGTTTGCAGGTATGAGAGGTGGCAATGTTGATGATAATGTTGGTGATATTTTAATTTGGGGAACTATAGAAAAAAGAGATGTGAGAGAGGTTCTTCAAGATTTATCTAATAGAGATGATAGGTTTTCAAAAGTAAAATATGAAGAAAAAGATGAACTTGAATTCGATTCTATTTTTACAGAAGCTTTAGCTGAAGGAGAAGGTCCTGATATTTTTCTTTTACCACAATCA
Source organism: bacterium (assembly GCA_030641525.1). GTDB lineage: Bacteria > Patescibacteriota > Minisyncoccia > Phycocordibacterales > UBA12079 > JAHITU01. Next base: position 18,145 of record DAOWHH010000004.1, read on the forward strand.
AAAATATATAAACACCAAAATAAGATTGTAGCTATTCCTTATGAAACATTTTCTCTTAGAGATTTTAAAGATTATTTTATAGAAGAAGGGGAATTATATTTAACAGATGATGGTATTTTAGCTTTACCGTTTGTGATTGATCCTTTGGTAATGTATTGGAATAGGACTATCTTTTCCCGATTAGGTTTGGTAGAAGTACCCCGTTATTGGGATAATTTCTTTACTTTTGCTACTAATATGACTGAGAGAGATGAATATTTAAATATATTAACAAGTGCTGTTGCTTTTGGAGAATATGGGAATATAAAGAATGCTAAGGAAATAATATCAACATTGATAATGCAAACTGGTAATCCAATAATAACCAGGACTGGAGATATAATAAAAGTAGTTTTGAGTGGTTTTGATGATCAATCTACTGCAACTGAGTCTGCTGTGAGATTTTATAGTGAATTTTCTAATCCTGTTAAAGAAATATATTCTTGGAATAAATCAATGCCTAATTCACAAAATGTTTTTCTAGCTGGTGATTTAGCATTATATTTTGGTTTTGCAAGTGAACTTGGAGAACTACAAGAAAAAAACCCTAATTTAAATTTTGATGTAGCGCTTATCCCACAAACTATTGGTTTAAAAAATAATATTAATTTTGGAAAAATGTATGGATTGGCTATAAGTAAAAGTGCGGAAAATATAAAAAACTCTTATGATGTAATGATAGCCTTAATAAAGGGTGAGTCGCTAACCTATCTAAACGAAATAACTAAATTACCACCAGTTTCAAGAATTCTTTTGTCCCAAGAACCGAGAGATCCGTATCAAAATATATTCTATAAAGCAGCTGTGTCGTCTAAAGCTTTTCTTGATCTAGATGAAGAGGCTACTGATTTAATATACCAAGATATGATAGAATCTATAGTATCAGGTAGGAGAAAAATTAGTGAGGCTATTGATAGGGCTGGAGCTGAAATGACAACTTTAATTAAAAAATAAAATATGATGAATAAACTTTTATATATATTTATTTTTATATCGCTTTCAATTCCATATTATGCAAAGGCCTTATGGAATATAGGTGATCCGTTGATTACTTGCAATACAAAAGCAATGCCTAATCCTTGTACTTTTGGAGATTTAATTACTTTAATTAGTAATATTATTGATTTTATTTTATATATATCAGCACCTGTATCAGCTATTATGTTTTCTTATGCTGGGTATTTATACTTAACATCAGGAGGTAATCCAAGTAAAAGAGCTCAAGGTAATAAGATTTTTATAAATGTCCTTTTAGGATTGTTTTTTATAGTAGGGGCATGGTTGATAGTTAAAGCTATACTGATGGGATTGAAAGTAGATTTTGATGAATATAAACCTTTAATAGATTTATAATATTTTAATTTTTAAAAAAATGATGAAAAAAATTTTAAATAAAATTCAATATTTGTTTTTTTTGGGGGTTATTTATGCTCCTATACTTATTAAAGCAGAAACTCCAGGAACTCCACCTCCTCCAATTAAATTAGGTAATCCTCTTAAAGTAGATACTTTTGAAGCATTAATTGCCGAAATTTTAAAGGTGGTTGTTATGATAGCTTCTCCTATTGCTGTCTTAGCTATTATCTATTCAGGCTTTCTTTTTGTTAAAGCTAGGGGTAAGCCAGAAGAATTAAAATCAGCCAGAGAGACTTTAATGGGGACTATTATTGGGATAGCAGTTCTATTAGGAGCGAGTGTATTATCGGCTGTTATTAAGGGTACTATTCAATCATTAAAATAAACTTAGTGTTCTAAACTTAGTGCTCCAAGGTCCAAGTTAAAGGTCTAAGTTAATAGATATTATTTGTTATTGTTTGAATCCAAATCATTATCATTTTATTTTTTCTATTTAAATAAAAAAAGAGCAGGTTTTAATCTGCTCTTTGAATTTATTCTAAATCATCTCAAGGGTTAGAATAAATTTCTTTTCTGGTTGTTCGTAGTCTTCTACCCATCCAGAACATCTATCAAAAGAAATACAAGATAGAAACCATTCTCCTTCTGCTCTTGGTTGAAAATATTCTCCAATTTGTTTGGAAAAGGGTCGTTGAAATCTTGTTCTTATCTTTGTTGATGGGTAATAAACAATGAACTTTATAGGAGTTGATATTTTCCCATATTTGTCATTGATAATAATTATATTTTTGGTAAAACCACAACGACCTTCTTTTGGGTTCTTTGAGTTATACCAACAACTTTTCCACCCCCACCTATCTTGAATTTGTTGAGAAATCTTTTTATTACCATTATCATCTTTGGTGATCAGGTTATATCTTTCAATTGAGATAATTAAAAGGAAAATCAATCCGAAAATCCACCAGTATTTTATGAAATTTGCCATTTTTTAATCCTTTTCACCTTTGTTTTGAAGAATTTGTGAAGCAATCAGAGAATCTCCTAAATTACTGTTTTCATCTGAAGAACTTCCAATATGACGGACAACTATCTCTTTTGCTTTACCTTCAAGAATTCTTGGTTCACCCGAGAATTCTTTGAATCTTTCCCAATCATCTTTTTTCCAAAATTCTCTATCATCATCAAAAGCTTTACCCATTTTGGTGAGAGCATACAGTGTATGAGTATTAACTTCTTCAAGACGAGCGTCTTTCTGAAGTTTTTCCTTCCTTTTTTCCTCACCAGCTTTTCTAATCTCTTCTGGAGGTGTAACATCAATTATTGAGGTAGAATTGATTTCAGCACCAACCCTTATTACCTCATCTGTCACTTTTGACGGATCAAATATTTCAGGAGGGATTGCTTCCCAGACACAACTTTTTTTGCCATCAATCGCTGTATATTCTGTGGTTATTGACGAGTGTTCTTCTTGAAAAGATCTCATTACTTCCGCTTTTTCATCGTCTGTCCCCGTCAATACTGTCAGAATGATAGCCCCCTTTTTATCTTTGAGTAAATCTCCATCTTCAGTTCTACAAACATAATATGTTCGTCCTATAAGTAATCCGGAAATAACCCCTCTCATTTGATTGTAATCAGATGAATTAAAGAGACCTTGGATAATCCTAAGTTGTTCTAAAAAATTGTTTTTTATAGACAACACAGGATCTTCAATATTGAACCATCTATAAGGATCAACTATTTTTATCTGAAAGGACCATTTGGTTTCCATCATAACATCATCAAGGGACTGTGTGGCAACTGCTTCATAGACAGTTTTTCCTTCTTTGTCTTCTATTGCTCCTACAGTTATTTCACGAACATTTTCTACAGAGCCTCCCATTATCGGTCGGGGAATTACAGTACTTATAAAACCTTCTCGTAAAAGGAATATTTTCAGTAAATTCCCAGAGAATCTTCTCCTAAAAAGTTCAGGAACAAAGACATGTTCTTTTGGTACTGTATGGGAAGAAGCAAAGAACCAAATCAGAGCAAAAAACAGCCACGATAGAAAGACAGAAGCATTAGAAGAAAATATGTTTGTTATGGAGTTAGGTAATAAAATAAAGATTACAAAACCAAATAAACCGGAAGCAAAAGAGTTAATAATTTGTGATACAGGAATTACCTCCCAAATATCGGTGAGTAAGCTCGTACCCTTCGTATCCTCCATATCTTCTATATCATCCGTATCTTCCATGTCTTCTGTGTTTGTAGATGTAGAGACTTTTTTATAAATGATATATGCAATTCCACATAACAACAATACTAACAAAAGGGAGCTTAATAAAACCCAATTTGTTTTTAACCAATCCAAAATATCCATTTTTCCTCCTTTTATGATTTTTTTTCAAAAAATTATTTCTAAAATCAATAGAAAATAATATAACAACTTGTTTGTAGTATATAACACATTCCATATAATGTAAAGGATTTTTGTGTGAAGGGTAAGGAGTACTTGTGAAGTGTAAGGGGTACTTGTAAAAAAACGATTTTATCCACATACTACTTGGACCTCCAAGGTCCAAGTAGTATATAATATAAGGAGTATGAGAAAAGATTCATTTATAATTGGTCAATATTACCATATATACAA
>DAOWHH010000009.1 GCA_030641525.1 bacterium
GAGTTGAAAGTGTCTAGCTTTCAAAGTTTTGTAAACCGTAGGTCGTCAGTTCGACTCTGACAGGTGGCTCATCTTAGATCCTAGTTGGTGGAGTTGAAAGTGTCTAGCTTTCAAAGTTTTGTAAACCGTAGGTCGTCAGTTCGACTCTGACAGGTGGCTCATCTTAGATCCTAGTTGGTGGAGTTGAAAGTGTCTAGCTTTCAAAGTTTTGTTTTTCACTGTTCGATTCTCCACGAAAAGTCCTCAAGGGCTTTCCCCCTTCGGCACGAAATAAAAATACCCAGAAGGGTATTTCATTTTGTGCCGAAGGAGAGAATCGAACTCTCACAGGTTGCCCTACACGATTTTGAGTCGTGCGCGTCTACCAATTCCGCCACTTCGGCAATAACGTGTATAGTATATATTATTTGGTATTTTTTTCAAATAGGATTTTTTATGTTATTATAGAAATATAACAAATGGAAATCTTTTGTTCTATTTTAATTATATATTATGTCATACATTAAAAACGACTCTATCTTTTGGATAGAAGTAGAAAAAATAAAACCAAACCCTTTTCAGCCACGAGTAGAATTTGATCATAGTAAATTAAATTCTTTATCCGAATCTATTCGTCAATATGGGGTTCTTCAGCCATTAGTAGTGACTAGAAAAGAAGAAATAAAAGAAGACGGAGGATTAAATGCTATTTATGAATTAATAGCAGGAGAGAGGAGATTAAGAGCATCAAAATTAGCTGGTTTGGCTCAAGTTCCTGTGATTATTCGAGATGATGATGAAGATGATTCTCTTAAATTAGAACTAGCTATCATAGAAAATTTACAGAGAGAAGATTTAAATCCGATTGATAGAGCTAAAGCTTTTGAAAGATTAACTAAAGATTTTAATTTAAAACATATTGAAATAGGGAAAAAAGTTGGAAAAAGTCGTGAGTATGTATCAAATACTTTGAGGTTACTTATGTTGCCAGAAGAAATGATGCAAGCTGTTTCTGGGGGACAAATTCTTGAAGGTCATACTCGTCCTATATTAATGTTGAAAGACAGACCAGAAGAACAAAAAACTCTTTTCAAAGAAATTTTATATAAAAAATTATCTGTTAGAGATACCGAAGCGATTGCTAGAAGAATTGCTTATGATAAGGTAAGGAAAAAAGATTATGCTATTGATCCAGAATTGGTTGAGTTTGAGGAGAAATTAGCTGAATCTTTAGGAACAAGAGTTCAAATCGAAAGAAAGGAGGTTGGAGGGAAAGTAATTATAGATTTTTTCACTAATGATGATATAAAAAAGATTATAAGTATTTTACAAAGTGAGGTTGCCAAAGATCCAAACGAAACTTTGAATAATTATGAAAATAATTTTGAAAATAAAGAAAGTGAATTAATAGGACAACTAGGGAAAGATGATTCTGTTGTAGAGAAGAACGATGATAACGAAGATGATCTTTATTCTTTAAAGGATTTTAGTCTTTAAATCCTATTATTGTCTTTTATTTTTATATAGGGTATTATACCGAACAGATATTAAGGTTTTAACTCTAATAAATTATTAAAAAATAATTTCAAATTTCCAAAAGGGGAAAAATGAAAAAAATAATTTCAGCTATTGTTATCATAACAATAATAACCCTGCTAGGTCTTGGTGCTTGGTATAGTTATGATGTATTGAGGGAACAGAGGAAAATAATGGATCAGATTGAACAATCAATGGGATAATTATATTTTTCAATCTAATCTAGAGAATAGCTAAAATTTTCATCATCCGCCAAAATGAATTTGAATTCATTTTGGCGGATTTTTTGTATATAAATCTGTGGTAAGGATCGACGACCTTCGATCGTCGCTCCCTTTTTTACCCAACCCTTCAAAAAACCGCCCTAGTTTTTGGAAGATATACCCATTTTATCCATATTTTTGGTATACTATCAAAAACGAAAAAATCGTAAAACGATTTTTTCCAACTTTCAACTTTATGAACTTTATAAACTTTTAACTAATCTGTGAACTTCAAAATCAAAAAGAAATTAAATAACGAATTAGGTAGAGTTGGTGTTTTGAATACTCCTCATGGAGAAATTAAAACACCAGCTTTCGTGACGGTTGGAACCAAAGCCACTATTAAAGCTGTAACACCTGAGCAAGTAAAAAATATTGAAGCCCAGGTTGTTTTAGCTAATACCTATCACCTTTATTTACAACCCAATGACGAGATAATTAAAGAAGCAGGGGGTCTACATAAATTTATGAATTGGAATGGACCAATGATGACGGATTCAGGAGGTTTCCAAGTCTTTTCTCTTGGTACTGCTTTTGGTGATTCTGTGACTAAAATTGCTTCAAAAACAGACGAAAAATTACTTAGTAATCCAACTACTAAGTCTTGTTGTTTGGTTAAAATTGATGATGATGGAGTTGATTTTCGCTCTTGTATTGATGGTTCCAAGCATCGTTTTACACCGGAAAAATCAATCAATATCCAGCATAATATAGGGGCTGATATAATATTTGCTTTTGATGAATGTACATCACCACAAGCCAATTATGAGTATCAGAAAGAAGCTATGGAAAGAACTCATAGGTGGGCAGAAAGAAGTTTAGCCGAACATAAGAAATTAGGAGTTTCTGAATCAACAGGAAAACAACAATCCTTGTTTGGAATAGTTCAAGGGGGACGTTTTGAGGATTTACGAAAAAAAAGTGCAGAAGTAATTTCTAAAATGGACTTTGATGGTTTTGGGATAGGGGGTTCTTTTGATAAAGAAGATATGGGTAAAGCAGTTGCTTGGGTGAATGAAGTTTTACCAGAAGAAAAACCAAGACATTTATTAGGAATAGGGGAACCAGAAGATATTTTTGAAGGAGTTCAAAATGGAATTGATCTTTTTGATTGTGTGGCTCCTACTAGAATGGGAAGAAATGGAACCTTACATACACAAAATGGAAAAATAAATATTCTTAATGCTAAATTTCAAAATGATTTTTCGAAAATTGATGAAGGTTGTGAGTGTTATACTTGTCAAAATTACACTAAAGCATACTTATCTCATTTATTTAGAGCAAAGGAAATGTTAGCAGGAACATTAGCATCAATTCACAATCTTTATTTTATCGTGGACTTGGTAGAAAAAATAAGACAATCTATTTTAGATGATAATTTCTTTGAGTTTAAAAAAGAGTTTTTGAAAGCTTATTATAGAAAATAAAGGATACTTAAAGAATTTGTTTTTATATTAATTTTATCTTACCACACAAAAAAGTAACCGCTTTTCTTTGTGTATTTTTTTTGATTCCTGCCTGTTGGTAGATAGATTTGCATTTTGATATTTGATTTTTTCAATATCCACAGATATACCTTGAATCGTTTTTAAATAAGTTATAATATCTTTAAATTAATTAGATTTTTATAAAGTTTCTTTTTAAATTGTAGCTTTTAATGCTAAAACTAAAAACCAAGAAACTTAAACAAAAATCTAATTATTTTTATTAAAGTTGTATTATAAGGTAATTTAATTAAGGGTTAGAGCATTAAATATGGTGTTCACCCTCCAATAAAAAATATGGATAATGAAGAAATGACACCTATGGAAGGTTCAGAAGAAACGCCTTCTACAGAAGCTGAAGAATCAATGGATGACGTTATAGAAGAAGCTCCTTTAGTAGATGATGATAGTGGTACTGCAGGAGACGAAGAATTATAGAATTAAAACAAAAAGAGCGGTGGGCTTTAGCCCACCGCTCTTTTTATTTTAAATTTTTATTGTTCAGACCACAAAGCATCTATAGGATCCATCTTAGCTGCTTTTCTAGCAGGGTTTGCTCCAAAGATAATTCCGAATATTATTGAAAATAAAAATGCAGTCATGAAAGCTTTAATCGGAATTACAAAATTCCAATCAATACCAGAATAATTAGCACCAATGGAAATCATATAGGCGATGAGGATTCCTATAATAGTTCCAATGATACCACCAATAAGAGTTATTAATATTGATTCAATTAAAAATTGCCACATTATGTCGGAATATTTAGCTCCCACAGCCTTTCTTAAGCCAATTTCAGGAGTTCGCTCGCTCACAATAACATACATTATATTCATAACTCCAACACCTCCTACCACCAAGGACACAGCCACAATAGCCAAAAGAAGCAAAGTTAAAGTTGAAGATATCTCATTCCATATATCTAAAATTTCCGTCATAGATACAACTCTAAAATCATCTTTACCAGTATTTGTCCAACCTTCTAATTGTTCTTTCGGAGGGTCAATGTCATGATTATCTCTTAAGACTATTCTAATCTCCTCTAGTGTTTCTTCTACTATACTCATATCCTTAACTTTAAGGATTATATTATGAAGGAAACTAACTCCCATAATTCTTTTATGCATAGTGCTTATAGGAACATAAATAAAATCATCAAAATCAAAGGTCATAACACTTCCTCGTTCTCCCATTACTCCTATAACACGAAATCGTGTATCTCGAATTTTAATACTTTTACCGATAGGATCATTATCTCCAAATAATTTTTCTTTTATATTAGTTCCTAATACAACTACTTGTGCTAAAGAGCGGTTTTCAGCCTTTGTAAAAAATCTCCCTTCTTGAATTTCTGTTCTATCTATATCCATGAAAGAAGCATTAGTGGACCAAATATATGTTCTATGAATTTCATTTTTGTAGGTAGCTGATTCTTGAGTCATAAGAATACTATAGCCGTTTTCTATATTAGGAATTTTCACAACATCTTCTAAATCATCTAAATCAAGAGTTGTCACCTGTGCTCCTTGCATAAGACTGATAGCACTTTGGGTTTCGCTAGCAGCTCCTGTTTTACTACTAGGTACTTTTATTTCTACTTGAATAGTATCTGAACCAAAAGCTTCAATTTGACCTAAAAGAAGTCCACTTATACCTTCACCAGCAGAGAAGACAACAATGATACTAGAGATTCCAATTGTCACACCCAAAATCGCTAAAGAAGTTCTCACCTTATGAGATTTAAATGCTTGTATTGCTAATTCTATTGCTGAAATTATTGATGACATAATTATTTATTCATAATGCAAAGCTTCCATAGGGTTCAATTTACTAGCTTTATAAGCAGGATAAAATCCGAAGAATAATCCGACTCCAGCAGAAACACTCAGGGCAAATAAAATTGATGACAATGGAATAATGAAAGCCCAATTATAACCAAAAAGCTGAATTCCTAAAGCGACTAAAAACGATATCAGAACTCCTGTTACGATACCGATAATTCCACCAAATACTGTAAGAAAGATGGCTTCAGTCAAAAATTGCCCTAATATTTGGGTGATATTAGCTCCTAAAGCTTTTCTTAAACCAATTTCTCTGGTTCGTTCCGTGACAGAAATAAGCATAATATTCATTATTCCAATTCCACCCACAAGAAGAGAAAGGGCAGCCATTGCTCCTAGAAAAAGTTTTAAACCATCAGTAATGACCTTAATCATATCCAAGGCTTGAGCAGAACTTCTGACAGTGAAATCATCATTTTTCCCACTAGAATCTTTGATGTCGTGTTTTTCTCTCAAAATTAATTTTACATTTTCAATAATTTCATCAATATTTTCTTCAGAATTTATTCTGGCACGAATTAATCCTATATGATTTATTTGCATCATTCTTTGAGTGGTTTTGATAGGTAAGAAAATTTGATCATCATAATCTTCTAAAGCTATTACACCTCTTTCTTTCATCACTCCGATAACCTCAAAACTAATATCATTGATTTTAATTCTTTGTCCAAGAGCATCAGATTGACCAAAAAGATTATCTTCAACGGCACTTCCTAACACAGCCACTCTAGAAAGATTTTTTTCTTCTTCCTTTGAAAAGAAATGACCTTTTTCAACCTCTCCTCTTTCAACATCTAAATAACTAGCAGTTGTTCCTGTTAAAGAAGTTTCGTAAGTTTCAGATTTCCATTTTGCAGAACCAAAACCTTTAGCATAGCCAGCTATTTCTATTATATTAAGAAAATCTTTTTCTTGTCTTAGAGATAAAACATCTTCATATTTGAGAGTGGTTATAGCGAAGCCCCCAGTCGGTGGTCCATCTTCTGTATAGCCGGGTAAAACACCTATTAAATCAGTTCCTAAACTTTCTACTTGAGAGATAATCAAATTTTGAGCACCTGCTCCAATAGACATAATTATAATTACAGAAGCTACACCAATAATAATACCAAGCATTGTTAATAAACTCCGTGTTTTATTTGCCCAAAGAGCAGTTAATGAAATGGAAATTGATTGTGATATTAATTGAAACATAATAAGTAGTAAGTAGTATGTAGAAAGTAGAAAGTGGTAGGAAAAATCGCAAAACGATTTTTCCTAACTATTAAATTATATCAAAAATCATAACAAAAAGGAGTTAATATTTTAGATAAAAGTAAAACCGCCGGAGTAGAATAGCAGTTCTACTTTCGGCGGTTGTTAAAAAGAGATATTTATTGATACTCTCCAATTTTCTCCATCTGTTGGTATTTTTTCTAAATTTTTTTCTAACAGCATTCCGCTTTGATGCATTATTTTGATTTCAGGTTTAGTTAGTATATCTTTTTCTAATGCAGGGATGACATGATTTACTCCTGAATACCCGAAAAGTATTATTATAACTAAATTAGTAATAAGTGTCATTTTTCTCCTTTAGATTGTATATCAATGAAATATTGAGAGTTTATAAATACTTAATCTTAATAAACATGTTATATATATAACAACATAACCTATTATAGGTTGTCAAATGATTCAAGAATAATATCTAAATTCAAATTTATAGTTATTTTTTAAGATTTCCAGAGCAGATTCTCTTATTTTCAGAAATTTTTTCGTCTTTAATTATCTCCCCATCTTTAATATGGATTATTCTTTTAGCACAACGAGCTGTGTAAGTTTCGTGTGTTACTAAAATAATAGTATTACCTTCGCTATTCAATTTTTCTAATATTTCCATTATTTGTGCTCCAGATTTTGAATCAAGATTTCCAGTTGGTTCATCAGCAAAAATAATAGAAGGATTATTTACCAAGGCTCTAGCAATAGCCACCCTTTGTTTTTCACCTCCAGAAATTTGATTAGTGAAATGATCTAAGCGATGAGAGAGACCAACACTTTCTAAAACTTTTTTAGCTCTTTCTTCTTTATTAGATTTATCTTTTGAATAAATTAAAGGTAGAATAACATTTTTTAAAACAGTAGTTCTTTGTAATAGATTAAAAGACTGAAAAACAAAACCTATTTTTTCATTTCTCAAAAGAGCTAATTCATCATCATCTAGACGACTAACATCTTTGTCATCAAATTTATATTTTCCAGAACTAGGACGATCCAAAAGACCTAGAATATGCATAAGGGTAGATTTACCAGAACCAGATGGACCCATAATTGCCACAAATTCACCTTCCTTTATTTTAAAAGAAGCTCCACTTAGAGCATGGGTTTTTATTTCCTCTCCAAAAACCTTTTTTAAATTTTCAACTTCTATTAAATTCATAAATAAGTATTAGATATTAAGTAGAAAGTATTTTGGCTTGATACTTTTTACATATTACTTGCTACTTTTTTATAGAAGTAATAACCTTGTCACCTTCTCTAACCCCTTTTAATATTTCAATTTTTCCACCGTTTCCACTTATACCAGTTTCAATTTGAGTTTCCTCTATTATATCTTCTTCCATTAAAATGCGAACAAATTTACCAGCTCCATTTTTATATATAACAGCTCTTTGGGGAATTACGATAATATTTTCTTTTTGAGCCGTGATTATATCTAAATCAGCAGTCATTCCTGCTCTGATCCGGTCATCTTTTTCTTCAAATACCAAAGTGGTTTTATAATTAGCTACTCCTTCAATTAATACAGCTGCAGGATCAATTTTTATAACATTTGCTTTGAAGATAATATCTTCCCCATAGGCATCAAGAGATAATTTCGCCTTGTCACCAATTTTAAGATTAGCAATATCAGCTTCCACAATATCTGCCTCTATTTCAAATTCTCCTTGAGAAATAATAGAAACGATTATTTCGTTAGCAGGGACGATTTCTCCTATTTTTGCATCCTGTTTTGTTATAATCCCATCTATAGGAGATCGTAAATAATTTTTATAAAGTTTTGCACGAGAAGCACTTACAGATGATTCTTTTAATTTAATTTCAGCTTTTTGTGAGTTTATATTTGCCATAGCTTGTCTAATAATAGCTTCCTGATTATTGATTTGTTCAGATGTACTACCAGATTCTTTTAAAGAAAGTTCGTTTATAGCAACTGATAGGGCAGTATCAGCAGTATTCAATTCTTCTTTAGCGGAGGATAGATTAGTAATAGCTGTATTGATGTCAGTTCTGGCTGTGTAAACATCGGTTCTATACCCTTCAATTGTAGTCTCAGAAAAATCAATACTAGCACTTAAACCATTAACAGCAATTGCCATTTCTTGAAGAAAAGTTTTTATTTCGTTTAAATATTCTTCGCTTTCTTCAACATTTGATGTCAAATCACTAAAAGTATCAACTTGTTCAAGAGAATTTGTCCATTCAAAAAGCATTTCTTCTATGAATGCTCTTTTCCAATTAACATCAATTTCAAGTTGAGAACTACTTATAGGAAAACTAATTTCTGGATTTGATCCTTGTGGGTTTGAAAACATTGGGTCAACCATATTTCTTATAGCATTATCTGATCTGGTGTAAGAATCTAATAAATTATCTACGATATTTTCTTTAGCAGCTTCAAGGGTAGCTTTAGCGTTATCAACCTTTGATTCATAAACTAATATTTCTTCTGGCCTTGTTCCCTTTTTTAATTCTTCCAATGTTATTTTTTCACCTTCTAAAACAGCTTCATATTGTTGAAGAGTTGCCTTAGCGCTTTCTACTGATGCTCTGGCTTGAGATAATTCAGCTAATATTTCATTACTTTCTAATTCAATTAATATCTGGCCTTTTTTAAATACATCTCCTATCTCAATATTAACTTTACTAACCCTACCACTTTTTTCAAAAGCTAAGTCAATATCATTAACTGCATTTACCCTTCCAGTAGCACTGATTTCTTGAATCAAATTTCCTTTTTCAGCTACAACGAAGCTATATATAGATTCTTTTTCTTTTCCAAGTATAAAAAATGAAATTACAGCAATTGAAGCTATAAGTATAATAAAAGAAATTAAAAGTTTTTTCCTCTTTTTAAAAAATCTTTTTGTAGTCATGAACAGAATTATATCAAGGTTTTTTGAAAAGTACCATTAAAATTAAATAAAAAAAATCCCTAGTTTCGAAACTAGGGGGTTAATAGAAAGAATGTGTATATTCTTCTTTATTCGTATTTAACTTGTCTATATTCAATTCCGTTGTTTAGGAACGAATGTACCCTTTTTTTTCTTAATATGACTTTAAAATCTTTAATAGCTCCAGATACACTTTTTTTCCACGATTTATGTTTATAGTGGTTATATCTTAAATACCTTCTCCTTCTACAAAAATTAATTATAATATTCATAGCTATTTTATACGTTAAGTGTTATTTTGAGTTGGTACAATTTTGAATGAAGAACTTCTTTGTGTACAGAAGTATATCACATTTATATTGATTGTCAACCATTACATCAATATATTTGATAATAAAGTTATTATAGATATAATAATAGTATTAATGAGTAATATGGGTGTATAATAATTTTATGTTTACAAAAGAATTTTTATTACAAATAATAGAGCAAAATATGGTTGATATTATCGGTATCATTATTTTGTTTTTCTTTGGAAAAGCAGGTTTGAGATTTATAGTTAAAAAATTAGAAAAAACTGTAGATGATGGTAATGACTCCCATGTCTCTAAAAAAGAACAGCGAATGGAGACCTTAGGGGGTTTAATAATAAATACTGGAAATGTCATTATTTATGGAGTTTTATTTTTAATGATTTTAAGTTTATTTGGTATAGATATAACTCCTATTTTAGCCAGTGCAGGAGTTTTAGGATTAGCTATAGGATTTGGAACTCAATCATTAGTCAAAGATATTGTTTCAGGACTTTTTATTTTAATTGAAAATCAATATGGAATTGGAGATGAAATTAAATTAGGAAGTTTTGAAGGTAAGGTTTTAAGAATGACAATACGTTCTACCGTATTAAAAGATAAAGAAGGAAGAACCTTTTATATACCTAACGGATCAATTAAAGATGTAATTAATAAGTCACAATGAAAAAAATAATTTATATAATTTTAATTTTTATAATCTTAGCTTTTTTCGCTTGGTATTCCTATTCCAATAAAACGAAAATTATAGTAACGGATTTTATAAGTTGTTTAGAAGCAGGTAATCCTGCTATGGAATCTTATCCTAGACAATGTATAGATCCTAAAGGTAATGAAACCTTTGTTGAAAATATAGGAAATATTTTTGAAGTGCAAGATTTAATAGAATTGTATACACCCAGACCAAATGACAAGATTAGTAGCCCTTTGGTATTAGAAGGTCAGGCGGTAGGGAGTTGGTATTTTGAAGGAGATTTTCCTGTGATTCTAACTGATTGGGATGGAAAAATAATCGCTGAACATTATCTAACTGCTCAACCAGACCCTAGATCAAATATCATTCCATTCAAAGGAATCTTAGAATTTGAAAAACCAGCTTATGGAGAGAGAGGTACTTTAATATTACAAAAAGATAATCCATCAGATTTACGAGAACTTGATAATGCTTTAGAAATTCCAATTATTTTCTAATTTTATAAAAATTAAAGTTTTAAAAGTTCATCAAAATTATCTTTTTTTGAGACTTTATTATTTTTTTCATATCCACATTTAAGACAGCGATGAGTGATGATATATTCATCACTTTTTTTATTTATTTTTACAGCTTTCATCATTCCTCTACAATCTGAAGCTCTATCACCAGGGTTAATATCAACATGTTTACTCCATAAACAAAAAGGACAATGGTTAGTATAACCATCTCCTTTAATTTCTTCTTTACAATTTTCACAAATAAAATCTTCTATTTTCCTTTGAAATTTCTTATCCATAGACAATATGGTAATATATGAGTATGAAAATACAAGAGTTTTTCAAAAATAATGTTGTTGTAGATCCTATAATAGAGGTATTAGAACAAGAAATTACTGAAATTATAAAGACTTTTTTATTAGATCAAGAAGTTAATTTTATAGTGGAACATCCATCTGAAGAATCCCATGGAGATTATGCCACTAATGTAGCTATGGCTTTAGCCGGAATTTTGAAAAAAAATCCTTTGGAAATTGCTAATGAAATAGCCAAAAAAATATCAAATCCAGATCTAATTGAAAAAATTGAAGTCATGACTCCAGGTTTTATTAATTTTAGAATTAAAAATGATTATTTTATTTCCGAATTAAAAAATATCCTAGAACAAAAAGAAGATTATGGTTCTTTTGAACAAGAAGTATCTAAAAAAATAATGGTTGAATTTGGACAACCAAATACACATAAAGCTTTTCATATTGGACATCTTAAAAGTGCTATTTCAGGTCTCTCTATTGTAAAATTATTTGAAAATCTTGGTTTTAAAGTAATTAAAACAAATTATTATGGAGACATAGGAATGCATACAGCCAAAACTACTTGGGGGATCTTACAAAAAGGTATTCCTGATGATTTTGATAATTGGGATAAACATAAGAAAATGAAATATATAGATGATGCCTATGTTTATGCTTCAGAAAAATTTGAAGATAAAAAAATTGAAGCTGAAATCAAAGAAATAAATAAAGATATTTATAAAAAAGAAGATAATGAAAGAACTCGTTTATATGAAAAAATTAAAGTATGGAGTTTAGAGCACCTAGATGCCGTTTTTGCTGAATTAGGAATAATTTATGATAAACAATACCCCGAAACCAAAGTATATGAAAATGCTCTTAAAATAGTAGAAGAAAATATAGGAGATATTTTCTCTGAAAGTGATGGAGCTATTATTTATGATGGAGAAAAGGACGGTTTGGCAACATGGGTCTTTAGAACAGGAGAGGGTAATGTAACTTATTCCGCTAAAGATTTAGCTTTGGGTTTCCAAAAATTTGAAGATTATCCTGATTTAAATTTAAATATCACATTAACATCTGTGGAACAAACAGATTATTTCAAAGCTATTATTAAAATACTAGAAAAATTAGATAATAAATTTAAAAAGAAATATATACATATTCCTTTTGGCTGGATGTTAAGAGGTGGAAAGAAAACAAGTTCTAGGATGGGTGGGAGTGTTAAAGGGATGGATATTTTAGAAGAGGCTTTTGAAGTTACTCAAACAAAGATTAAAGAGTTAAAAGATTATGATGAAAAGGAAAGAAAAGAAATATCCAGAGTGGTGTCCTTAGCAGGTTTGAAGTTCTTGATTTTATCTCATGAATTTCATAAGAATATAAATTATGATCCAAAAAAATTTGTAAATTTTGAAGGGTTTTCTGGTCCCTATGTTTTGTATTCTTATGTGAGAGCAAAATCAATTCTTCAAAAATCAGGGAAATTTAAATCCGGAGAGGTTGAACTTCTCCAGATTATAAGTGAGTGTGAATTAAATTTATTAAAATGGTTGGCTCGTTATCCTCAAATTACTTATAGAGCGGGGACAGAGATATCTCCTCATTTACTTTGTAATTATCTTTATGAATTAGCTCAGCGTTTTAATCAATTTTATGCTAATTGTCCTGTAGTAAATGCTCCTGAAAAAGAAAAACAATTTAGATTAGCTTTAAGTGTTGGTACAGCTCAAGTATTAAAAAATGGATTGAGTTTGTTAGGAATTGAAACTATTGAGAATATGTAAAAAATTTATAAACTTTTTACATAAAAAAAACACCTCAAACCCAAAATGAGTGAGGTGAAATAAACGCGGAAAGTAGAACAATGGAGTCTATATCTTTGTTACCTTTTCACCGTGCCATGCTATTGTGGAAGGAACTTAATCCAAAAATACAAACTAAATGAGATGAACTAAAATCTGGCTTTCCGCGTCAGTATTGTATAATACCAGATTAGATATAAAAGTAAATATCTACACTTATTGTAAAAGGTTGATATAGAAATTAATCTTGTTTTTTAGTTTTTGACTTAATTTTATATGTTATAATCAATTCATTATGCGACAAAAAGATGCTTTAGAAATTTTAAAAACAGGAAAAAATGTTTTTTTAACAGGTCCTGCAGGAAGTGGAAAAACTTACATTCTCAATAAATATATTGATTTTTTGAAATCAAAAAATGTTTCTGTGGGGATAACAGCCTCTACAGGTATTGCCGCTACTCATATGAATGGTGTCACTATTCATTCCTGGTCTGGTTTGGGAATTAAAGATAAATTATCTGAATTAGATATTGAGTCTTTGCTTAAAAAGCCATATTTAAAAAAGAGATTTAAATATATTCAAGTTTTGATAATAGATGAGGTTTCTATGCTTCATTCTTTTCAATTAGATGCTATTGATATAATTTGTCGAGCTTTCAAACATAATGAAGAAGCATTTGGAGGGATACAGATTATTTTATGTGGTGATTTTTTTCAATTACCACCAATAAATAAAGGAAGAGAAGATATTGATTTTGCCTATAAATCTGAGATTTGGAGTAATATGAATTTACATACTTGTTATTTAGAAGAACAATATAGACAAGATATTGATAATTCCTTATTACAAATTTTGAATGAAATAAGAAGAAACGAAGTGGGGGAGCAAAGTTGGGAATATTTAAAAAAGAGAATGAGGGTTGAAAATTTAAAACAAAAACCCACTAAATTATATACACATAATAAAGATGTAGATTCTTTGAATTTAAAAGAATTAGATAAGATAGATTCATATCCTAATATTTACAATATACAAGACACTGGTACAAGAAAATTGGTTGAGGCGTTAAAAAAGTCTTGTTTGGCTATGGAAAAATTACAATTGAAAAAGGGTGCCATTGTGATGTTTATAAAAAACAATTTTGAAAAAGGGTATGTTAATGGAACCTTGGGAATAATAATAGATTTTAATAATGGCTTACCTGTAGTAGAAACATATACAGGAAAAAAGATATTAGTTGAAAGAGAGTCTTGGCATATAGAAGAAGACGGAGTCCAAAAAGCCAAAATTACCCAAGTCCCTTTGAGATTAGCTTGGGCAATTACCATTCATAAAAGCCAAGGAATGAGTTTAGATTGTGCTGAAATTGATTTATCCAAATCATTTGTAGCAGGAATGGGTTATGTCGCTTTATCTCGTGTTAGGTCTCTAGAAGGATTATATTTGAAAGGAATAAATAATATGGCTCTTCAGGTAAATGAAGATATTTTGAATTTTGACGGAGAATTACAAAAACAATCAGATTTGTTTTCTAATGAATATGAAAAAATAAATAAACAAGATTTAAAAGACGCTCAAGAAAATTTTTTAAGTGGAGCAAGTATAGACATACCTGTTGAAATTAAAATATCTACTTTTGATATAACCAAAGGAATGATAGAAAAAGAAATGATGATAGAGGATATAGCACGAGAAAGAAATTTAACAGAATCAACCATAATCGGTCATTTAGAAAAATTAAAAGATGAAGGGAAAATTGATATCAAATATCTGAAACAAGATATAGAAAATTTTGATGAAATAAAAAAAGCTTGGGCTAAAACAAAAGGAGATAAATTAAGTCCAGTTAAAAGTCTTTTAGGAAATAAAGCCTCTTTTGAAGATATAAGATTAGTTAAGTTGTTTTTGTAGAAAAAATAGATACTTCGTTGCGGGTCTAGCAGGACTCGAACCTGCAGTCCTGGTTTTGGAGACCAGTGGTTTACCAATTAACCGATAGACCCTTATATTCTTTACATATTTCGTAATTTAAAGATACTTATCCAAATATTAGCAGATTTTCAAATAATTTTCTATAAAAAATATCCAGCTATATAATACATAGCTGGATTATTTGTCAAAATCTTTTAGTAATACCTATTACTAAAAGATTCTTATTCATTGTTATTAACGGATAAACCTCAGTAGAAGGAGCCATTATTCTATAAAGACTTGCAAGAGAAGATAACAAAAGAAAAGCTTCTAAAGGTTTTGGATTTGCTCCTGTTGATTCATAACCACAAATATCTCCAGTTTCATAAGGTTCTGGTCTCATGAATTCATGAGATAAAACATAGAAAATAGGATTCGTAATTTGGAATATTATTAAACCCAATAGAAAAGGATTTTTTGTTGGTTCTGTGAGAGTATAGGTAAGGATAGTTCCTCCTACAATATCAGTTGTAAGTCCTGCTAAATAAAACGATCTAGAAACATCCTCTTTATTCTTTTTGGTGTGCCATGTCAACTTAACCCCATCCATTTTCCAAGAGATGTCAGTATTTGTTCTTGAGGCTTCTAATTGGTGACCAGTTTCATGTAGAATGAACCCGGTAATATATCCGCTTATAAGTCCTCCTGTTGTTTTTATAGAGGGTAACCATTCAAAATCTTCTTCTGCAAAAATTACAGAAGGAAGAAAAAGAAAAAATATAATCAATAATTTTTTCATTATTTACTCCGTCTGTATGTTTTGTTTTTTATATTTTAATAAACTCTGGTTGTATATTATAACAATTATTATACATTGTCAAGTGTATCGTAATAATGAAAATAAAAAATGCGGAGATTAAATCTCCGCATTTTTTATTTATTTTTTAGTTTCTTTATGAAGAACGTGTTTTTTACACCATTTACAATATTTCTTAAGTTCTATTTTATTTTCAACACTTTTTTTATTTCTGGTTGACCAATAATTGATTCTTTTACAATCTTGGCAAGTCATTTTTATTAGATTATCTTGTGACATAATATTATTTTTATAAATAGGATTATATACTAAATAAGTAGTTAAATCAATGTCCACCCGACAGGGCTCGAACCTGTGACCGTCAGCTTAAGAGGCTGCTGCTCTACCAAACTGAGCTACGGGTGGATTTTTTTATGTTTTTGATATACTTTTTTAATTAAAATTTACAACACCTTAAGCTTAAGAGCCATGAAGGCTCTTAGACATCGCTTTCATCTCCACCAACTAGGAGCTATAAGCGGTTTTTGTGCTCAGGGCGGGAGTCGGTCACAAGTCACTAAGCATATTTTTCGTGCTTCGCACTCAAATCTGCTAAGTGCTCGTGACCCTGACTCAGTCATGATTTTTTCTATGAAAAAATCGGCTTCGCGACCTCTGTCTTTCGACTCCCACCCTAGAACTACAAAAAATAACAAAATTAAAGCTAACGCTTTGATTTTGTATTTTTGTGCCCAGGGCGGGAGTCGAACCCGCATCCCGTTAGAGACACGATTTTAAGTCGTGCGTGTATACCAATTCCACCACCTGGGCATATATTAAATTCTTAATTCACTTAACAAAATTTATAATAACTAAATTTTCAATTGGGTGCAATTTCCACCCAAATCCAATATCTTTAAAAGGAACTTTGAGGCCTGGGCGGGAATCGAACCCGCTCATATCGGTTTTGCAGACCGCCGTGTTCCCAGTTCACCACCAGGCCTTTATTATATTAATATTCTACAAGTCAGAAGACAATTCGTCAATTCTTTGTCTATTTTTTTCTCCC
>DAOWHH010000005.1 GCA_030641525.1 bacterium
AATATTTATTTCTACATAATCCGAACGCAGGAATTATATGCTCGCTTCATCTAATTTCAAGTGAGGATTGGTAGAAATAATTATGTTAATATTTATTTCTACATAATCCGAACGCAGGAATTATATGCTCGCTTCATATAATTTCATATTTATCATAACACAACATTTGTTAAAATTAAGGTAATAATTAATGTCGAAAAGCTTGACATATATATTATTATAGTGTACCATTACATACATAAGTAATAGGAAATTTAAACCATAATCAACAGAATTAATAGGAGGAAAGATGAGCAAGAAAGTAATGATAATAACTATTTTGATTGGTGTTGTATCCCTTTGTTTGGGTTTATACCAACAACATCTAACTCTTTTTGCAGTGGCAAGTTATTATATCAGCGCAGGAAGTTTAAATCTCATTATTTTTGTATTCATTAATCACCGATTAATGAAGATTGATTAAAGAAAAAACTGTCTAGCGACAGTTCAAATCCTATCCAGAGAATATCCGGACAAGGATTAATCCCCAAACCTTTGCAGGACTACTAAAGTTACTGCAAGGGTTTTATTTTTGATTTTTACCATTTGACAAATACAATAATATAGTCTATTATTATAGATAATAAGTTCATTTATAATCTTCCCCAAACAATCATTACGCAAGAGGATAAAATGAAAAAAGAAAAAGCATTTCTACTTTTAAAAGTATTTTGTTTTCTAGGTGGAGTAGGTTTCCTTGTCTACGGGTTCTTTTTCAGACCAGAAAATAGAGAATGGTCATACAGTACGGTGACATTTTTGATGAAATATTTCGGCTTTGGACTTTTATTCTTTACTCTCTTTTTGATCGTGTATAGTATAGGTCTCAAAAGAAGTAAAAATATGAAAATCGATGCCTGTACCTATATGTTATCCAAGCCAGATTCTCCTAAAAAATGATAACCAAACCCTCGCAAAACATTGCGAGGGTTTTTATTTTTCTTTTTTAAACTTGTTTATTACCCCTATATCAGTTAAAATTAAACAACTTTAGATGAAGCAAGCGTATAATTTCATCGTTATGAAAAAAATAACATTTGATATAGAAACAAAAAACACTTTTGAAGATGTTGGAGAAAATAATCCTTCTCTTTTAGATATTTCTGTTGTTTGTATTCACGATTCAGAAACAGATAAATACGATAGCTTTTTTGAAGATGATTTTGATAGATTATGGCCCATTATAGAAAAAGCCGATATGCTTATCGGTTTCAATTCAGATCATTTTGATATTCCCCTACTCAATAAACATTACCAAGGAGATTTAAGGAAAATAAAAAGTTTAGATATTCTAAAAGAAATAAAAAATTCATTAGGTAGAAGAATAAAATTAAATGATATAGCAGAAGCCACTCTCGGAGAAGGAAAAAGCGGACACGGACTAGAGGCCATTACTTGGTGGAAAAACGGCGAATTAGAAAAAATAAAAAAATATTGCCTAGATGATGTAAGAATCACTAAAGAAGTTTACGAATATGCTATGAACAATGGCAAATTGAAATATAATAAAGGAGATGATATAAAAGAAATAGAATTAGACACAAGCCAATGGGAGGAGAAAGAAGACAATTCTTCAACAACAAGTTTATTTTAAATTAATAACTAAGAAAAATATTATGCAAGAAAACAAATTATTAATACCATTTTCAATTATCATAGCAGGAGGATTAATCTCTTGGGGATTATTCGCTACAAGAGCTCCTGCTGAATCTTTTTCAGCAGAAACTAATAACAACGAACAAGCACAAGCACAAATACAAATTAGCGTAAAAGAAAGCGATCATATCTTAGGTAGCCCAAATGCCAAAATAAAGATGATTACCTTTACTGATTTCGAATGCTCTTATTGTAAGATATTCCACCAAACAATGGAGCAAATAATGAGTGAATATGCTAAAGATGAAAGAGTATCATGGGTAGTTAGACATTTCCCTGTTCATGGAGAATCAACAAATACAAAAGCCATAGCTACAGAATGTGCAGCTGAATTAGGAGGAGAAAGTAAATTCTGGGAAATGGGAGAAAAAATATTTGAAACAGATGAAAATGGATGGACAAAAGTAGACCAATTAGGAACTGTTGCCCAATCTATAGGACTTAATCAAACAGAATTCCTAGCTTGTCTTGAACTTGAGGATAAAGCAAAAAAAATAGAAGATGATTATCAAAGTGGAATTGGAATAGGGATAGAAGGAACTCCCCATACAATAGTGATTACAGAATCAGGTGAAATATTCCCAATCAGCGGAGCACAACCTTACGATGCAGTAAGATCACTTATAGAAATGATTTTAGCAGAATAAAAATAAACTCAAACTTAGTACATTTTTTCGTCAACTTCGGAAAAATCCTTTTCACCTTACTAAGTTTATTAAAATGATATAAAATAAGGATTAAAAAGAGCGTCGGCTTCGCCGACGCTCTTTTTTCCTCTCTTTTTTCACTTTCAACTTTATAAACTTTCAACTAATCTTATTTTCTCAATCACAACCGCCTCAACAGGAATATCCCTCTCCCCTGTTTGTACATTTCCCATTTTCTCAATAACATCCACACCTGAAATAACCTTACCAAAAACAGTATGCTTATCATCCAAGAAATTATTATCAGCCGTATTAATAAAAAATTGACTCCCATTAGTATCAGGACCAGAATTAGCCATTGCAATAGTACCAATAAGATTAGAATTATCATCGCCAATTTCATCCTCAAACATATATCCAGGACCCCCAGTTCCCCACATCACTTTTTGGCTATCATCCTTAGTCAAAGGATCACCTCCTTGAACCATAAAACTTTTTATAATCCGATGAAATTTAACCCCATCATAAAAACCCTCCCCAGTTAATTTTTTAAAATTTTCCACAGTCAATGGCTTTTTTTCACCAAATAATTCCACCTCAAATTCCCCTAGATTCGTACTAAAAACGGCAATATTCCCAGAACCAATTTGATCCACTTGGTTATCTTGATTATTCATAAAATAAAAATATCCAATTAAAACAATAATTAATAACAAACTTAAAAATAAAGTTATTCTTCTTCCTAATGTATTCATATTTTTTATATTAAATTACTATGCGATATATTATATATTAAAACTCTAAATTTACCAAAATAAAAAACCGCCTTTACGACGGTTTTATTGCTTAAAGAACAATGAGAATGGGATTTACCACTGATAGAGTTCCAAATTCCCCTTTTTTGTTACCTGCTTTCTTGGTCCACGGTATATTTCGTTTAATACCTCATAAATCAATTTATCTAAAATGAGGATTGTGATACCTGTTGAGGTAGAGAGTTTTTCTCCCGGATTCAATACCTTATTCCAAATCCGAAGAGCAATGGAGCCAAGATGTCGGACTTTTTTGTTTTCGTCCCATTCAACAATCTCTTTTTCTCCGAAAGAAGCAAATTCAAGATAGTCTTTGGTGAAAACAATTGGTCCTTTGTTTTTTGATATCAATTTATAGAAAATAATCTCCTCAATCTTCACAAGAGAAGAATGTGATGGGCGAAGAATACGGTCAAATTCATTCCCCTCTATCATAATTGCAATCTTCTCACCAAAATCTTCTGCTATCTTAATATCTTCTTCCGATAACTCCTTATATCTGGTGGAATGAGTTGAACCTCTCATCTCTTCATTATATTTAATAACAAAAAGTTTTTCAGGTTTTTGTCCATCTTTTTGATTACCAGTCATTAATATCTCCTAATGAATGATTATTTTTCAAAATATTATATAAAACAATAACTAACCGACTTTGATTATAACACTAAATACATAGACAGGTCAAGAATTAAAAGGGTGACCGCTTTGCGGTCACCCTTCTTTCTTTAGACTTTTAACCAGACAAAGCTTTACTTTATTTTATCTGTAAAATTTCTTTAAAAAACCTTTTACTTTCACGCTCCCTTTTTTAAACAAAGAATTTCTCTTACCTCTATAAGAAGATATTTTTTTAGAAATAGCATCTTTAGCCAAATCAATAGCCTCCCAAACAGTAGATCCGTCTCCCCTAGCCCCAATCCTTTTTCCACTCATTATTATACCTATCTCAGCTCTATAAACCTTACCCGATCTTTGTTGTCCAACCATTCTACTTATCCGAATATCAGTACTCACATTTTCATCTTTAAAATCAACAAATTTTCTCAAACCATCAATTTTTTTATAAATATAATCTCGAGTCTCATCGTTTAATTCAACACCCACTGCGCTTATTTCAATATTATTGTTCATATATTATCTCTAATTAGAATTACCCCTTATTTTTAATAATTTAATTGGATGTCTATGACCATTAATAATACTAATTTCTTTCATATCAACTTCAAAATACCGTGCCATTATTTCTAAAACCCTTTTATTAGCCAAATTTCTTTCCGCTTTTTCCCTAACTCTCACCTCAAACCTATTTAAACCAACCTCTTTAATTTTCTCTTTTTTAGACCTTGGGAAAACATTAACTTTTATGTACATAAATAATGATTAAGTATTAAGTAGTAAGTATCAAGTATTAAGTATAAAAATTTGCTTCCTAAATTAAAACTTTGTTTTAATCCTAAATTAAAACTTTGTTTTAATCGGACGAACATCAAAGATGTTTTAGTCGCAAATTTTTTCATACCCAATACAGGCTACTTATGAGAGAAAAATTATTTTAATCCAAAATAATTTTTCTCTCATAAGTTCCCATCAACTCAACACTTTGCAAAATATGACCATCAATCGCTTCTTCAACCTCTTCCTTAGAACTACCTTCAGCTAAAGTCAATTCAATATCAATTGCATACAATTTAAAAAAATATCTATGTTGCCCATCAGGAGGACAAGGACCAGAATATTCCAAAGCACCACCAGTCCCCTTTCCAGAAACACCAGCTAATTCCCCAGCTTCTTCAATAATTTTAGTATCAACAGGAATATTAAATTTTACCCAATGGTCCCAAATACCCACAGGAGCATCAGGATCGTCCATTATCAAAACCAAAGACTTCACGTTTTCGTTTACACCAGTAATTTCAAACGGAGGGTTCACATTATCACCATCACAAGTATATTTAGAAGGAATAGCTCCCCCACTATCAAACACAGAACTAGATAAAATTAATTTTTCCATAGAACTAAGATTAATTTCTAAAGTTTCCTCTTCCTGAGGAATACTAACAAACACAATATCGTCGTTTATCTTATAATCAGCAGATTCCCTTTCAGTTGTTTCCATCAAAGAATCCTGCGAACCATTTTCCTCTATAACAAAAGCCGTAAAGAGTAAAATTATAATAATAGTAAATAAAATAAGGTATTTCTTTTTGTAATTTAACATATCAAAGATAATTATATCACATAATATTTCACACAAAAACCCAATCCCCAAACATTGTTTTAATCTTGACTTTATTTGACGAATATGTATAATTATAGCGTAATTTAGTTCTTTAATAATATCAAGATTTAATAAAATACTGGTCTTAACAACAAGACTTGTCGCTGGTCAGAGCGATTCTGATAAATTTTAATTAAGGAGGATGACGATGAATACATCGATCACCAACGGACAAAGAAAACAAATCGTTCAATTCGGAACCAATGCTATTGAGAAGATTCTCGATGAACTCGGTCTCGACAAAACAGGTGCCCAGCGGGTAATTGAGCACGGCAACGAATTCGCCCATGTAATCCGCAAAGTATCCATAACCTCGCTCAAGGATTTGTCGGTCACTGACAAGTACAAAGACGAGGAAGTCAATTCCAATTACACGTACCCAAAGGAGTACAAAGGACCGAAGCCGATCAACGACCAGATCAAGGCAATTGCCGAGATTTTCGGTCTCAATTCGAACAAGGCTCTTGAATTCGTCAAGAACTTGCCGGAGCTTCCAGTTGGTGCCGAAGGATGGTTCGCCATTCCGTCTGACATTGGTCTACAGAAACTCTTTCCACAGATCACTGACCGTGCGGAACGTTACTGCGCAGGAGTTCGACTCATCCATGAGAAGATCGCCGACTCCCGATCGTTTTACAACTATCATGAGGGGCAGATCACGCCGGCACAGTTACGAGTTCATGTTCGCACAGCACATGCTCTTGATCTGATTGCAGAGAACCAGCCTGGTGAGATTCTCATCGTGGCAGGGCAACTCGGCATGCGACATCGTGGGCGTTCAGTTCGTCGGGCTCGTGAGGTTTTCGTATCCAACGAATTTGGTTTTGGAAGTCTCGTTGTTGGATCCATCGTCCTAACTCATCCAGAACGATTCGTTCGTTGGGAAGAACTAGATATGGATTGTCCCGGCGATGAGTTCTCTTCGGATGCCGATGGCTCCTTTTCGCACGCTCCGATCTTCTACTTCTACGACGGCGAGGTCAAGTTTGACGCTCGCAGGGTCGACTATACGAACGACTACTGTGGGTCAACTTCGGGGTTCGTTCCGCAGTAGAATCTTGATAACTTGAATTTTTGAATCTTTTGATATTTTGGTTTTTGATTCTTGAATTCGCAAAATCTTTTTAAGGGTTATCCATAGGTTGGATAACCCTTTTTCTTTTTGTACTATAAATAAAACTTTACTCCATCTATTACACAATGTTCAAACCTGTTTAATAATTAAATTATATTTGTAAGTAATCCACATTGATATACCTTGCTTTATTTAATGATACATATTAATATATAGATACATCAAATAAGTCGCTTAATATAGTCGTATTTTATATATTAATGATACTTAATGAAAATATGGATGATACATCTAAAATTAAAAAAATAGAGATAATTGAACCTAATTTTAATTCAAAATTGGCAAGTTTAATTATTGAACTTGAAAGAATGAGAGAAAGAAAACTAGGTGGTAGCACAATGCCGTCTACTTTTTTTCAATTGAAAAAAATCTTTCATATTTTTGAAAGTGTTGGCTCCTTAAGAATAGAAGGAAATAACACAACGGTAGTAGAATATATAGAAGCAAAAATTGAAGATAATGAAAAAACAAAAGATGAAAGTATTTTAGAAATAGAAAATTCGGAAAAAGCTATGGATTTTATTGATAATCTTTTAATAAATACAAAGCGAAAAATAAATAGAGCTTTTTTAAGTGATATTCACAAAATAATTACAAAAAACCTTTCACCTGAAAAGGAAGGTAGTAGAAATGCTGGTGAGTATAGAAAAATTCCCGTTATTATAAAGAACTCAAAACATAGACCAATTGATTATTTAAGAGTACCCGATCTAATGGAGGAATTGATTAAGTTCATAAACATAGAAAATGAACCAAAATATGATTTGTTAAAGACAGCTATTGCTCATCACAGATTTGCTTGGATACATCCTTTTGATAATGGTAACGGAAGAGTTGTTCGGTTGTTTACCTATGCAATGCTTATTAAATATGGTTTCAATGTAGAAGTTGGTAGGATAATAAATCCAACGGCAATTTTTTGTATTGACAGGAATAAGTATTATAAAGCTTTAGCTAAAGCAGACGATTTTTCAAAAGAAGGAATTTTAGATTGGTGTGAATATGTTTTGTCAGGACTTAAGCAAGAAATTGAAAAAATTTATAAACTTGCTGATTATATATTTTTGAAAAAAGAAATTTTATTGCCAGCACTAAAAATTTCACTTGATAAAAAAGTTATTAACGATGATGAATACAAAATCTTAAAAGTTGCCATTGAAAAACAAGTTTTTCAAAAATCAGATATAAATTCACTTTTTCCGAATGTAACATCGATAACGATTACAAGAAAAATCTCTCATTTGAAAAAAAACGGGATGATAATGCCACGAGAGAAAAACTCTAGGAAATATGTTTTGTGCTTCAACAATGGTTATTTAAGAAGAAGTATTGTTGAAATGTTAGATAAAAACGGATTTTTACCTATTAAATAAAAAAATTTAAAAAAATAAACTAAGAAGTTCAAACATAGCAAAAAATCATTTTGGGGCTTCATTTAGTGGATAATGTTCAAACCTTTGTTATGTTGAAAGTGTGAAATGGAGAATAAAAAAACCCACCAAGTGGCGGGTTTTTATTTTATTACAAACAATTTCTTTATTGGTTGAATTTTTTACCTTCTCTCATTTCTCTATAGGAACCGTCTTTAAGACCTTCACCTCTTGGTCCAAATCCTTGTTCAAAACCTAAACTTTCTTTAATTGCTCTTACTCCTTCATAATCACCTGCTTGCATTAATCTGTGAGCTTCTTTCATCTGTTCCCAATTTTGTTCTGTCATTTTAGTCATCATCTCTGCATGTCTTCCTTCTCTTAAATTAGTTCTTTCTTCAAATTTTTGATTAACTTCAGCTATCCAATCACTGTAAGTTCCATTTTCAAAAATTTCTGTCATGTGAGCTCTGTGTTCTTCTGAAAAACCTTTTCTCTCTCCTCTAGTTTCTACATCCGCAAAAGCTGTAGAAATTCCAGCTGTTAGTATTAAGGCAACAACTGCTAATCCTATATAATTTTCTTTTTTCATAATTTCGAGTGAGGATTAGTAAAAATGATTATGGTAATGATTATTTTTACTATGTCCGAGCGATGGAATTATATGCTTGCTTCATATATAATAATGTTTTTAACTTAAATAATAATCACTAAGACGTCTATTTATTATTACGATAAAATTTGTTTTTTCTTTCAAATTAAAGAGATAAAGAGCTTTAGCTTTTTGTCTCTTGTTTTAATACTTTAATGTTTTTATGGATCCTTCCTTCCAGCATAGGTCTAATTTCTCGCATATGCAAATTCATTTTTTCTAAAGTCTCTTTATCTAAGAATTCATTTTCTAACATCATCCGAGGCCCATCAAAAGGTCTCAACATTTCAGCATAAAAACATTTATTCATACAATTATCCGTTATCTCTTCTCCTGTGATTTTAATTTTAAAATCTTTTTCTAAAATAAAATTAGGCACGATTTCTAATATATTTTCTGATAAAGTTATTTCCCAAATCTGACCATCTAAATCTATCAGTCTTAAGACATTCCCATCCAAATAATCCACAGTTCCTGACAAAAACCCTCCTTCAGGTTTACTCCATAAATTTTCTCCAGGATTTAACATTTTATGATACCGAGGCATCATATCTGAAAAACCCCTATTAATAGAGGAAGCTAACCCTAAATTATAAAAAGTAATTCCTAACAAAAAACTAGCTAACAAGACACCCCCGATTATCATTTGTAAAGAATATTTATAAGCTTTTTTGGTTTTATGAATATTTAAATAAGCTACAATAACAAACAAAGTAAAAATAATTAACCAGAAATAAGGTAATGTAATTATTACAAATTTAGTTAAACCTCCTGCTAATTGTATATACAAATCCCAATCATTATTCAATAAAGTATTAAAAATAATTGAAAAAGACAAACCGCCGATCAATATGGAAATAACAAAACCAATCCAAAAAAAAGTATCTTTCATTACAAATTCCCATTTAGGAGTTGGTTCAATTCTCTCCTGTTTAATTTTTTCTATTATTTTTTGACTTAGATTTTTCATATTATATTTTCAAATTTAACTCGTCTACAATTTTCAAAAATTGTTTTTTAGCTCTATTTAATAATGTTGCGACTGTACCTTCTGGTTTTTTTAAAATATCTGAAATTTCATTATATTTTTTTTCTTCTAAATATTTCAAAATTAAAACTTCTCTATATTTTAAATCCATTTTATTCAAAATTAAAGAAATATCTGTTTTTAAATCTTTTAAATTCAAATTTTTTTCTATATCTAAATCATCAGCAATATTTTTTATAAACTCCCCATCTAAATCAAAAGAAATCACAGTGGCTTTATTTTTTAATTTTCGATAATTTGAAATTACCTCGTTATGAGTAATCCGATAAGCCCAAGAAGAAAATTTTAAAGAAGTATCAAAAGCATTTAAATTTTTGTAAATTTTTATAAAAACATCTTGAAGTATATCTTCCATATCGTCAGAGCTTAAATTAGAAATCCTAGAAATATAGCGTCCTAATTTTTTTTCATATCTACGAACTAAATATAAAAAATAATCTTGATTTTCTAAAACCAAAAACACCAAATCTTCATCTGTTTTTTTATCGATATCTTTTATCATAATTATCCAGTAGGTTAGCTTTTAGCTTATAATCTTGCCTATTTACCTATCTAATCCATTATATACTAATACGGAAGTATTTAACTTTTCTTTCAAAAATTATCGTAGTCCAACTACGTGGAAAAGAAAAAGGGTCAGTCATCTTTTCCTTCTTTTTCTTTGTTTTCTTTATTCGGATAAAAACCCGTTCAACTCCAATAGTTTTCCAATTTTAATTCTTTAATTCCTTGATATCTTCTTGCAAAATGTGAACAAAAACAAAAGGAATATTTAAATCATTCTTATTTAAAAATGATTTTATCTTATACATTCCATAATTACAAAAAGATTTGGTTGGTTCTTTTCTGATTTTAAATTTATCTGAATATTTTTTAGGAGTATCTAATTCAAATTTATTTTTTCCACCTTTTTCGATTATTCCGTTATTAAATTTATTTACAGTGTATTTTTCAAAAGTAGAGTAATCTTTTTCTGATTTTGCCACTCCGATAATCAAATTGGGTTTTGTTTTTAAAATACTCTCACAAAAAATATCAATACTTTCTTTTAATTTACCAAATATCTGTAAACTTCCAAATTCCATAATTAAATCATCAGTCCAAGGGAAAGTTCGAAAAGTAAAGACTAGAATCTTTGTATTTTTTGTTTTGGTAGATTTTTCCATAAAAATTAGGGATAGGACTCAAACCTTTTGTATTATTCAACAACTTTAAATAAACCTTCTAAAGCTTCTGGAACATAACCAACTTTGAGTAATTCTTTTTTCTTTTCTTCGGTAGATATGGGTTTTTTTAATATTTTTCTAATATCTTTTCCTGAAAAAGGAATTTCCTTTGGACAATCAGTACGAATTACTTTATATCCATTTTTCTTAAATTTATTAACTTTTTCTTCACTCCACTCCCCATAAACATTAACTAAATTAGGAATTAATAAATCAAGAGTTTCTGACCAATTTGTTTCGTCTACTATATCAAAAGGTTTAAATTCGTACCTCTCTTTAGGTATATTAATTTTAGTAAAATAATCAGAAAAAATTTTAACCCTTTCTTTATATGTAAATGGGTTATTTTCTTTGTCGTTTCTATGACTTGATTCTTTTACAAAACCTTCATCTTGATTAGGGTTAGTTATTAAGATAGTAACTTTATCTGCCAAATTAAAAGCATCCATAATATAGTTTTTATGACTAATGTGTAGGGGTGGTTGAAATCTACCATGAATTGTTATTTGTGGAATTTTCATAAAAACATTATACCAAAAAATTACCCGTTCTGTTGGAGGTATAGAAAATATGGCTATAAATAATGCTTTGCTTCCCCTACTGGATGCGTTTAGAATTTTAAACTGGAAGTTAATTGAAAAGGAATTAAGTTTGGTTCAGAGTTTTATATAAAAAAAGAAGACCGCCCAAAAGAAGTCTTCCTTCCAAGAACGGTCATTAGATGCGGGTAATGTGCACACACATATGGCACTTTTTGATACATTATCAATTAATGTCTATTAAAATGTCACAAACAATAAAAGAAGAAAGATATAGATGGATTAAACCAATCTTAGAATAAAAAAATCATGGCTGAAAGTTGTAATGTAAAATATATAATTTAATTAATGACGCAATAAAGTGTTGTGGAGTAGATGTTTTTATAGATTTTTTAAATAAATGACGCAATGAGCTTGAATTAATGACGCAATGGTGATATGCTTTTTATTATGAACGAGAGACAAAAACAGATTATAATATTTGCCAAGGAAAATAAGTCTTTTAAAAACAAAGATTTAGTTGCTTTTTTTAATGATCAATAT
Organism: bacterium; assembly: GCA_030641525.1. Taxonomy (GTDB): domain Bacteria; phylum Patescibacteriota; class Minisyncoccia; order Phycocordibacterales; family UBA12079; genus JAHITU01. Next base: position 11,946 of record DAOWHH010000005.1, read on the forward strand.
TCTCGAGAAACTATAACGAGAGATTTATCTTTTTTGTATGAACAAAATTTATTGGATAAAAAAGGAGCAGGAGCTTTTGTTTCTTATTCTCTATCTAAAGCATCTAAAATATTAGAAGAGATTGATGTTGAACAGTATTTTTCTAAAAATTATGAACAAAGAGAAATAAAAGAAGATTTCAATTTTGAAATTTTCGAAACTCTTGAAAATGAAATTTTTTCAAAAGAAGAAAAAGAAAAAATTGATAAATTGCAAAGCGATTTTATTAAAAACTTTTCGAAATATGATAGTCAGACTTTAATTAACAAAGAATTTGAGAGAATAATGATTGAATTTTCTTGGAAGTCTTCGGCTATTGAAGGGAATACGTATTCTCTTTTAAGTACAGAAGCATTGATTAAGGAAAATGTAGAAGGAAAAGGAAAAAGTAAAGAAGAGACACAAATGATTTTAAATCACAAAGATGCTTTTAATGAAACTATTCAGAACAAAGAGAGATTTATAAAATTGGATTATCACGATATTGAATATATACACTCTGTGCTTACTAAAGGTTTGGGAGTTACAAAAAATATTAGAAATATTGGTGTAGGGATTACTGGAACGAAATATAGACCTTTAAATAACAGCTTCCAATTGAAAGAAGTTTTGCAGAAAATGATTAATTTAATAAATAAAAAAGAAAGCTTTTTGGAGAAAGCTTTCTTGGCAGTTATATTAGTATCTTATATTCAAGCTTTTGAAGATGGAAACAAAAGAACGGCTAGGATGTTTTCTAATGCAATTCTTTTGGCACATAATTCTATCCCACTTTCTTACCGAATTGTAGATATTGAAGAATATAAAAAGGCCAGTTTGCTTTTTTATGAATTAAATAATATTTCTTATTTTAAGAAAATATTTATAGAACAGTTTGAAGATGCTGTAAAAAATTATTTTAAATAAAAGATAAAATAAATTAATAAGTATAAAAATCTTACTTGGTCTCTATTTCTTGTGATTTTAGTTCACTTCACTTGTAAAATCATAAGAACTCGCAACCTTGTCGACCTGCTCCACCTAGTACACAAAGTTCGAACCTATTTCTTACAAAATAAGGATATTTTGGTACCTAGTTTCTAATAACAGTGACACAATCTTCTATTTGTTTATCCAAATCGTCTCTTGAAGTATCAAACGTATAAACAAAAGAAAAATTAAGATTTTTATGCCTTTCTTTACTGCTCTTATAATTTTCTATTGCCTGTTTGGCATCTCTAAATAGCCAAGTATACTTATTATTTTTTAATTTATTTATAATAAATTCTTCTGGTGGATTTATATGTATCCAAAAAACTTTGATTTTGTATTTTTCTTTAAGTTTTTTTATTTTTTCTTGTGCTTCTTCTGAATGACAATCCCCATCTATAGCAACACTAAAACCTTTACCAAAATATTTATTAACCAAATTATAAGCCAAGTCTTTTACAGAATCGTAACCGTAACCATTTTCTTTAAGTAATTTTCTGATTTCGTCTGTGGAAATTTTTAATAAAGATAGTTTTTTGCTCAAGGGTTTCATCACGGTTGTCTTACCAGAGGCAACAACACCAACAGGACAAACCATAATCTGTTTTTCTGGTTTTGTGTTTGGAATTTCTAAACTCTTTTCGTATTCTTGAATTATTTCTTCTACACTCATATTCTTAATTATAAAAGCAAAAAGGACTGAGTCAAGCGACCAAGTCCTTTTGTATTTCACTCGAAAACGTCTTATTTCAAATATTTAAATATCTTCGACATTCTTTCAGCCAGTTCGCTCTCACTAATGGATTTCAGATATTCCACAAGTGCTTTTTTATCAGACACCTTTTCCTTAATCTCATTGAGAGCATCTGATGCTTTATTCACCAGCTTATCATATTCTTCTCTGTTATTGCCGACATGTTGCCAGACTTCGGCAAATGTATCAAAATCGACGAATTGCTCAACAAAACGGTTTCTTTCATTGTTTGCTCGTGCTAATGCTCTTGCTAAATCTGCCTGTTTTTCCATTTCTTGATTTGACATATTCTGCCTCCCTTCAAACTTTTAAAGTTTAAAATAATATTTTTTGCTTAAGAACCTCCTGCCATAAGTATGCACGAATTTATCAACCTTGTCAAGCTTTGTAGCTTTGCTCACTAAGTGGAACGATTTTCTAACTTGTTAATCATAAAAAATAAAAAGGGAGGGGTATGGGGACAATGGAATGGGAAAGATAATATATATACTCGTCCAAAAATTTATATTGTTTTTGAAAATATATTGTATTTTTTTACTATAAAATGTAATACATATTATAGTACGATTCATTTAAAAATTAAATATTTATAAATAATTTAACTCAAATATTCATTAAAGAGTACAGATGCATAATTATTTCCAAAGTAAATTAAAATATTTTTCTTAATTATGAAAAGAGTTAGATAAAACACTAATAACAAAATTGATATAATCACTATTATCATGTTTTTTTGTAATGTAAAAAAAATAATATTAAAAAAGGAGAAAGGAATAGATATAATAGTCCCTCCAATTAAATTTCTTACGAAACCATATTCAATATTATGTTGGAGTAATAAATGACCATTTTTCACTTTATTTCTTATTAGTCCGACAGCTTCTTTAATTCTTTTTCTTGCTTCAACTTCTGATGATTTTTCTTCATTTGGAGTAGATAAAATTAAACCAAATTCAATTTTTATCTTGGATCTTATTTTTTCTTTCATTTCTTTCGAGTATTGTTTGTCCGAATATAATAAATAATTGGTAGTTGGAAAATGTAATTCGTTTTGAAAAACATTATCTTGCAATAACATTTTACTTATATATCTTGATATTTGGGATATAAAATAAATAAGAACCAAAATAATTGAAATACTTCCAGTTATTTTTACAAAAATAACATCTAAAATTTCTGGTATCTTTGTGTAAAGATAAAAATGTGAAAATATAAATATAGGAATAATTGTTAATATTGCGGGAAAAATTCTTGCATAAGTTTCATATTTATTAAACATATATCTAATTTGTGTGTTTTTCAACTTTATAAAAAAACGGTAAGGATTTAGAAGAAGGATATTCATTTTGTCTGGGAACATCTCCTATACCGTAGTATTTAAGACCACCATTTGTGGCATGAACAGGACCCCCTCTTCTTTTGAAAGCATTCATTACTTTTTTTGAAGGATGTTTGTCGTCTAATTCTCTAGCTATTGAAACAACAGTTATTTTTGTTGCAATATCTGTTTCTATATCTAATTTAGGACCAATTAATTTATCTAATAAATCAGGACTGATATTTCTATGACTTCCATGATGGGGTACTTGAATAAGTTTAATCTTAGAATAATCATATTCTTCAGAATCAAGTAAGTTAACAACTCTAGTAAGTGCTGGTTGACCAGCATCGGAAGTTAATAATATGTGATTGTCATTAATATTTAAAAGTAATATAGTACTAGAATTATTTTCTGCAGTTGTTTCTCCACTATCATCAAGTGTTTCCAAATCCCATTTTTCGTCGACATAATCTTTTATAGATTCACTGATTTCTCCTAATTTATCTTTTATAGTTTCTACTATTGAATCATCTTTTGATTCAGGAGTGCATCTAAAATTAGGAATAAGTTCTTCTTTGTAAAATTTTTCATCTGGTCCAAGAACTACCAAACAACCACTTTCATCTTTTAACCCAGTAAAAGGTTCTATTATTGGTATACCTTTTCTTTTTGCAATTTTTTCTACTTCTTTTACAGTAGATAAAGATTTGTTTATTTCTTTTTTAACACCTTGATCTGTCACAGAAGGGTTAGTAAATAATTTTGCTATGTTTTCGGTGTGATCCCATGGTTTATGCATCCATATTTTTTTAACATCTAATTTTTCCAATACTATTGGAATACCCCCCGAATGATCTTGGTCTGGATGAGTAGAAATAAGTAAATCAACAACGTCAGTATCATATGTATTTTTTATATGATCTACTATATGATCTCCATTTTCTTGAAATCCTGAGTCAACTACAACAATTGAATATTCATATCTTTGTCCTTTTAAATTTCCATAACTTAATATTAATGCATCACCGCATTGAGTTTTTTCTCCTATTGGAAGAAAGTCTAGTTCTAAATTCATATTTTTTAATAAATTAACTGTTAATAATGTTTATTTTATCCACAAAATTTAGTAGATAACTTTGTCCTTGTTGGTGTATAATCTATACATAACTTACAAAAGTTTTTTTGTATGAAACTCTTAATATAAGATGTTGTTTTTTGTTTTACTTACAATGATAACAAAACTACAATAAAATAATACCCCCTGTTTAGGGGATAGTGTGGGGATAAAGTCAATACCATTAAATATGAATATTTAATGAATTATTTATAAATTTATTTAATACTTCCCAGAGTGTATTCTCCTCCGTCCATTTCTTCAAACATAGACCAATATTTATTATCTCCTACGATTATGAAATCAAGGGGTGTTAATTCTATTTTAGAATAGTCTTTAAATTTACTCATAATCTCTTTATCTCCATCTGACGGATTAGAGTCCCCTTTTGGATGATTATGAATAAGCACAAAATATTTTGCTTTCATTACGAAGCCATAACCATAAATATCACCAAAATCAATTACTGTTTCACTTTTTGAACCTGTACTTAAAATATTATATGTTAAAACTTCCAAATCATTATTAAGATATACAGCGATAAGAGTTTCTTGAGCTTTATCTTTTAAACTCTTAAAAACATCATAAATTTGTTTTGGAGTGCTAACTTGACCCTTAATTGGATTATTATATTCTCCATCCACTAACTCTATATTTAATTTTCTTAGATATTTATTTTCCATATTATTTATAATATAGCATATATTTTGACTTTTGCTTTTAGGTATGGGGATGGTTTTTCATATAAAATTTATGCTAATTTTGATTTTGTTTCTTCTATTAGTTTATCAATATCAATATTCCCTCCATTAAATATTGTTGTTAGAGTATTAAAAACAATATCTGCATCATTTTCAAAATCGTGGTAATTTTCAAATATTGATTTATTTTTATATTTTACATTTTTTATATTCCAATTATGTGCAAAATCATTTCTAGCTCCTTTCAGACAGATTAACATTTCTTTTGTTTCAGAATTTATTATAGACCACTTGTGTAATAATTTAACTTTTGTAAAAAGATCTATTGTATCAAGTAATTGTTCAAATTTGGTCATTACATCTTTTCCTTCTTGTACAAAGTTTTTAACAAATATTTGATTAACCAATAATTCTATAACCCCAAAAAAATTTAATACATTACCTCTATTTGGTTCTTCTTTCAAAAGTCGGTTTTTACCATATAAACCCATAGATAAATAAAATTCCTCTTTATAGCAAAACAGTAAAGTTTTATCTATATTTAAAATAATACTAGGTCTTTCACTTTTAGGAATCTTTTCTAATAAAACAAAAAGTTCAGTAAGTTTGAGGTGGGTTTTTTCTCTTTTTTCTTTTTCCATATATTGAATTATATTTCATTGTAAAATAAAGTAAAGATATGGATTATATGAAAGATAAAAATTGGGTTTATTATAGGGCTAAAATATGGCTTAAAATAAGGACTTTAAAAAATGACAAAAAAGAGTCTAATTTTTAAAACTATGTTTTTCTCATTTTATAAATGGCTATAAATAAGGCTTAAATAGGATTAAATATTTCTAAATTCACTCGTATGGAGTGCTAATATCCAAATGGATATAAAGTACCTATAAATGTAAAAAAACTAAATTTTACATTTCACATTTTATGATCTCCGTTGGAGGATGACTTTCTGTTAAAGGTAATTCTGTGATAATTGGTTTTATTAAAGTATTATTTGATAATAATTGTATATCAGAAACCTCAATATTTAGTTCTTTCCCAGTCTGCCATGATTTTGGATTTATAACTAACATTGGATGTATTGATTTTGTTCCTATTAAGGTAATATCATTAAATTTTATTGTATTATCATCAAGATATGTTGGTTTTGTATATTTGTATTTATGTCGTCCTCCTGACTGATCGCTTGTTTTTAATTGAGGATACAAATCTTTTAATGATTGTGTTCCTTTATTGTGAAAAGTAATACTTTTAATATCATACTCATTATTATCAAATACATAATAAGTTCCTCTATTTGAAACCCATCCTAAACCTAATTCTTCTCCAAAGTCAATAATTCTATTTGTTGAAATTGCCCTCTTTGTTTCTTTTACTGCACTAGCAACAATTGGATTTTTGCAATCGTCTGCGAAACCACTACTATTAGTAGAATTCCAGTAAAGTTTTAAATCAATTTCTCTTATTGGTTGTTTCATTGTTGTAAAACTACCACTTTCCTTTTTTACTTTATTGTTGTTTATAGATTCTATTTCGTAAGAATATAGAGTATTACTAATTAAGTTAGATATAGAAACTTTATGTTTTGTAGATAATCCAAATTGAGAATCAAACATCTTTGAAGATAAATTTTTTCCCGTTATAAATAACTTACCTGTTGTAGGTAAGTTCGTTTTCCACTCAATTACTGCTGAAGAAATATTAGGACTAATTTTAATCAAAAATATTTCTAATGATTTAATTGGAGTTTCTTGTTTAGTTTGTTGTGTGGTTTGAGGTATTTCAGAGGGTTTTTGTATAGCTTCTTTTATCGTTCTAATTATATTCCCATTCTCATCTATTTCTATAATTGCCCCATTTGGTAATGTCAAAGTGGTATTTTTATTTTCTTCTTGTATTGTTTCGGTTTTAATTTGATTTTGTGTTTTTATTTCACTTTCTTTTTTTAGCCTTTCAACTTCTAGTCTGGTTTGTTCCGCTTCTAATTTATATTTTTTAGCTTCAGCTTTGGCTTTTTCTGTTTCAATTTCTAATTCAGTTTTTTCTGTATCTATTATAATAATACTATCTTCTGTTGTAGTGGATAGATTTTCTTGATAGATAACCTTTTCTTTATTTAGTTTATTTTCTCTTTTGATCCATGATTTTGGATTTAACCAATTAAATTTTGTTTTTGTTTTTTGCTCAACATTAGAAATAGGACTCGCTATCAATTCAGAAACTTCCATAACATCATTATTTTCAAACCACGATAAAGGATTCCACCAAGAAGCTAGGGTTATTGAAGGCGTTATTATTATAAATAAAATTATAACACCTAGAAATTGTTTATGGTTTTTCATAATATTATTTTTTCATTTATAATGTTTTATTAATATAAACCAGCTTTTGCACAATCCTTTTGCTCAATGTCTTTCCATTCTTGGTAACTTGATTCATTTTGTTCTTGTAAATATGCCGCTGCTACGAAACCTGCTTGAACACAAATTTGAATTTTATCACCTTGGCGTTCTGCAATCCTGTATTGTTCTACAGAATCCATAGAAACTTTTTTATAAATATCATCCATAATAGTTGAAGTAGTTTGGGTTGAGATAAACTGTTTTTCTACATTACCTATAAAAAAACTAAAGAGAACTCCCCATAAAATAAAAGCTAGAATACTGGAAGCAATTGCATGTTCACCTAATTTTTTATCTAAAGGATTCTTTTTTGATAAATATATTATACCAATCACAATTCCTACACATGGGAGTAAAAAAGATAATAAAGTAAAAGTGTTATAGGATTCGTGGTTTTTTGCTTTTATTTTTTTATTTTTTTCCTCTAATAATAAATTAGAACCACAATGTTTGCATTTGGTGGCATCTTCTTTTATATCTTCGGCACAGTATAAACATTTTTTTGTTTTGTCTTCCATATTTTTAAAATATATTAATTTAATAATGTAACAAAATTTTTAATTTTACTATGATGTGACAATTAAATTTTCTTTACCATCTCTTTCTAAATATACATAGAGGTTGAAATCATAATAAACCATTTGTGAATACCCCCAACCGTTTTCTTTTCTGTATATATATTACATTTCGCAAGTGCTTTCACAAATAAAGTTATCAGCATCTATTACATAAACCATACATTGATAATTTGTTCTTATCATTGCTCCAAATAAATTTTGTGCATCTACATAATTTATTACAAAGTAAGAATTTTCTCCAAGTGGAGTAACTGAACCAAATGACCATGGGAACTTTGCACTACTAGGTGAATTTAAATGATTTTTTATATATGTTTGTGCACATACAGAAGCAACATCTCCATCTTGAGATTCTCTTTCAAATTTTTCGCGAATTCTTCTTTCTTCCGCTAATCGTTCATTTTCATTTTCTTTTTCTACCCTTTTTTGTTTTTCTTCTTGTGTTTCGTCACGAGTAATAGAAATCTTTTTTTGAGAAGATTTATATTCATTTTCTGCTTCAATAAGTATCTTTGTGATAGGAGTATTTAAATCAATGGTCTTTTTAAATAAATCACTTACTGGACTTATTTTTTTATTATTTACTTTAACATTTAAGTATTCTTTTACAGAAAATTCTAACTCATATTGTTTAAGATTTCCTTGTTTATTTTGGTCACTAATAATAGTGATAATTGGCACAGGATAATTTTCTATAAACATTCTTTGCTTTGTTTCTTTGAATTGTAAAAATGCCATTGTTGTAGAAATTAATATAATTATTATTGAAAGCACTATTCGTATTTTATGTTGCTTAAATCTTTTAAATCTTTCTATTAAATGAGGAATACTTTTAGAATTGTATCCCCATATTAATAACAATAAAAGCAAGCCACCAACAAATTCAGATTCAAACATAATGATAACAGACATAGTTGTTGTGAAAGTAAGTAAAAACTCATGTTTATTTATATTTAAAAATAATTCTTTAATTTTCCCTTCAGTTTTAATACAGAATATTACCCATCCTGCAACTAACAACGCTAATTCACCTATAAGAACTGATGAAAAGAAAAAAAGAAAAGCAATAGCAAATATGAAAACAAACAAGAACTGATTTGAAGACACCATTTTTACTTCTTGATTAAGGTTTGTTATAAAATCTCTTATTGGAGTTTTGTCTTTTTTCATGTTAATTCTATATATAAATTAAGTTAAAACTTATATTATATTAAATATTATACATTGATATAAAGATATTATCTATAAACTTAAATTGTGATTTAGTAGAAATTCATAAAAATCAACACATAGGAAGTAATGATAAAACTCTTTTTTGTATACTTCCTCATCCAGTTGCTTATGGTATTACAGATAACGATTGGAATTGTTGGGGTCAGGAAATTTATAATCGTTTATTGGGACTTTGATATAATAAAGGAATTAATCGTTTAATTTAAAAAATTATGGAAAATAATATAAAACTGTTTATCAATGATAAAAGTTGGATAGAAACTGTCGGGGCTGTTGGGGTCTTTGAGAATAAAATTACTGATTGGATAGAAGATTTTAAAAATGGGAGTTTAACAAAAGAAGATATCTTAACTGTTACGAAAAAAGTTGCTGAATATCGTAGAACCCCCGATCTTGTAACAAAAATAAAAAATACTCTTGGAACTGATATACCTAGTTAAAAAAAAGATTTATTTAGGAGATAGAGAGAATTATTAGGATGTTTGAGAAGTAGATTGGAAATTAGAGATAAGAGGGTTTATCAACAGATTGGAAAATAACTTTTCGGTTTATTTTCGGTATAATATAAAGAATGATAACTAAAAGACAAAAACAAATATTAGACTTTGTTTCTATCTATAATGATAAAAAAGGTTACTCTCCTTCTCTAAAAGAAATAAAAAAACATTTTAGGCTTTCTTCAGAATCTACAGTTCATCAACATATTAAATCTTTAGAAACAAAAGGATATTTAAAAAAAGAAAAAAACCAACCCAGAGCTATCAATGTAAAACAAGAATTAGGTATGATAGAAATACCTTTGTTAGGAAATATCGCAGCAGGACAACCAATTGAAGTAATACAAAATAAAGAAATAATAGCTATACCAAAAAGTAAATTACCACACTCTGGTGAATTTTATGCTTTACGTGTTGTTGGTGATAGTATGATTGATGAAAATATAAATGATGGTGATTTGGTTTTAGTTAAACAACAAAACACTGCTAAAAATGGACAAAAAGT
>DAOWHH010000003.1 GCA_030641525.1 bacterium
TAATACTTTAGCTACATCTCTAATTGAAGACTTTTGCCACAACATCTCTTGTATCGTTTCTCTTTCTTCAATCGCCAAATGTTTATATTTCATATACTTCTATTTTACTAGAAGTGTTGCACTTACTTGTTGAACTAAAGTAAAAGTTTATATGCAAAGTATATAATTTCATAAAATTAAAAAGGCGGGTACCTAAGGTACCCGCCTTTTCCTTTCAACTTTCAATTTTTTACTTTATACTGTCTTGTATGTATTTAATTGTAGGTTTAGGAAATCCTGGGGAAGAATATGAAAAAACTCGTCATAATTTAGGACGAATTCTTTTGGATTATTATGTTAAAAAAAATAATTTTCCTGATTGGGATTTGAGTAGTAAAAAAACTAATCTTTTTTCTGAAGGAAAAATAGGAAAGAAATCTGTTAAATTATTAAAGCCAGAAAAATTTATGAATAATTCAGGCAAGTCTATTCTAGGTGCTGTACTCAAACACAAAGTAAAATCAGAAAATCTAGTGATTGTTTATGATGATTTAGATTTAGCTTTAGGAGAAATAAAAATTTCCTTTAATAGGGGAGCGGGGGGACATAAGGGGATTGAATCTATTATTAAAAGTTTGGAGACAAAAAAATTTATTAGAGTGAGAGTAGGAATTACTCCTACTACCCCAACAGGAAAATTGAAAAAACCAAAAGGAGAGAAAAAGATTTTAGATTTTCTTATGTCTGACTTTTCTAAAAAAGATATGGAAATAATCAAAAAAACTAAAACTAAAATTGTTAAGATTTTAGATACTTTGATTTTAGAAGGACGAGCTACAACAATGAATAAATTTAATTAAAAAAAAACCTCCGGAGGTTGAACCTCCGGAGATAAAAATAAAAACCTCCGGAGGTTCAACCTCCGGAGGTTTTTTAATTTATTTGATTAGGAAACAAATGATAATATCATTTTTTGTGTTTCTGGTTCAAAGATACTTATTTTAAAAGTATAAGATTTTCCTAATCCTAATGTTTCTCTTAATTTTTCTTCACTTTCAAATTCAGACATATGTACTAATCCTGCTACTCCCTCTTCTATACTGGCTAAAGCTCCATGTTTATTGAATTTGATAATAACTCCATTAACCTCATCTCCTTTTTTGTATTTACTTTTTGCTTTTTCCCAAGGGTTTTGACTCAAAGCTTTTATTGAAAGAGATATTTTATCATTTTCAATTTCAATTATTTTTACTTTTATTTTGTCTCCTGGTTTAAATAAGGTTTTAGGATCTTCAACTAATGACCAACTTATTTCTGAAATATGAACTAATCCTTCTAATTCATCTTCAATTTTGATGAAAATACCAAAATCTACTGCGCTGGTAACCTCACCTTCAATTTCATCACCGACTGTATATTTTCCTGTAATTTCTTTCTTTTCAGTTTGATCTAGATTTTTCTCTGAGAAAATTAATTTTCCTTCTTTAGGTAGGGCCCCAATAATTGCTACTGGTAAAGATTGACCTATTAATTTTTTAAGTTCTTCTAGGATTCTATCTTTATTTCCATCTATAACTCGTGGATAATGTTCAGATTTTAATTGAGAAGCTGGTAAAAATCCTTGAATACCTTGCCATTCTATTATTAAACCTCCTTTATTAGCTTCTTTTACAGGTAATTCCAAAATAGTTTTGGAATTCATAGCTGTTTCAGCTTCACTCCAAACTATAGCCTGTCTAGCTTCTTTAAGAGATAATTCAATATATCCATCTTCTCCTGCAATGTTGACTATCTTAGCAACTATATTATCTTCAACATTTACATTTTTCAATACATCACGAACAGCATTATATTCTCTACCAAAAATAATTCCTGTTCCAAAAGGTGGTAAATCTACATAGACGGATGATTTATCAATACTTATTACTTTTCCCTCAATCATAGAATTGATTTGAGGAGGTGTTTGTATTTTGTCAAAGAATCCAGACATCAAAGTTTCTTTTTCGTCTGATTTTTTCTTTAAAATACTCTTTGTTTTAAATATCTTTTTAAGATTAGTTTCATCGCTTGGTTCTTTATTCATAATTCTTAAATAAAATAGAATGTTTTTTTGCTTTTTCTGTCAAAACTGTTATGCAAAAAAGATTAATTTCTATTTTGATTAATAATAATATAACTATATAGTATACTTAAAAAATTTATATTGTAAACGTTTTTATTTAAAATAAATTAGTAGTCCTTTTTTTTTCTTTATGGTAATATAGTGGACAATAAATAAAAAAGTAGCAGGCAGTAAGTAATAAGTATTAAGCTAAAATTCACTCTCTAAATCAAAACTTCGTTTTGATTTAGAGAGTGAACATTCTTTAGAATGTTTTAGCTGCGAATTTTGCATACTTAATACTTTCTACTTAATACTTGATACTTAATTTATGTTTATAATAAAATACAAAAAAATATTTTTTGGAATCTCAACTATATTGGTAGCTTTATCTATTTTTTCTATTTTCTATTTTGGTCTTAATTTCGGTATTGATTTTAAAGGTGGGGCTATTACAGAAATTGCTTATTTAGAATCAGAAGATGTTTTGGTAGAAATGCCTAGTATTGAAGATCTAAAACTTGATTTGCAAAAAATGGAGTTAGGAAGTTTTATTATTCAAGAAGTTTCCACTGTTGCGAAAAATGAGATAGGAGGAATTATTTTAAGAACAAGAGATCTTTCTGAATCAGAGAGATTGTCTGTTGTTGATATTTTAAATCAAGAAGGTAAATATAAAATAGAAGAAAAAAGATATAATTCTGTTGGACCTACTATAGGTGAAGAATTAAAAGATAAAGCAATTTGGGCGATTTTGATAGTAGTATTAGCAATTATCTTTTTTATTACTTTTGCTTTTCGTAGAGTAATAGAAGTGAGTAATACAGCTAATAGAGTGTCTTCTTGGAAGTATGCTTTAGCCGCCATTATAGCCTTGGTTCATGATATTGTTATTCCAACAGGTATTTATGCTTATTTAGGAAGTATTTTTATAGATTACCAGATTAATACTATTTTTATTATGGCTATTTTAGCTATTTTAGGTTTTTCTGTTAATGATACAATTGTAGTTTTTGATAGGGTGCGTGAAAATTTAATTTCTTCAAAAAAAGGAAATTTTGACGATATAATTGGAAAAAGTTTAAAACAAACAATTACTCGTTCCATTAATACATCATTAACGACTTTAATCGTACTTTTGTCATTATATTTCTTTGGAGGAGAAGCTACTAAACAATTTGCATTGATTCTATCAATAGGAGTAGTGTTTGGAACTTATTCTTCTATTTTCTTGGCAACACCACTATTAACATTATTGAGGAATAAGAAATAATTAAAATTCACTATTTTAAAAATTCACCTAAGGTCTAATTCACCTAATAAAAGGTCAAAGGTTAAATCTATCTAAGGCAGATAATTTAAAAATTAAAGTTATTTTACTTTTTGAATTAAGCATTTTATTAGATCTTAGGTGAATTAGGTGAATTAGAAATTTAATTAACTTGAGATTATTTATAAAATTAAAAATTTTATACACTTAATACTTACTACTTACTACTTAATACTGTATACTTAAATTATGTTATTAAGAGAGATTCAGGAAGCTAAAAAAAATAAAAGAGCAATAGGTCATTTTAATGTTTCTAATCTTGAGATGTTTAAAGCTATACTTCTTGCGGCTAATGAATTATCAGAAAAAAATGGAAAACCAATTCCGATAATTCTTGGGTTTTCAGAAAACGAAAGGAAATATATAGGAACAGAACAAGCCATAGCTTTTGCTCAAAATTTTAAAGCAGAAACTAATTATCCTATTTTTACAAGTGCCGATCATTGTCATAGTCAAGAAAGTGCTGAAGATGCAGCTAGAGCTGGTTTTGATGCTGTTGTTATAGATAATTCTAGATTACCATTATTGGAAAATATTGAATTTACCAAAAAAACAGTTTTAGCATTAAAAAAAATTCGCTTTGATATTGTCACTGAAGGGGAAATAGGTTTTATTGGGGCTTCATCTAAAATATTAAAAGAAATTCCAGAAGGGATAAGTGTAAATAAGGAACAATTTACTACCGTAGAAGATGCTCAAAAATTCGTTATGGAAACAGGAGTAGATTTATTTTCGCCTGCGGTAGGAAATATACATGGAGTTTTGAAAGATTCTTCTAATCCAGCTTTAGATATTGAAAAAATTAAACAAATTGCTCAATCTATGAAAAACCCACTTGTTTTACATGGTGCTTCAGGTGTTTCAGATGAGGATATTAAGAAATCAATTGAAGCAGGGATATCTGTTATTCATATTAGTACGGAATTAAGGATGGCTTTCAAAAATGGAATTGAATCTTTAGTAACAAATTATTTTCCTAATCATCCTGAAGAAATAGCCCCTTATAAAATAATGGAACCAGTAATTTCTTCAGTAAAAGAGGTTGTAGTAAAAAAACTTAGATTATTCACATAGTATTAGGTATCAAGTAGCAAGTAGCAAGTAGCAAGTAGCAAGTATTATTTTTTCTTGATTTTATGTGTTTTTTCCTTTATACTGTGTCTAAATTGAGTATTTTAATACTCAATTTTGAACTTTTAACTTTACGAACTTTATAAACTTTACAAACTAATTATTATGTCATTAACTTTAAATATCAAAAAAAGGGATACTTCTGAATTGTTTCCTAAAGCAAATAAAATAGAAAGTTTAACTCAATCTTTGAAAGGGGTTTTTTATGGTAAGGAAGAAGAAACTACTTCCATTACTATTCCTTATGCTGATTTTAAAAAAGTTTGGAGAGAAGCGAGGGGGTCTTCAATTATTATATTAAAAGGAATAGGAGATGATAAGGAAGCTATTATTCAAGATATAGATTTTGATCCTATTACAGATAATCCTCGTCATGTTGATTTTTATATTATAGAAAGAGGTAAGGCTATGGAAATAGAAATCCCTCTTGAGTTTGTAGGTATAGCTCCTGCGGTTAAAGAATTAAATGGAGTTCTTGTAAAAGTTCTGCATGAATTGAAAATAGAAGTTTTACCTAAGGATTTACCAAAAAGTATAGAGGTGGATATTTCTAGTTTAATTGATTTTGAAAGTCGTATATTAGCAAAGGATTTGAAATTACCTATTTCTGGAAAAATAATAGGAGATGAAAATGAAGTAGTAGCTGTTGTTAATCCTCCAGTAGAAGAGGTTGAAGAAACAAAAGAAGAAGCTGAAACAGATATTTCGTCTGTGGAGGTAGAAAAGAAAGGAAAAACTGAAGAAGAAGCAAAGACTGAAGAGGGAAAATAAAAGATAGTTAAAATATGCCTCTGGCAGGTTTTTGGTTAATCTTGGTTATAAAAATAATTACTGCACAAAATCCACGACCGTGGATTTTGTGCAGTAATTATTTTTGATTTGAAAAAGTTTGGAAATTAGCCTAAAAAACTAAAACTTGGACCTCCAAGGTCCAAGTAATAATAAATAAAAAAATTAATAAAGTAATACATTTTATTTTGACTAATTTTTTTATTTATTTTTTGGTACAATATATATAATGCAAAAATATTTTATTGTTAGTTTTTTTATTTTATTATTTCTAATATCTTCAGATATGATATTGGCTTTTGAATGTAAAATTTCGGATATAGAGGGAAAGAGTGATGAAGAATTAAAAGCTATTTCTGATCAATGTGAGATAGAAGCACAAGAACAGAAAATTTTATTAGATCTAAAACAAAGAGAATCTGTCACAATAGAAAGAGATATTTCTATATTAGATTCTAAAATAACAAAAACAGATTTAGGTATTAAAGCTACTAAAGTAAAAATATATCAAATAGGACAAGAAATTGAGGAAAAAGAAGGAAATATTATTATGCTTTCCGAACAAGCAGAAGAAACAACGGATAATTTATCGGTTTTAGTAAAAAGAGCTAATGAATTGGATTCATATTCTTATTTAGAAGCTATGCTTTCTGAAGATAGTATTTCTCGTTTTTTTATAGATACTAATAATTTTGATGTTATAAAAAACGATCTTTATAATAAACTTTCAGAATTAAAAAATATAAAAAAAGAAACACAGGATACCAAAACTCTTTTAGAGGAAACTGAAAAAAATGAAAGAGGACTTAAATTTACTCAAGAAAAAGAAAAAAGACAGGTTGTCTCATATAAAGATGAAAAAGAGGATTTATTAGATTTGAATAGAGATCAAGAACTTGAGTATAAATTAAAAATAGCAGAAAAAGAAAGAGTAAAAAAAGCTATTAGTAATAGATTATTTCGAACTGTGGGAGGGGTTGAGTTAACTTTTGGTGAAGCTTTAAGTTTAATTCAGCCTTACGAAGAAAGGATTGGAATAGAAGCTGCTTTAACTCTTTCAATTTTATCACAAGAATCAGGGATAGATGGAATGATAGGTAAAAACCAAGGTCGTTGTACATATAATCAAGAAGCCACTAATAAATCTGGAACAGTGATGAGTAATTCTCAGAAATCTTCTTTTTTGAAAATACTTGAAGAATTAAATATGGATTCAAACACCACTCCGGTTTCTTGTCCGATTTATTCTGACGGAGCTTATGGTGGGGCTATGGGACCATCTCAATTTATGCCTAATACTTGGTGGGATTTTGAAAATGAAACAGGTTATAAAAATAGGGTAGCAAAAGTTTTAGATAAATTTGTTCCATCACCGTTTGATAATTTAGATGCTTTCACAGGAACTGCATTATATCTAAGTGATGCTATGGATAGATGTGAAACTGCTTTTACCAGTCGTTTTGATCTTTGGAGTTGTTCGGCAGCTAAATATTATTCAGGTCTTTATAATACAACAAGTAATACTCTAACAAGACATATGAGACCTACATATAGTTATGGTTATAAGGTAGCCAAGAGAGCTGAACAATTTCAGAAGGATATAGATTTACTTAATAATTGAAATTAAAATATTTAAAAAATCAGCTATCCGATAGCCATTGGCTATCGGATAGCTGATTTTTTAAATATTTTAATTTTGAATGGATTTGTTGATAAACAAGAATTGAAATTAATAAAATATGTATATAAAAAACGACTTGAATTTAATTATAAAAAAAATTAAATCAAGTCGTTATAAGTTGAAAGAAGATTTTTTCTTCTTATTGGATAGTGGTTGTGAAAGAGAATCTTCCACCAAGACCAGACCAATTAGAGACACTAACTTCACATGAATAATCTCCCTCTTCTAATAATAAGAGTTCTAAGTCATTATCACCGAAAGTTAATAACTCTTTTATATCTGAAAATGTCTCCTCATATTCGTTTTCGCAAAAAAGAAAAGCTGAAGAGTTTTCCAAATCTGCACTCCCAATTATATTCACTGTAACATAAACTCCTGGAGGGAAATAGATTCCAGAAGGTGAATAGACCCCTGGATACCCAAACACATTAACACGATATAAGATATTATCTGATGATGTATCGCTTGGTATATCAGGTATGTCATCTGAAGTATCGTCTGGTATGCCGTCTGATACATCAGGTATGTCATCCGAAGCATCACTTGGTACATCAGATATGTCATCTGAAGTATCGCTCGATACATCAAGTACATCGTCTGGTACATCGGATATATCGTCTGATGTATCGCCTGATATTATATCTGGCATAGCATTAAATAAATTATTGTCTCCATCAATTTCTTCTTCAGAACAGCCACTGAAAGCAATAAAAATAATAATTACCCAAAAAATTAAGTGGGTTTTTTTGAGATATTTCATTTCAACCCCTTTTGAGAAGATTATTTATTCTAGTCGGAAACTCCGACCTTTTTCAACTTCAATGAACAATTAACTCATATCTGTTTATCATTTTACTAAGTATATAAACAAATGTCAAGGGATTATGGTGATATGTATATATGGCAATTTTTCTCATTATAAAGGGAAATCGCCATATATATGTATATTACTAAATTTAATTGATTTTTAGTTTATATTTGGTATAATAAACCACGATGAAAATTGATACACATCCAGAATATTTTCCAAAAGCAAAAGTAAAATGTGCTTGTGGTAGTGAATTTGAAGTAGGTTCAACTCTAAAAGAAATAGAGGTGGAGATTTGTGGTGAATGTCATCCTTTTTATACAGGTAACGAAAAGATAATTGATACAGCAGGAAGAGTAGAAAAATTCAAAACTAGAATGAAGGCGAAGAAGAAATAAATAGTCATTTACTTGGTCCTCCAAGGTCCAAGTAAAATATCCTTAAAAATCAGCTATCCGATAGCCACTGGCTATCGGATAGCTGATTTTTTTAAATATTTTTCTTGATTATAAGAAATAATTAGGATATTCTTATTGCAGTGATAGAAAAACAAAAAAAAGAAAATTTAGAAAAAGAGAATCAAAATATTGATGAGAAAGTTTTTAATTTGGAAGGATATAAACTAAATCCAAAAACATCTTTTTTAGCTCAAGAGTATGAAAAGATTTCTCATAAAGAAAACCAAACGAGAAAGATGTTTGAAAAAGATCCGACTTTGAAAGATTTAGCTAATGAAGAATTGGTTGATTTTGAGTCTCGTAAAAAATCTATCATAGAACAAATTAAAGAAATAATTGAATTAACCAAGGAAGAAGAAAAATTTCCTAACGAAATTATTTTAGAAATACGAGCAGGAGCAGGTGGAGACGAAGCATCTTTATTTGCTTATAATTTATCTGAAATGTATGAAAGATATGCTGAAAACCAAAATTGGACTTTTAAAAGATTAGATATTTCCCTTAGTTCATCTGGAGGTTATAAAGAAGCTAGTTTTGAAATAAAAGGTAAAGATGTTTATAAAAAACTTCGTTTTGAAACAGGAGTACACAGAGTTCAGAGAATACCATCAACAGAAAAAATGGGTAGAGTTCATACTTCAACTGCTTCGGTAGCTATTATGCCTATAAAAAAACATTCTGAAATAATTCTTAGTCCTGATGATTATGAAATGGAATTTTCTAGGTCTAGTGGAGCTGGTGGTCAGAATGTAAATAAAGTTGAAACAGCAGTAAGGATTGTACATAAAAAAACAGGGATAGATGCTCGTTGTACTGCAGAAAGAAGTCAGGCAAAAAATCGTGAAAAAGCGATGTCTATTCTTATTGCTAAATTACAACAAAAAAAAGATGAAGAAGAAGCATCAAAATATTCTTCAGAAAGATCTTCTCAAATAGGAACTGCTGATCGTTCAGAAAAAATTAGAACTTATAATTATTTGCAAGATCGTATTACAGATCATCGTATTAAAAAATCTTGGCATAATATTGAGAAGATATTAGCAGGAGGACTTGATCCTATTATAGAAAACTTTGAAGAATAAATTGTCGGCTATACGATAGCCTATGACTATCGTATAGCCGACAATTTACTCTATTTATTAGAAATAAAGTTTTGTAATTTAAAAATATTTGTTAGAATATAGTATAATATAAAATATATGATTTACTTTGATAAAGTGACAAAGATATATCAGGACGGTATGAAGGTAATTGATGATGTGAGTTTATCTATTGAACCAGAAGAATTTATTTCCATAGTTGGTCATTCTGGAGCTGGTAAAACAACATTATTAAAAATGTTATTAGCTGAAGAAAGTCCATCAGATGGGTTTATTTTTTTTGAATCACAAGATATAAATAAAATAAAAGAAAATAAAATTTATAAACATCGCCAAAAGATAGGAGTTGTTTTTCAAGATTTTCGTCTTTTATCAAACCGTACAGTTTATGAAAATATTGCTTTTGCAATGGAAGCTGCTGGAAAAACTAATGATGAAATCATTTCTGATGTTCCTTATGTATTAAAATTAGTTGGTTTGGAGGGAAAGACTCAAAATTTTCCTCAAGAACTTTCTGGTGGAGAACAACAAAGGGTTGCTATTGCTCGAGCCATAGTTAATCAACCTGATGTATTAATAGCTGATGAACCTACTGGTAATTTAGATCCAAATAATGCAAAAGATATAATTGACATTTTACAAAAGGTAAATGAATTAGGTACAACTGTCATTTTAACTACTCATAATAAAAGTATTATAGAAAATTTAGGAAAAAAAAGAGTAGTGACAATGGAAAATGGTAAAATAATTCGTGATAAAAGTGGTGGATACATTTTATAAAATTCACCTAAGGTGAATTGGGAATTTAAATATTATTATCAGGGTTAATTAAAACTTTATAAATTCTAACTTTACAAACTTTAAGAACTTTATAAACTTTTAACTCAATTATATGTTAATTGTAAATATAAAAAGAATAATAAAAACTGGTTTCATTAATTTTTTTCGCAATAGTACAGTATCTATATCAGCTATTTTTGTTATGATGACAACTTTATCTGTTGTGATCTTTCTTCTGCTTAGTAATGTTTTATTTAATTCTGCTATTGAGCAAATAAAAAATAAAATAGATATAAATGTTTATATAAAAACTTCTGTTAGTCCTGATGAAATTTTAATATTGAAAGATTCTTTAGAGCTTTTACCACAAGTTGAAGATATTGAATATATTTCCCGTGAACAAGTTCTTGTAAATTTTAGAGAACGACATAGAGATGATAATCTTACTCTTCAAGCGTTAGATGAATTAGAAGAAAATCCTTTAGGGGCTGTTTTGAATATTAAGGCAAAAGAAATTAATCAATACGAAGGTATTGCTGACTTTTTGGAGTCTGAAACAGCCTTATCTATAGAAAGCGAAAAGATAATTGAAAAAGTTAATTACCATAATAATAAAATTGCTAT
Organism: bacterium; assembly: GCA_030641525.1. Taxonomy (GTDB): domain Bacteria; phylum Patescibacteriota; class Minisyncoccia; order Phycocordibacterales; family UBA12079; genus JAHITU01. The sequence continues at coordinate 10,782 of DAOWHH010000003.1, forward strand.
CGATAAATTATATAAAATTACAAATGCTGTGGAAAGTTTTGGTTTTTCAACAACAATAATACTTATTATTATCACTATTTTAATCACTTTTAACACTATTCGTTTAACTATTTTTATTTCACGAAAAGAAATAAAAGTAATGAAATTAGTTGGAGCAAATAATAATTTTATTAGAGGATCTTTTGTTTTTGAAGGTATTATATATGGTGTTATTTCAGCTACTATAGCCTCAATAATTTTTTACCCTATTCTTTTTTGGATAAATCCATTTATAGAAAATATGTTTTTTCTAGATTTACTTGCTTATTATTCATCTCATTTTTTCCAAATTTTATTCATCACCTTATTTATGGGAATGAGTTTGGGTATAATTTCTAGTTTATTGGCTGTACGAACATATTTGAAGAAGTAGTTGATATTTATTAATTTTTAATCCTCTTTTTTATCCACAACATTTTTGTTGTTTATATTGACAAAAACAACCAGTTGCTATACTATAATGACATACCTTGCTCGAGGTTAATTCGAGTTTACTATCCGCAAAACCTAGCTTTCGCTAGGTTTTTGCTTTTTTACAAAAGCAATATCTTTCTTTATATCTTGAGCGTTTATTATCTTATCTACTGATTCTCTTAATTCTTTTGTTATATGTCCTCCTTTTATTAAAATTATTTTCTTACCCTGACTTTTTAAAAATTTATTTAAATAAATAAAATCAGCATCTCCTGAAAATAAACAACAAGTATCATATTTTTCTAATAATTTTATAGTATCAACTGCAATTTCAACATCAAAATTACATTTTGGAAGTAAAACATATTCACCGTCTTTATCATTAAAAATACTTCTTGTATTAACATCTCTTTCTTCTTCTTTTAGATGATGATGAACCCATTGTATTTTTTTAGTAAAATTTCTTCTTTTACCAAAAATCTCTTTTGATTTATATAAAAAACCTAATGAACTTGGTTTTTTATGATTATGCCCATAATAAAATCTAGTATCTTTAGAAAAAATATCAGCAAAATCTTTTAACATTTTCAAATCTATTGAAATTGTTTCATCTTCGGCTATTTTTTCTTTTTCCAATCCTTGAGTGTCTTCACTAAACCAATTATTTACATTACCAAAATCAATAAAAGAAAAGATTTTTCCAAATTCTTTATTAATTCCTAATCGTTCTTTGATGACTTGTTTTTTTAATTCTTCTATATCCATAATATTTTTTAACTAATTATCTCTATTCTATCATAAATTCACCTTTGATAAATCTGGTATTTAAGGAAAAGGCGACCGCAAAACGGCCGCTTTTCAACTTCTCTCTTTCTTCAAAATTATTTTTATAAACAACTTTTCTAGAAATCTAATTATCTTTCAACTTCCCTTTTTGGACTGTTTATTCTCCCTTTAAGAGAGTTGATTTATAAAAATAATTTTCTCTTTTTTATCCCCATAATTTAAGTTTTTTGGGAATTTTTTTTGGTGTTCTGCGATATAATAATTAATGTGAGATGTGTCTATAAAAGGCAACATTTTTGGTGTTTTTTAATACCATGTAATTTTTGTTTGTGATGTTTAAAAATCTACTTAGAACAAAAAAAATAACAACCTTATCTAATCAGCAGGTAGGTAGAAAAACGACAAAATATTTTTGGCTATCGGATAGCCAGTGGCTATCCGATAGCCAACAAAAATATTTTGTCGTTTTTTTGATAATGATATTTTCTGTTTTATCTCCTTTAAATTTTATCTATTCAGCCTTTAATCCTGAAATTAATTATCAAGGAAAATTAACTGATTCGGCCAATGTAGCCGTAGCAGATGGTGATTATAATTTAGAATTTAAACTTTATACAATTTCTAGTGGGGGGTCAGCTATATGGACTGAAAGTCTTATTGATACAGATAAGGTGACTGTGACGAATGGACTTTTTAGTGTTCTTCTTGGAAATGTGACAGCAATTTCTGGAGTAGATTTTAGTCAGGATCTTTATTTGGGAGTTAATGTTGGAGGAACTGGTTCTCCTGTTTGGGATGGAGAAATGGTTCCACGAAAACAAATTGCTTCTGTTCCTTCTTCTTTTGAAGCTGATAAATTAGATGGATTAGATTCTACCCAATTTCTTCGTTCGGATACAACAAATATTATTGGAGGTAATTTTGATATGGGTGGTTTTAATTTAACTAATGGAGGAACAGCTACTTTCGCAAATTTTATTGCTACTTCAACGACTGCATCTTCAATTTTTCCTTTGGCTTCTACCACTCAATTAACAGTTTCTAATGATACTTGGTTAGCAGTAGATGGAGGAAATGTAGGAATTGGGACGGATAGTCCTTCGGTGGAACTAGATGTTGTAGGAGACATAAATGCAACAGGAAGTATTTATTTAGATACTGGTAATCTAGGAGTTGGTATTGTAAGCACAACATATAAAGCACAAATGCATGAACAAAGTGGAGCTGGCTCAATATTACAATTTACTAATACAGATTCTGGTACTACTGATGTTGATGGTAGTTATGTAGGAATAGCTGGGAGTGAATCTTTAGGAATTTGGCAATATGAAAATGATTATATGTACTTTGGAACAAATAATGATGAAGTAGCAAGATTTCACGCTTCTGGAGGTTTTTCTTTTGGTGATAATTATGTTTCAACTGATCCGGGGGTAGATAATATGATTATTGAGGGGAATGTAGGGATTGGGACGAGTAGTCCATTATCAATGTTATCAGTTAGATCTACAGGAACAACTGACCTCCTAAACCTTACCGAAACAGACGGAGAGGAAGTCTTCACAGTTTTGGAGAATGGGAATGTCGGTATTGGAACGGATAGTCCGGAGGAGGCTTTGGATGTTGTTGGTGGAGCTATTCGATTGGAAGCAAATCAATATTTAAAATGGGATTATAATTCAGCACAAGCAAATTCGAGAATTTGGGGGATACATACAGACCAGCAAGTATACGGAGATTTCGCTATTACGACAGCAGATGGGCAAGATGACAACTTTGATTTAACTAGATTCTATATTGATTCTTCTGGTAATGTCGGTATTGGAACAGATAGTCCAAATACTCTTTTTGAGATAGCAAAAAACGATAGAGAGAATGGTGCAGTTATGAGAATCACAAATAGTGCTCAGAGTTCAGCTTGGACAACAGGGGATATTGTAGGTACTTTGGATTTTTATGCTTCCGATACCTCTGCCCCTGCTACAAGAGCTAAAGTAATAGCTATAGATACTTTTAACACAGCAGCTACAAACCCTTCAAACGTAGGTCTTGATTTCTATACCACAGATACGAATTCACTTAATTTTGCAATGAGAATTGATTCTTCTGGGAATGTAGGGATTGGGACGAGTAGTCCATCATCAATGTTATCAGTTAGATCTACAGGAACAACTGACCTCCTAAACCTTACCGAAACAGACGGAGAGGAAGTCTTCACAGTTTTGGAGAATGGAAATGTAGGAATTGGAAATACAGCACCAATATCTGAACTAGAAATTGGTTTGGATACAGGGGGACATTCAAATTTAATTACAATAGGAAAAGGATATGATGTTGAGAGTGGCATTCAATGGTCGAGAGCAGGGATTATTGATTCTCAAATAACGAATGATGCTTCAGAAAATATGATTTTTGCTACAGATATTAGCAATAGTATTGGTGGAGGTGATTTTAAATTTAGGAGTAATGGTGGAACTGAATTAATGGTTATTGAAACAGGTGGTAATGTCGGAATTGGGACGGATAGTCCTGATGGTCCTTTTGAGGTTGTTGGTGTTGGTAATGCTACAACAGGAGAGTCAGTAAAATTTGCAACATCTGATTGGGATACTGGGACAAGTGCTGGTTCAGCTCTGCGTATAAACATGGGTGCTGATACTGGAAATACCTATTCCATTATTCAGTCTGTAAGTGGTGGTAATTCATTAGTTGCTGATTTAGCTATTAATCCAACAGGTGGAAATGTAGGTATTGGGACGGATAGTCCAAGTGATGTTTTGCAAGTTAAAACTGGTACTGCTAAAGAAGGTATTAATATAAAAGGAATTGATATAACAAATAATAATCCACAAGGTGCTTTAAGTTTTTCAGACTCTAGCAATGTTCCAGTTGCAAAAATTGTAGGATATAGGGGAAATACTTTTGATGACGGAGATATTGCATTTGAAGTTTCGCAAGGAGCTTCGTTTAGTGAAGCAATGAGGATTGATCAAACAGGCAATGTAGGAATTGGGACGAGTAGTCCTAGTGTTAATCTACATGTGAATGATTCTTCAGATGCTTATATTAGAATAACTGGTGGTGACGCAGGAAAAGCAGTTTTACAATTAGGAGATCAAACTGATGGGAATGAAGCAAGAATTACATACACTGCTTCAGATAGGTCTTTAGGGTTATATACTGCTGATACTGAAAGAATGAGAATTGATAAAAGTGGCAATGTAGGTATTGGGACGAGTAGTCCTGATGAATTATTGCATATTGAAACTTCTACAGATGCGGATTTAAGAATAGAATCAACAGGAGATAGTTATTATTCAAGAGTTTTATTTGGTGTTGAAAGTGGAAGTGATACATCAATGGGAACTTATGATGATAGTTATGCAGGAGTTTCTGAATATGCTGGAAAATTTGTAACTCAAACTTTTGAAAGACCTATCGTATTTGCTGCTTTTGGGACTACAGAAAATGACACAATTCAATTTTATACTGGGGGAAGAGATGCTGCAGATAAAAGAATGGTTATTGATGAAAATGGGAATGTTGGGATTGGAACAGATAGTCCAGGATATAAGTTATCGATAAACGGCTCAGGGTCAGTCCCTGTTTTATATTCTACAGGAGAGGTCACTGGTTCTGTAGCACAAATTCGTGGGTCTGGAACTGGTGGTAGTCAGTTGCAAATTACTGAGGCAGGACAAATAAGCTGGTTTATTGGAGTTGATGATGGGGAAACCACTCTTAAAATTAGAGATTCTGCTCAGGCTAATGCTCCTAATCTTGCTATAGATTCTTCTGGCAATGTAACTATCACAGGAACTATTTCTGAAGGAGGTTCTTTGTTGTCAGCTCTGTATGCTCCTTATGCGGAAAGAGGTTCTAATATTGATGGAGCAGGTTTGACTTGGGATGGTTCGGAATTGGATGTGGATGCTTTAGCAGTGAAGAGAATTCATTTGAAAAAATCAGCCGAAACAGAGAATTTAATAACTGCTCAAGTGATTGGTTGGGATGCACAAGAATATGTGGATTCTGATGTTTATACTCACAGCACTTCATCTAATAATGAAAGAGTGACTGTGCTTTCTGATGGTGTGTATAAAATAGAATCAAATGTAAATTATGTAAATACAGGTGCTGCTCGTGTGACAATGTATATGCAATTGAGAGTAAATGGTTCAAATGAATTAACCACAAGAGTAAAATCATATTCTCGTGGTTCTATTTATGGGGATAATAATTTAAAATTATCTACAATTGTTTCTCTTTCCGCTAATGATTATGTTGATTTGTATGGAGGTTATGATGATGTAGATCAAACTACTGCTGTAAATACAACAGTAGGACAATCTGAATTTATTATTTCAAAGATTGGTACAGAGGCGATAGCAAATACTTGGAGACCGATTGATGACACTGCTGTTGATGGAGTGACGACTGAATCCATTAGTTCTAATTGGGCTTATGATCATTTGAATGATACTACTGATCCTCATTTAATATCCAGTTTTACCTCTGGTAATTTGAATGTGGCTAGATTGCCGACTGGTGGAGCTTGGAATCTTACTTCTGATTTGAATATTGATAGTAATAAATTGGTTATTGATAATTCTTCTGGTTATGTCGGTATTGGGACGGATAGTCCTGGAAGTTTATTGCAATTAGTAGAGGCTGGGTCAGGAGTGCAAACTATGTTGGGGATACATGGTAGTACAGTAGGTGTTTTGGGCAATGGAGCTGAAATACATTTGTCGGCTGGTGTTACGACCCTGAGGGGGGCAAAAATAACCGCGATTAATACTGGAGGGTCAAGTAATGATCATGCTCTTACTTTTTCGACTTCTGCTAGTGCGTCAGTTCCGGCAGAAAGGATGAGGATAGATTCTTCTGGAAATGTAGGCATTGGAACGGATAGTCCTTCTAGTGATTTAGAAATAGAAGATACTTCAAACCCAACATTAAAATTGGATTTAGAAGCAAACCCTGCTGATGGAGATAATATTTCAACCATTTATTTTGAAGCAGGGGGCTATCAGGCAGGAAGAATAAGGTCTGTGTCTGAATATGCTTGGCCTACTTCAAGAAGGGCTGGATTGGCTTTTGATGTTCTTGCTATGTCTGCAGAAGTTAATAACGCTATGTATATAAATTATTTGGGCAATGTAGGTATTGGTACAGATAGTCCGACTGGTAAATTAGATATAGAGGATTTAACTGCTTCGGCTAATGTGGATATTGATATACGTTCAGCAGTTGATGGTAGTACAAGATTAAGATTTGGAGATGCTGATGATAATTATATTGGTGGAATAAATTATGATCATACTACTGATGATATGTTTTTCTTGGCAAATAATGCAAACAGAATGGTTATTGATTCTGGTGGAAATGTTGGAATTGGGACGGAGACTACTACTTTTGATGAAGGCGTAGGGAAAGTAGCAATTTTAGGTTCTAAATCTGGAAATAGTGGAGGATTAAATATAATAGATGATTCAGCTCAAGCAGTTGGAACAGGAGGACATATTGTTTTTGGGGGTAAGTACACAGATGGTGGGTCTTATGCATTAGGAGCTAAAATTGAAGCAGAAAAAACTGTTTCTACTACTGAAAATTATGGTTTTGATTTAGCTTTTTATGCAAGAACACATGGCGCTAATTTAGATAATTCAGAAAAGATGAGAATAACTTCTTCTGGCAATGTCGGAATTGGGACAAGTAGTCCATTATCAATGTTATCAGTTAGGTCTACAGGAACAACTGACCTCCTAAACCTTACCGAAACAGACGGAGAGGAAGTCTTCACAGTTTTGGAGAATGGAAATGTCGGTATTGGTACGGATAGTCCAGGGGCGAAGTTGGAAGTGGTAAATGGAACAGGAATAAAAATCACAAATTCAGCAGCAAGTTTATTATTTTTAAGAAGAACAAGTAGTTTAACTTCTGCTATGCACTTTGGAAATGATGATGATGATATTTATCTTGGATTAGGAGGAGATGAGAAATTTCATATTGCAACAACAGATGATATACAAGCAAGTTCAATGTTTACAATACAACAAGATGGGAATGTCGGGATTGGGACGGATAGTCCAACAAGGAAATTATTTGTTGAATTTACAGATACTACTGATTATTCGTCAGGTGGGACTATTTTGGATGGTATTCTGATAGGTAATACTCAGGCAAATACTGGAGGTGGTGGTGCTCTTACATTCCTAGGGGAAGCAGATGATACAGCACAAGCCGTTGCGACTATAACCGGGGTTGTAACTTCAGCCGATAATATGGATTTAGTTTTTGAAACTGAGGGTTCAGGAACAAGAGCAGAAAGAATGCGTATTAATTCTTCTGGTAATGTCGGTATTGGGACGAGTAGTCCAGATGGAATTTTACATACAGCTGTATCTGACACATCTAATATATTTACATTAGAAAGAGTGGATACATCTATAGGTACAGATAATATTATTGCCGATATAAAAATGAAGGGTGGGGAAACTACTCTTGGAACGGTTGGAAGAATAATTGTTTCTGCAGAAAGTCCGTGGAGTGCAGATAGTTCCCCCGCTGTTATGAGGTTTTTTACTAATCCTAGTGGAGCTACTAATGCTTTGGAAAGAATGAGAATTGATTCTTCTGGAAATGTTGGGATTGGAACGAGTAGTCCATTATCAATGTTATCAGTTAGGTCTACAGGAACAACTGACCTCCTAAACCTTACCGAAACAGACGGAGAGGAAGTCTTCACAGTTTTGGAGAATGGAAATGTAGGGATTGGAACGGATAGTCCAGGGAAAAAATTTACTATTGCTATTCAAGATGTAGCAGATCCAGGATCCACTGCAATACAAACTGAAAATTTGTCAGGAACGCCAAGGTTTGCATTAAATAATTTAAATGATGGCGGTTGGACAACATATGATTATTATGGAGGTTCTTATAATTCGGGAATAACCCAGAAAGATGGAAATGTTGGGATTGGAGATAGTAGTCCAACAGATACTCTTCATGTACAAGCATCAGCAGGAAATCAGGTGCGTATTGAAGGTACAGGTGTTGATTCAGACGCAGAGATGCATTTTGATAATGATGCACAAAGTTGGTCTATAGGTATTGATGGGTCAGATAGTAACTCGTTGAAATTATCGACTGGGGTAAATGTTGGGACTGGAGATAAGGTTACCATTCAGTCAGGTGGGAATGTAGGAATAGGAGAAACATCTCCCGAAGCTAAATTGCATATAAAAAAAGCAGATACTGGTCAAACACCTCCTGTAACTTCAAATATGATTCTTGAAGATACTGCTGCTACTAATTATTTTACTTTTTTAGATGCAACTGCAAATTCAATACAGGGATTAATAATGACTGATGGGGCAGGTGCTGATGGTTATGTAATTTATGATTCTGATGGAAAAGGTATGAGATTTCAATCAGGTACTGATGAAGTGGCGAGATTTTGGGCAAGTGGTGGTTTTGCATTTGGAGATACTTTTATAGATACAGACCCTGGAGTTGATAATATGATTGTTGAGGGCAATGTCGGGATTGGGACGAGTAGTCCAGATAGAAATTTAGATATTTTATCTACTTCAGGAACTGCAGATATGGAGTTAGCAACTAATGATGTACAAAATTCGTTTTTTAAATTTACATCAGATAAGGACGGTACAGGAATGAATGGTTTTATTGGTATTGATTATTCAGAAGATAATTTCAAAATAACAAGAGATGGTTTTGATGGGAGTGCAAAGGGAATTATAATTGATGGAGATGGTGAGGTTGGAATTGGGACATCAACCCCTTCAGAAAAATTGGAAGTATTAGGAAATGTTTTGCAATCACCTATTGATCCTGTTTTGGAGGGGAGTTTAGGAATTGGAGGTAATCCTTATTCAGTTTATGTCTCAGGAAGATATGCTTATGTTGTTGATATTGATAGTGATGATTTAAAAATAATTGATATTTCTGACCCGTCTTCGCCATCCCTTAGTGGAAGCTTAAGTATAGGAGCCTATCCCAGAGATGTATATGTTTCTGGGAAATATGCTTATGTTGTTGATTCAGGTAGTGATGACCTTAAAATAATAGATATCTCTAATCCATCTTTACCAACTCTTGCCGGAAGTTTATCTATTGGAACAGATCCTCATTCAATTTATGTTTCAGGAAAATATGCTTATGTTGTTTATTATGGCAGTGATGACCTTAAAATAATAGATATCTCTAATCCATCTTTACCAACTCTTACCGGAAGTTTATCTATCGGATCAGGTCCTCTTTCGGTTTATGTCTCAGGAAAATATGCTTATGTTATTGATTATGTTAGTCGTGACCTTAAAGTAATTGATATTTCTGACCCTTCTTCGCCATCCCTTAGTGGAAGCTTAGGTGTAGGAAGTAATCCTGTATCAATATATGTTTCAGGTAGCTATGCTTATGTTGTTGATACTATTAGTGATGATCTTAAAATAATAGATGTTTCTGACCCGTCTTCGCCATCCCTTAGTGGAAGCTTAAGTATAGGAGCCTCTCCCAGAGATGTATATGTTTCTGGGAAATATGCTTATGTTGTTGATTCAGGTAGTGATGACCTTAAAATAATAGATATCTCTAATCCATCTTTACCAACTCTTGCCGGAAGTTTAGGGATTGGAGGTAGTCCTTATTCAGTTTATGTCTCAGGAAGATATGCTTATGTCATTGACACTGACAGTGATGATCTTAAAGTAATAGATATTTCTGGAATGGAAACTACTTCAATGATAGCTCATTCATTGGAAGCAGGAAATTTGCAGGTTAGGAATGATATTATTGCTCAAGGACAGCTTCAAGTGACAGGTGGAATAACAGCTGGAAGTGGAGGAATATATTCTACTGGACCAGTGGGTGTTTTTGCTTCTACTACTGCTGCGGCACTTACGATTAATCAACATTTAACAGGTGATCTTTTGAATGTTTTTGATAATACTGGTAGCGAGATATTTACGATTGAGGAGGGTGGAAATGTTGGGATTGGGGATTCTACTCCTACTTATCAATTAACATTGTCAACAGATTCAGCATATAAATTATCATCAGGTACATGGTCATATACCTCTGATGAAAAATTAAAAGATATTAATGGTGATTTTACTAGAGGTTTAGAAGCTTTAGATGACCTATATCCAGTCTATTTTAATTTTAAAAAAGATAATGAAATAGGAGCTTTAAGTGATAGAGAATATATTGGTTTAATTGCTCAAGATATACAAAAAACTGTTCCTGAAGCTGTGACACAAGGTGAAGATGGTTATTTGAAAGTTGAACAAGACGCTATTATGTGGACAATGTTAAATGCAATAAAAGAACTGAACCTAAAAGTAGGTGAAGGTTTTTCAAATATAGCTGAAAATTTTGGAATAGGAACACCTATTGCTTATAGGAAATTACATATTGAGGAGGCTAGTGATAATCCACAAGTGAGGGTTGCTTATGATGAAGATAATTTTGCTGAGATGCAAGTTTCGGCTGCAGGAGATTTAGCTATTACTACTCAAGGTGCAGATATTCGTTTTCCTGATGAAAATGTGTCAATTTGTTCGGGTGGAGCTTGTTCAATAGATGTTGCTTCAATGGATGGAACAGGTAATTTAGCAGTTGAAAATATTGCTTTTGTTGCTGGGGCTTTAGGGGTGGGAACAAGTGAACCTCAACGAGTAGTTGATATTTTTGAAACTTATACTGATCCTCAATTAAGAATTTCTTATGATGAAGATTTGTATTCTGAATTTAATGTTTCGGCTACTGGAGATTTAGTTATTTCTGCGGAAGGAGGTGATATTTCAGTATTGGATGAAAACTTTAAGATTTGTTCTGGAAAAGGTTGTCCTAAAAATGCGGATGAGTTAAAAGGTACAGGTAATTTGTTGGTTGAAAATAATTTATTAGCTCTCGGGAATGTGGGAATAAATACTACTTCACCAAGTTATACATTAGATGTAAATGGAACTTTGCGTGCCAAAGGTATTACTGATGCTTCAGATGAGAGATTAAAAAAGAATATACAAAGTCTTTCTTTGGATGAATCTGTTTTGGCTAAAGTTTTGAAATTAAGAGGGGTTAGTTATAATTGGAGGGATAACGAATCAGACAACTCTAAACCTACGGTTGGGCAAGGACAGATTGGTTTGATAGCTCAAGAACTTGAGAGAGAATATCCAGAATTGGTTGATACAGATAAAGAAGGTTTCAAATCTATTCAATATGGTAAATTTACAGCTGTTCTTCTTGAAGCTGTGAAAGAAATATTTGATATGAGTAGTAAGATAGAATATAGGAGTGCGAGATTGGAGAATAAGATGGTTCAATTGGAGAAAGAAAATCAAGATTTACAAAAGGGAATTCTAAAATTAGAAAATCGTATCAAAATTTTAGAAGAAAAAATGATCTAGATTTTCGATTAATCAAATTTCTTATAAAGAAATCTTGTGGATAACTCATATTAATTAAAGGTTGTATTTAAAAAGGTATTTTGTAGTTTGACATCAAAACTATTAGTCTAGCTTGACTTTTTTATACTAAAGTATAAACTTTAGATAAGTAACTTCACTGGGCCTTGTGCCCAGTTTTTCCGTTTTAGGGTTTTTAAATTCTTTCTACTTCATCTTTTATACTATCTAGACTAACAAACCAAGATTTATATTTAATTTCTGAAGCACAGTTATTATTATAAGCAATAAATTTTATGTGTTTTTGGGCTTTAAGTATATTTTCCTTAGTTATAAGAAAATCACTGTCTCCAATTTTCGGTTTTTCAATTTTCATTACATATAATTGTCTCACAATAACATCTTTAAATCAAAAAAGTAAAAAGGTGATTGCGAAGCAATCACCTTTTTTGACTAACAACTAAAAACTATCAACTAATTTTTTTGTCCACGGAAATATTATTTATATATTATAAAATGTTATATAATGATAAGTAATCTAATTTTTAGAGAAATTTATGTTCAATCAATTCATTGAACTTATTAAGAATACTACAACGATTACAGTAGGGACAGTAATTGGTTTTTTGGGTAGTGGTGATGTCAGTCTTTTAGAAACCCCACCAATAGATTTTTTAAAAAGTCCCTCTGAAATAACACAGGAATTATCAGATTCTGGTGTTTTAGAATTTTCTCAAAAAGCTACTATCAATGAAGCTTTTGTTCAGGAACCTCTTGAGACAGAAGGAATTGAAATTGAAGAATCTGTTGTTGAAGAATTACCTAATATGGCTGATGAATCTGAATCTGAAATTGAAGAATCTGTTATTGAGGAATCACCTAGCGTGACTGATGAATCTGAAGAAGATGAGATTATTTATTTTGAAAGAGATGAGGATCCAAAAGAAATTATATTTCGTAGGCCGAGCTCAGATGCAGATAGTAATTTATTTGTTGATACATCGGATGTTCAGCCTGTAATTTCAACTCAAATTGATGTTGAGTTAGAATTAGTGGAGCCTATTATTCGCTCTGTAAATCCTATAAAACCTGAAAAAGAAATAAAGCCATTAGATGTTTCTCTTATCTTAAATACAAATTTTGATACATTTGATGCCAATCTTCAGATTAAAGAAGTGACTGAAGATGATTATAGTTTTTATGTTTTGTATACATTTCGTTCTTTAGAAATAAAAGATAGAGTTTGGATTGTTGTTTTGAAAGAAAATACTTTAGTGGTTACTAAAGATGTTTTAGGTGATGGAGATTTAGGAAATTATCTTTCAGATGAATTAAGTGAAGTTGTTGATAATGAAATGATTTTTTTGAAAGAAGTACAAGAAATTCAAAGAAATAAACTTCTTGCTGATGTTGTTGAAGGTGCAAAGAAAAAAGCTACGGCTTCAGTTTATGATAGTTTAATAGGTAAGATTCTTGATACAAGTTTGAATGATTTTAGTGGCTATATCCCTGTAATTGTAGAAGAAGAATTAGCGGTTTTGACGAAGGAGAAAATTGAGGAGGTTGAAGAGCCCACCGACACTGAAAGCTCTGACGTGACAAAGGAAATTGATGGAGTTGATAATGAAGCTCCTGTTATCACTATAATTGGTAATAATCCTGCTTTAATACAACTTGGTTCAAGTTATCTTGATTTAGGAGCTAATGCTATTGATAATATTAGTGGGACTTTGGGTGTTAAAACTGGAGGTGATGTGGTGGATACTACGAAAGCGGATTCGTATTTTGTGACATATACAGCAATTGATGAAGCAAATAACACAGCTCAAGTGACTAGAGAAGTTATAATTTATGATTATGGTGAAATACCAGAAGTCCCAGAAGAAGAACCTATTGTTGAGTCCGCCGACACTGAAGGCTCTGGCGTGACAGAGGAAGATCCAGAAGTGATTATTGAAGAACCTGAAATAATAATTGACGAGGAGGAACCTGCCGACATTGAAGACTCTGGTGTGGCGGAAGAAGAAAAAGAAAAGGATAAAAAAGAAAAAGGTGAAGAAAAGATAATAGAAGACCTAGGTACAACAACTATTGAAGAATTGATTGAAGAAACCACCTCTGCTGAAGATGTGGTAGGTGAGGAAGAAGCAGAAGAACCTGTATTTGATGTAGTGGATGTGGTTGTTGAGTTTGTTGAAGAAAAAATAATAGAAGATATACCTGAAATGATTGAAAATGTAGTAGATGAAGTTATTGAACAAGTGTCTGATGTATCGGAAATTGTTGAAGATGTTGTTGAAGAATCTGTGAATGTGGTGATAGAACAAGGGGCTACTATAATCAAAGCTATTGGTATGAATAATTTATTAGGTAATGTTATATCGGTACAAGATAATAATTCTTCTCTTTTAGGTATTGCAGCAGATAAGTCATATAATGTTTTTTCCAAAATTATGAAAAAGATTAAATTTAAAAATATTTCTAATAATATTTCAAACCAATTAGGGAATATTATTAGTAGTGAATCAGATTATTCAAGGTCAGAAGAGGTGGATTTGAATTATAAACGAGGTAGTTTTATTTCTTTTATGGTTAATTATTTTGATGATCATAGGCCAAAGTAAATCAAAAATTTATAAAGTTTAAAATGGGAAAAATTTGCAGAGCAAATTTTTCCAATTAAATTAAAAGGTTTAAATTTTTAATTAAGTTAGTATGGAAAATAATAATAAAAAAATTAGAGTGGCTATAAACGGTTTAGGAAGAATTGGTAGAGCGTTTTTTAAGTTAGCCCAAGAGGAAAACCAAATTCAAATTGTAGCAATAAATGATTTGACTGATTTAGACAATTTAGTATATTTACTAAAATACGATACTTCTTATGGTTTTTGGGATGCTGATTTAAAAATAAAATCTAAAGATATTTTAGAAATAAATAATCAAGAAATTAAATTTTTTAATGAGCCAGATCCTCAATATTTACCGTGGAAGGATTTAGATATAGATATTGTTATTGAAGCGACAGGAATTTTTAATACTTATAAAAAATCTAGTGCTCATATAAAAGCTGGTGCTAAAAGAATAATTTTAACTGCTCCGGCTAAAGATGAGGTTTCTGTTGCTGATAAAAATACTGATACAATTCAGGCTCCTAATTATAGTCAATTAGGAAAAACTGTTTTGATGGGAGTGAATGATGATGAATTAAAAACTTGCCAGATAAGTGCTAATGGCTCTTGTACCACGAATGCCGTTAGTCCTATTTTACATATATTAAATCAGAAAATAGGAATTGAAAAAGCTATTCTTAATACTATTCACTCTTATACAGCTTCTCAAAAAATAGTAGATTCAGCTAATAAAAAAGATTTTAGGAGAGGGAGGGCTGGAGCTCAAAATATAGTACCTACAACAACTGGAGCGGCCATAGCCACTACATTGGCTATAAAAGAGTTGGTTGGTAAATTTGATGGTATGGCAATGAGAGTTCCTGTGATTTTAGGGTCTTTGATAGATTTAACTTTTATTACAAAAAAGAACACTAATAAGGAGGAAATAAACAATATTTTAAAGGAGGTTTCTAAAGATAAAGTATGGGAGGGGATTTTTAGTGTGACAGATGAATTATTAGTTTCTTCTGATATTATAAATAAACCTTATGCTTCTCTTGTAGATTTATCTTTTACAAAAGTAGTTGACGGTAATTTAGTGAAAGTAATTGCTTGGTATGATAATGAAATGGGATATGCCAATACACTCATTAAACATATTTTAAAAACATTATGAAAATATTAATTACATCAGATCACGCGGGTTTTGAATTAAAAAAAGAAATAATTTCTTATTTAAAAGAATTAAATTTTGAGGTTGAAGATAAAGGTCCTTTTGAATATCAATCAGAAGATGATTATCCTGATTTTATAAAACCAGTAGCTGATGAGGTTTCAAAAAACCCAGAGAAATTAAAAGCAATTGTAATTGGAGGTTCTGGGCAAGGGGAGGCTATTGTTGCTAATCGTTTGAAAAATGTTTATGCGGTAATTTATTATGCTCATAATTTAGAGATTATAAAATTATCTCGTGAGCATAATAATGCTAATATTTTATCTTTAGGAGCAAGATTTATTTCTTCGGATGATGCTAAAGAAGCTGTTAAATTATGGCTAGAAACCCCATTTTCTGGAGATGAACGACATCTTCGTAGAATTAATAAAATAGATGTTTAAATCTGTCTGCCGGTAGACAGGGTGTAAAATGATATGAAGCAAAGACAAATAGAAATAATTCCAGCAATTCTTCCTAAAAATTTAAAAGAATTAGAAGACAAATTAAATTCTTTAAAAGAAGTTTATGCTAAGTTGGGTACTGATAAACCAACGGTTCAGGTTGATATTACTTATGGTGGTTTAATTTCTCTTTCAGAAAAATCTTTTGCATTTATTCATGAAATAATAATTCAAATGAAACCTATTTTGAGTAAATTTAACTTTAATTTTGAAATAGATGTTATTGTTGATTTTGAAGATGAAGAAGATTTTAAAATTTGGCGTGAATTAGATGTAGGTAGAATAATTTTTCATCATGAATCAAAACTTTCTAACAAATGGTTAAAGGATTTTAATTCAAATATAGAATTAGGTATATCTTTGAAACCAAAAACTTCTACTGAAGATATTTTTCAGTATTTAGAAAATATTGATGTTATTCAATTTATGGGGATAGATAATGTTGGATATCAAGGACAAACTTTTAACCCTGATGTGATAAATAAAATAGAAGAATACAGAAAAGAAAATCCTGATATGATTATATCAGTAGATGGTGGGGTTAATTTAGAAAATGCTCAGAAATTAATTGATGCTGGTACAAATCGTTTGGTGATTGGCTCGGCGATTTTTGGGAAAAATAACTTTGCTTGTCAGCAAGCAGGTTCAGTTCAAGAAATCTTGGAAAAAATAAAAGAATTTGAAAATTTATCAAATTAAAAAAATATGATTAAAGAAGAAAAAGAAAAATTAAAAAAAATAGCAAAAACTATTCGTGAAGAAATTATTAAAATGATTTCAGAGGCTGGTTCTGGTCATACAGCAGGATCTCTTGATATGGTGGAAATTTTGGTAGCAATATATTTTAATATTTTAAAATATGATCCAAAAAATCCCGATTGGAAAGATAGAGATTATCTTATTTACTCTCATGGGCATACTTGCCCAGCTCTTTATGCTGTAATGGCTGAGGTTGGGTTTTTTCCAAAATCAGAATTAAGAACATTAAGGAAATTAGGGTCCCCTTTACAAGGTCACCCTCATAAAGAATGGTTAAAAGGTTTAGAAACAAGTTCTGGTCCCCTTGGTGAAGGGCTTTCGCAGGCAATTGGTATGGCTCTGGCTCATCGTATAAATGTAAATTTTCAAAATTCTGATGATAAATATTTTTATTGTTTGATGTCTGATGGTGAATTTCAGGAAGGACAAACTTGGGAGGCCTTAATGTTGGCTGGTAAAGAAAAATTAAATAAACTTATTGCTATAGTAGATAGAAATAATATACAAATTAGTGGAAATACTGAGGATGTTATGCCTTTAGAATCTTTTAAAAATAAATTAGAATCTTTTAATTGGAGTGTTATGGAAATAGATGGTCATAATTTTGAAGAAATTATAGGTGCGATTGAAGATGCAAAAAAGGTTTTAGATAAACCAATAATTATTATAGCTAATACTATTGCTGGTAAAGGTTTTAAAGAATTTGAGGGTGATTATCGTTGGCATGGTAAAGTTCCCACTCCAGAACAAGCCAAAGAAATACTTAATGATTCAATAGGAAAATAAAACCTCCGGAGGTTGAACCTCCGGAGGTAAATATGGAGAGGTTGTTGAGCCTCTCCAGAAAATCTCCGGAGGTTCAACCTCCGGAGGTTTTAAAAAAAATATTAGAGGGACAAGATCTCCAGAAGTTTATTAATTAAATAATTTATTTCTATGAAAAAACCCTCTTTTTTAAATAACCATATTTATCATATCTATAATCGTGGAGTAGAGAAAAGGAATATCTTTTTAGATGATCATGATTATTTTCAATTTATTCATAATCTCTATGAATTCAATGATGTAAATCCTGTTTCTAAATTAAAAAATAGTATCTTTCAATCTACGGAGGTTGAAAGAGAAAATAATAAAAATGAAAGAGAACCGTTAGTTGAAATATTAGCTTTTGTATTAATGCCGAATCATTATCATTTATTATTGAGGCAATTAGTGGATGATGGTATATCTAGGTTTTTGCAAAAAATAGGAACAGGGTTTACTATGAGTTTTAATCAGAAATATGATAGGGTAGGTTGTTTATTCCAAGGAAGATTTAAAGCTGTTTTAGTTGAAGAAGAAAGTCATCTTTTATATCTTCCTATGTATATACATTTAAATCCTATTAAAATCTCCGGAGGTTCAACCTCCGGAGATTGGGAGTTTCTGAAAAATTATAGGTGGAGTAGTTTACATGATTATATTGGAAAAAAGAATTTTCCATCAGTAATTTCAAAAGAATTTTTATTGGATACATTGGGGAGTTCAAAAGAATATCAAGAAGAATTAAAAAGTTGGTTGAAAAAAGATAATAATTTTAAAGATATAATAGATGAAATCAAATAATTTTGATTTTTATAGATATTCCGGAGGTTGAACCTCCGGAGGTAAATTCAAAAAAGGTTGAATTTCACGGATTTTTTTATTATGTTTAATATATGAATAGAAAAAAAGGAAAGAAAAAGGTGTTTGTAGGTATGTCGGGAGGAGTGGATTCTTCTTTAACTGCTGCTTTACTCAAAAAACAAGACTATGATGTAGTTGGTGTTTTTATAAAGGTTTGGCAACCGGATTTTGTGGAATGTTCATGGATGGAAGATCGTTTAGATGCGATGAGAGTTTGTGCTACTTTAGATATTCCTTTTTTGGATTTGGATTTGGAGGATATATACAAAAAGGAAGTTTTTGATTATATGATCAATGAATATGAAAAAGGTAGGACACCTAACCCAGATGTGATGTGTAATAAGAAAATTAAATTTGGTGGATTTTTAAAATTTGCTTTAGAAAAAGGAGCTGATTATATTGCTACTGGTCATTATGTTAGATTACAAAAGGGAAAGCTTTTAAAGGGTATAGATGGAAACAAAGATCAATCTTATTTTTTATGGACTTTGACTCAAAAACAATTAAAACATTGTGTATTTCCTATAGGTGAATATACAAAACCACAAGTAAGAAAATTGGCGAAAAAATTTAATTTAAGTACTGCTCAAAAAAAAGAAAGTCAAGGTTTGTGTTTTGTTGGGAAGGTAGATATGAAAGAGTTTTTAGAAAGATTTATTCCAAGAAAAAAAGGTAATGTTTTGAATCAAAAAGGAGAAACCATAGGTGAACATGACGGTGTATATTATTATACTTTAGGACAAAGACACGGATTTGAAATTACAAAAAAGAGGATTGATGATAAAGCTTATTATATAATAAGGAAAGATTTTGAAAAAAATACACTGATTGTTTCAGATAATCAATCTCCGGAGGTTGAACCTCCGGAGATTGGGGTTAAGGGTGGGGGAATAGAGTTGAGTAATGTTAATTGGATATCTGGGAAAAGTCCTGATATAAATAAAAAATATTTAGCTAGAATAAGGTATAGGCAGTCACTATTATTGTGTAATTTAAAAGAAAAGGAAGGAAAATTAATAATTAATTTTGATAAAACTCAAAAAACAGCTTCAGAAGGTCAGTCTGTCGTTATTTATGATGGAGATATTTGTTTAGGGGGAGGGGTTATAAATTAGTCAAAAGTTCGTAAAGTTCATAAGGTTGAAAGTCTAAACTAATAATTCTCAATTTCCAATTCACAATTTTCAACCAATGGATTGATTTTGGGTTTAAAAATTCACTGAAAATTGAAAATTAGAATTCTTCATTAAGAAAATAAATTATGTTTTGTGATAAGTGTTATTATTATTAAAATCTGGAGAGGTTAAACCCCCTGAAGATTTCTTTTGTAGATTTTAGAATAAAAAAACTGACTTAAATATTATTATTTAAGTCAGGTTTTAAGATTTTAAAATAAAATATCTGACCTAAATATTAATATTTAAGTCAATTATTAAAATTTCACGGTAACAGCAACTCCTCTATAATCAAAACCAATAATAGGATAGATCTCCCATGTTGACATAGGGTATTTTATTTGAATACAATTTAAGATAGTAGCCGATATGATAATCCCTCCTATTAATTTTGTATTACCACCAGATTTCTCTATACCATAAAAATCGGTATATTCACCGTTAGAATGAATCTCATTATGTTTCCCGTTTATAGCTACATTAAAAATAGGATAAAAAATTGCCCACATCATAGCTCCAGTGGAAAAAGAACTATTTTTCCATTTATCATCAGACAGTAAATAAGTTGCCCAAGAAATGTCAGAAATATACCCTGCCAAACAAATCCTTCTTTTTTTATAATCAGGAATATCCTCAGGTAGAACATATATAAAGTGCATTGGCATCCCTTTTTTTCCAAATAAAGGGTTATTTCTCCATTCTATATCCACCCCATAAGCTCTGGCTGTTAAATGATGAGCAAATTCATGTGATATACCTACTGCAATTGCACCAAGCAAACCTGAACTACCATTTTCAACTCCTTCCCAAAATTCAACAGCATGAGCTGAAGAATTAATAAATGAAAAAGCAAGAATTAATAATATTATCTTTTTCATATATCCCCCTAAAGAATATCTGATTTTCAATAAAAACTTTGATAATAATATAGCTATTAAATATATAATTGTCAAGGAATATGATAGTCGTTTTATAATTATACTTTTGATATAATAAAAGTGTGAACGAAAAGAAACAAATATATATTGTAAAAGCTAATGGTGATAAAGAACTTTTTGATGAGAAAAAACTGGAAGCTTCAATGAAAAGGGCAGGTGCTGATTTTAAAATAATTACCGAAATAATTAGGGTAATTAAAAGTGAATTAAAAGACGGTATGACAACTGCTGAGATTTATCGTCAAGCTTTTAGATTACTTAATGTTGGTGCCGCTACTCCTGCAATTAAATATTCTTTGAGAAAGGCTGTTATGGAGTTGGGTCCTCAGGGTTTTGCTTTTGAAGATTTTGTTGGAGCTATTTTTAAAGCTTTGGGTTTTAAAGTTCGTTTAAGACAAACAATTGGTGGTTTATGTGTTCAACATGAAGTTGATATTTTAGCTGAAAATGAGGAAAAATTTTTAATTGGTGAAATAAAGTTTCACAATCGTCAAGGAATTAAATCAGATTTAAAGGTAGTTTTGTATGTAAAAGAGAGGTTTGATGATATAAGTAAGGGTGAATTCTACGGAAATATAAACAAGAGTTTAAAGATAGAAAAATGGCTTATTACTAATACGAAATTTACTACCAATGGTATTCAATATGCTGAGTGTCATCCAGACTTGCATTTAATGAGTTGGAATTATCCGAAAAGAGGTAATTTACAAGAACTAATTACTGAATCAGGGTTATATCCTTTAACTACATTAAAAACATTAAGCTCAAAGGATAAACAAATATTTTTAAAAAATAATATTGTATTATGTAGAGATATATTAAAAGGAGGTGAAAGATTGTTTAATTTATTAGGTATATCTCTTGATAAATTAGAAGGTACAATAAAAGAGATTAATAAATTATTAAATTAAAAATAGAAAGTAAAATTTATGTATGATTTTATAAAATTTAAAGAAGATATTAATAATATAAAAAATTGGTTAATTAAAGAATTTTCTAATATTAGAACAGGAATTATATCTATTTCTATATTGGATAATGTAAAATCAGAAAATTACGGTGTATTAACTCCGATAAACCAATTAGCTAATATTGCAATAGAAGATGTTAAAACTTTAAGAATTAGTCCTTGGGATCAATCGCAGATTAAAGAAATAGAAAAGGCAATTATAAATGCAAATTTAGGAGTTTCAATAGCGGTAGATGATAAGGGAATTAGATTATCTTTTTCGGATTTGACAGGAGAAAGAAGGGTAGAACTTGTAAAAAATGCTAAAGATAAATTAGAACAGGCTAAAATTTCTTTAAGAGTAGAGAGAGATAAGGTTTGGAATGATATCCAAGATAAAGAAAAAAAGGATGAAATCACTCAAGATGATAAATTTAGATTGAAAGATGAAATGCAAAAAATTATTGATGATGAAACGAAGGTTTTGGTTGAATTATTTGAGAAAAAGGAGAAAGAGATAAAGGATTAAAATGCAAAAACCAAATATCAAAAATCAAAATGATAATGAAAAAAGCAAAAACTTTAAAGTAATAAACAAATTAAGTGAAACAAGGTTTATGGCTTTAAGTTAATTATTTTGTTAGAATTAAGAATCATTTATTTTGATTTTTTATTATGTCTATTTTAATCTTTATTATAGTTCTTGCGTTTCTTATCCTAGTTCACGAATTAGGGCATTTTATTTTTGCTAAAAAATCAGGGATGTTGGTTGAGGAATTTTCTATTGGTTTTCCGCCTCATATTTTCAGTTTTAAAAAAGGAGAAACTAAATATTCTATTGGAGCCATTCCTTTTGGTGGTTATGTTAAAATATTTGGTGAAGATTATCTTGAATCAAACAGTTCAGAAGAAAAGAATTCTCACAGACGTTTTACTAATCAATCTAAAAAAGCACAAGCATTGGTGTTAGCAGCTGGAGTATTTTTTAATTTTTTGTTGGCGTGGGTTCTTTTTTCTATGGCTTTTGTTTCTGGAATGCCTGTTTCTGCTAGTCAATTTGAAAATGAATCAATACAGGATCCTGCTTTAGTTTTAATTAATGTTTTAAAAGATTCTCCTGCTTATAATGCAGGTTTGAAAGTAGGTGATAATATTTTATATTTAAATGATGGAATTGAATCTCTTCAAGATTTTACAAACATTGAAGATGTTACGGGTTTTATTGCCACTCGAGGAGAAAAAGAAATTGAAGTTTTGTATAAAAGAGGGGGGGAGACTAATTTAACCAATCTTATTCCTCAGGATGATTTAATTGAAGGTAAATCAGCCATAGGTGTATCTTTGGACATAATGGGAATTGTTGATTTCCCTATTCATCTTGCAATAATAGAAGGAGCTAAAACAACAGCCTCTTTATCGGTAGCAACAATAATTGGTTTAAGTAGTTTTGTGGGAGGAATTTTTACAGGTAATAGTGATTTATCTCAAATATCTGGTCCTATTGGAATAATTTCTATGGTAGGAACTGCTTTTGATTTTGGTTTTCTGTATTTGATAAGTTTCATTGCCCTTATTTCTATAAATTTAGCTGTGATAAATTTGATTCCTATTCCTGCTCTTGATGGTGGGCGTCTTTTATTTGTTTTGATTGAGGCTATAAAAGGTACTCCTATCAAATCAAAATTAGCAAATGTTTTTAATTTAGCTGGGTTTTTATTTCTAATACTTTTGATGTTGATTATCACCATTAGTGATATTTCTAAATTTTTCTAAAAAATAAAAAAGTACATTTTATTTTTTTATTTACTGCACAAAAACTACGACCGTGGTTTTTGTGCAGTTTTTGTTAATCAGGTTTTTAGAATCGGAGGTTCTGAAATCGGAGGTCCAACCTCCGATTCCACAATCTCCGGAGGTTGGACCTCCGGAGATGATTATGAAGACGGGAGGTGCGATCTCCACAGATTATAAATCAAAAATAAATTTGGAGAGACATAATCTTTCTGAATTTTATAAATATAAAGCTGTAATAAGATTATTGGTATGAGGGTTGATAAATAGATATAATATCTATATTATATAAAGCAGTATTGTTTTTCTTTAGTAAAATTTAATCTTTGAAGGAGTTGGTGATATGAACGAGAATAACGACATTTTGTCAGAGTTATTTGAAAAATATATGGGATATCTTGATCTTTGTAGCTTTCCACAGGAAATTTTGGATGTTTTTCGAGGAAAGAAAATGGAGTTGTTAAGTAAGGTTTCCGAAGTGAAAATTCCTAGAAAATTTCTTGAATTTGTTCCAATTATACCGTTTAAGATAATTAATCTGAGAGATCAGATAAAAAAGGTGAGAGGATCTAGCGGTTCGCTTATTGAAGAGAACCTGTTTGATATTGCTGAAAATTTACCAGACGAGCCATATTTTATTTATGGTGTTGAAATTGGGATGTATACTAAAGGTACCCCTCCCCAGATAGCCGAGTTGCTTATTGAAAGAGTAAAAAGATCCCCACTTACTCTTGCTGAGGGAATGGGTGTTATTTTTTATTATCCTGAAATTCTTAGAAACTGCTACCTTGATTGTATTGGGACGCGATACGAGAAACGTAACAAAATACCTCATATCTTATTGCGTGAAGGAAAAATAAGATTAGGTTTAGGAGGAGAAAAACTTTTCAGTAGCCAATGGGGCTCACCTTCTTGTTTTGGGCGAGTTTAATGTTAGTAGTAAATTTAGAGAGAAAGGCAGAAATAATCTGCCTTTTTTTTATTTTAAACCTACCTGTCTGGTAAACAGATCTCCGGAGGTTGAACCTCCGGAGGTTTATTTTATTTTGATAAAATTATCATAATGAGGTAATATTATATTTATATGAAACAAAGTAAATTATTTACAAAAACTAGAAGGGAGACCCCTAAAGATGAAATTGCAAAAAATGCTCAATTATTAATTAGGGCTGGTTTTATTAATAAAGAAATGGCAGGGGTTTATTCTTATTTACCTTTGGGTTTAAAAGTTTTAAAAAAAATTGAAAATATTATAAGAGAAGAAATAAATGCTATTGGTGGTCAAGAACTTCTAATGTCTTCCCTACATCCAAAAGAAAATTGGGAAAAAACAGGAAGATGGGATTCTTTGGATGTTTTATATAAAGTGACGGATTCGTTGGAAAGAGAAAATGCTTTGGGTCCTACTCATGAAGAAATAGTTGTTCCGTTAGCAAAACCTTTCATATCTTCTTACCGAGATTTACCATTTTCTGTTTATCATTTTCAAAATAAGTTTAGAAAGGAAGTCAGAGCTAAATCAGGAATTCTGAGAGGAAGGGAATTTATAATGAAAGATTTGTATTCATTTCATAGTACAAAAGAAGATTTTGAAGAATATTATCAAAAAGCTAAAGAAGCATATATAAATATTTTTGACAGAGTTGGAATTGGTGAGTTAACGCATATTGCTTTTGCTTCGGGAGGAAGTTTTTCAAAATATTCCCATGAATTTCAAACTATATCTTCTACAGGAGAAGATGTGATTTATATTTGTAAAAAATGTTCCGTGGCTATAAATAAAGAAATTATTGATAAGCAAAAGGAATGTCCAGAATGTGAAGGAGATGATTTTGAAGAAAAAAAATCAATTGAAGTTGGAAATATTTTTGACCTAAAAACAAAGTTTTCTGATCCTTTTGGATTGGAATATAAAGATATAGATGGAAATAGGAAACCTGTTTTGATGGGTTGTTATGGAATAGGTTTAGGACGAGTATTGGGAACAATCGTTGAAACTCTCTCAGATGACAAAGGAATTATTTGGCCAAAATCAGTTGCTCCTTTCAGAGTTCATTTATTGAGTTTGGACCAAAATCAAAAATCAAAAGAGATTTATGACGATTTAATTAAGAAAGGAATTGAAGTTTTATTTGATGATAGAGAAGGTGTTTCGGCTGGAGAAAAGTTCAAAGATTCTGATTTAATTGGTATTCCTTATAGAATAATAATTAGCGAAAAAAGTTTAAAGAGCGGAGGAGTTGAATTAAAGAAAAGAAATGAAGATAAATCTGATATTATTAAGATTGAAGAAATAATTTCAAAAATTGATTAATCTGTATGAAAAAGATTATAAAAAAAATAAAAAAAAAGTTAAAAAATCTTTTTTCTAATGATATAGGAATTGATTTAGGAACAGCTAATACTTTAGTTTACGTACAGGATAGGGGTATTGTGTTGAATGAACCTTCTGTTGTAGCTTTAAATAGCAAGACAGGAAGAGTTGTAGCTGTGGGTCTACAAGCTCAAAAAATGATAGGGAGAACCCCTGCTCATATTACAGCCATAAAACCTTTAGTTGATGGTGTTATTTCTGATTTTGAAGTGACAGAGGAAATGATTATATATTTGCTAAACAAAGCTCAGAAAAATTCAAAAAAGATACTCGGTCCAAGAGTTTTGGTAGGTATTCCTTCTGGAATTACTAATGTGGAAACAAGAGCAGTAAAAGATGCCGTTAAAAATGCTGGGGCTAGAAATGTTCATATTGTGGAAGAACCAATGGTGGCAGCTATTGGAAGCCGTTTACCTATTAAAGAAGCTATAGGTAGTGTGATAATTGATATCGGTGGAGGAACCACTGATATAGCAATTATATCTTTAGGAGGAGTTATTAATTCTAAAAATTTAAGAGTGGCAGGAGATAAATTTAATGAAGATATTATTCAGTATATGAGAAGTCAATTTAAGATCTTAATTGGTGAAAAAACTGCCGAAAGATTAAAAATGGATATTTGTTCTGTAATACCTTTAGACGAAGCATTGGAAACAACAGTAAGAGGTAGAGATTTGGTGACAGGATTACCTAAAGAAGTTAAAGTAAATGATACTCATATAAGAAAAGCCGTTTCACAATCAATCGTACTTTTATTAGATGCTATAAAGGATGTTTTAGAAACTACTCCGCCTGAAATTATATCTGATATTTTAAATAGAGGTATTTATCTTACAGGAGGGGGGGCTTTAATAAAAAACCTTGATGTTCTTTTAAAGGAAGTAATAAAAGTTCCTGTTTATGTAGTAGACGACCCTTTAACATCAGTTGCTCGTGGTACAGGAATAATTTTAGCTGATTTATTTAAGTTTAAAGATATTCTTATTCAAGAAGAAGATGGTATACCTCTCAAAACCTCATAGAAAAATAACTGTAAAGAAAAAGGTATTGTCATTGGTTGTTTTGTTATTGTTGATTTTGTCTTTTTATTTTGGAAAATTATCTTTTTTAGCAAACTCTATTCAATTTGTCAGTTATCCTTTTTTTGAGATTAAAAATGGATTATTTTTATTTGTTGAAGATATTACTTCGTTTTTTGAATTTAAAACTAATTTAGTAAAAGAAAATTCATTTTTGAAACAAGAATTATGGGATATAAATATAGAATTGATAAATAAAAATTTAATTTTGGCAGAAAATAAAGAATTAAAAGAATTATTAGGGATGAAAATAGATGATCGTAAATTTATTTTAGCCAATGTTATTTCTAAACCTAAAATATCCTTGTATGATTCTTTTATATTAGATATAGGAGAATCAGATAAAGTTAAGAAAGGAGATCGAGTTTTAGCAGGAACAAATGTGGTTATTGGAGAGATAGAAGAAGTTTATTCAAATTCTTCAAAAGTAAAATTATACTCATATTTTCAAGATGAATTAAATGTAGCAATAGGTTTTAATAAAATTATTAGTGAAGCTAAAGGAAAGGGAGGAGGAGTTTTTGAGATAAAATTACCTCAAGGGATAAAAGTGAATAAAGGTGATATGATTACTTTTCCTGAGATGGATTTAATAATTTTAGGTAAAGTTGAAGAAATAATTACTTATCCAGAAGATCCTTTTCAGAGTATTTTATTTAAAAGTCCAGTTAATGTTTTTGAATTAAGATGGGTTCAAATTTTACAAGAATAATAGCAGTTACTATATCTTTTTTAGGTGTTTTTGTTTTACCTTGGTGGTTTTTTATTTTTTTATTATTTTTCTTTTTTGTTAAATTTCCTTCATTTTATGAAGGACTGATAATAGCTTTAATTGCAGATTTATTGTATTCAGTTCCTAGGGATATTTTTTTGAATTTACCTGTATTTTTTATATTTGCATGTTTGTTTTTTTTCTTGAGTCCAATAATAAAAAAACAATTACGAATTTAAATCTCCGGAGGTTGAACCTCCGGAGATTTAGAATAGGAGGAAATATGCTAGAATGGAAAGATGAAGAGGAAAATGAAGAGAAAAAATCTGAAATCAAGAGAAGATATCAGTTTAGATAATGTTTTTTTAGATTCAAGTAATTTACCTAGTTTTGATACTCATCAATTTGAGGGGCAAATGGAAAAAACTATATCAAGAAAGCCTATAATTTTTTTAGGACTTTTCTTTCTTTTAATTTTATTTTTATATACTTTTAAAATTAGAGATCTACAATTAAATCAAGGAGAGTATTTTTTAACAAGAGGAAATAATAATCGTTTAGAACATTCTATTATCTTTTCAGAAAGAGGTATTATTTATGATAGAAATGGAAAAGAATTAGTTTGGAATTCAGCCTTAAAAGAAGAAGATCAGGATTTTTATAAAAGAGAATATTCAGATTACAAAGGTTTAGCTCATATTTTAGGTTATGTTAGTTATCCATTAAAAGATAGTGGTGGTAATTATTTTCAAGAAGAATACATAGGAAAAAGTGGTATAGAAAATTTTTTTAATGAAAAAATGAATGGTGAAAATGGATTAAAAATAATAGAAAAAGATGCTCTTTCTAATATAAAATCAGAATCTTTTATAAAATCATCTATAAGTGGAGAAAATATCACCTTATCTATTGATGCTAGAATTCAAGATATTTTATATACCTTCATTTCTGACTTATCTAGAGATGTTGGCTTTAAGGGGGGAGTGAGTATTCTTATGGGTGTTGAAAACGGTGAAATTTTAGCCATGGTATCTTTCCCTGAATATGATTTAAAAACAATATCTGACGGAGAAAATAAAGAAGAAATTGAAAAATTTTTATCAAATGAAAATAAGCCGTTTTTGAACAGAGCTACTATGGGACTTTTTACTCCAGGCTCAATTGTTAAACCTTTTTTGGCTTTAGCTGCTTTAAATGAAGAAATTATTGGTCCATACAAAAGTATTTTGAGTACTGGTTCTATTTTTATTCCCAATCCTTATTATCCAGAACTGAAAACAGTTTTTAAAGATTGGAAAGCTCATGGTTGGACAGATATGAGAGAAGCAATTGCTGTTTCTTCTGATGTTTATTTTTACGCGATTGGTGGAGGGTATGAAGATCAGACAGGTTTAGGTATTAATAGAATTAATGAGTATGTTAAATTATTTGGTTTTAGTGAAGAAACTGGAATTGAAGCTTTTATTGAAGAAAGAGGAGTTATTCCAAATCCTAAATGGAAAGCTGAAGTTTTTGACGGCGAAGATTGGTTGATTGGTAATACTTATCATACAGCTATTGGACAATATGGTTTTCAAATTACACCTTTGCAAGCAATTAGAGCTGTGACTGCAATAGCTAATGAAGGTAAACTTTTTCGTCCAACTATTTTGATAGTAGAAACTAAGAACAATGATTATAAGAAAATAAATATCAAAGAAGAGTATTTTGAAATAATAAAACAAGGAATGCGACAAGCTGTCACTGAAGGAACAGCATTGGGTTTAAATTTACCTTTTTTAGAAATATCAGCTAAAACAGGAACTGCTGAACGAGGGATAAATAATGAAAAAGTAAATTCTTGGGTTATTGGTTTTTACCCTTCTGATAAACCTAAATATACTTTTGTTGCAATGATGGAAGAAGGACCAAGTGAGAATCAGCTCGGAGGGCTTTATATAATGCGACAGCTTTTTGAATGGATGAATGTGAATACACCTGAGTATTTATGAGTCAAAAATTGTGCTGAGCTTGTAATAATAATCATTATTGATATAATTAATTTTGAAATTATTTTAAAAAACACAAAAACGTCATGAAAGAATATTTAACTAAAAAAAAATATAAAGAACTAGAAGAAGAGCTTGGTTTGTTAAAAACTACAAGAAGACAAGAAGTAGCTACTGCTTTAAAAGAGGCGAGGTCTTTGGGTGATTTAAGTGAAAATGCTGAATATCATCAAGCTAGAGAAGATCAGGCCAATATCGAAAAAAGAATAGAAGAATTAGAAATTATCTTGAAAGATGTTGAAATAGTAAGAGGGGATGTGTTTACTAAAGTAGAAGTAGGAGCTAATGTTGTTGTTCAAAAAAGTGACAGTAAAACCTCTGTAGAATATTTAATTGTGGGTAGTCAGGAAGCTAATATGGCTGAAAATAAAATTTCAATTTCTTCTCCTTTAGTTCAAGCGATGTTAGGTAAGAAAAAAGGTGAATTATTCTCTTTTAAATCTCCCAAAAGCGAACAAAGTTATAAAATAATTAATATTAAGTAGAAAGTAGAGGGTAGAAGGTGGAAAGTAGTGAAAAAATTTGCTCTGCAAGTTTTTCTCTACCACATTCTTCTTTCTATATTCTACCTACTAAACCATGACTTCTTTAGAAGAAATTCGTCAAACACGATTAGAAAAAAAAGATAAATTAGAAAAAAACGGAATGAATCCTTATCCTATTGATGTGGATTTTTCTCATTCTTTAAAAGAAGTTATTGAAAAATTTGAAGAGGGTTTAGAAATAAAATTAGTGGGAAGAATTATGTCTTTGCGTCCGCAAGGAGCTTTGGTATTTTTTAATTTTTCAGATGGGACAGAAGTTTTTCAAGGGTTATTAAAAAAGGATGTCATTGGTGAAAAAGATTTTGCCTTTTTTGAAGAAGTAGTTGATATTGGCGATTTTATAGAAGTAAGTGGAAAATTGTTTTTGACTAAAAAAGAACAGCAATCTATTGAAATTTCAGCTTGGAGAATAATTTCTAAAAGTTTACGACCTCTTCCTGAAAAATGGCATGGTCTACAAGACATAGAACAAAAATATAGAAAAAGATATTTGGATATTTTAATGGACAAAGAAACTTTTGATTTATTTAAAACTCGTACAAAAATAATTTCAAAAATAAGGGAAATTTTGAACAATGAAGGTTTTATGGAGGTGGAAACTCCTATTTTACAAAACCAAGCTTCGGGAGCGATGGCTGATACATTTAAAACACATCATAATGATTACGATATTGATATGGTGTTAAGAATTTCTTTAGAAGCTGAATTAAAAATGATTATGGGAGGAGGTTATCCTGCTGTTTACGAAATAGGGAAAAACTTCAGAAATGAAGGTTCGGATTCTACTCATATGCAAGAATTTACGATGTTAGAGTGGTATAAAGCATATAAAAACTTAGGATATAATCTTGAATTAACAGAAAGAATGATAAAGATTATTGCTAAAGATATAATAGGTAAAATGCAATTTAAGATTAAGGATTCAAATGATAATGAGGTTGAAGTTGATTTAGACACAAAATGGAAGAAAATAAGGTTTAATGATTTAGTAAAAGAGAATACTGGTTGGAATCCAAAGGGAGCTAGTAGAAAAGAAATTGAAGAAAATGCTCTAAAATTAGGATTTGATAAAAAAGAAATTGCTAATATTTCTGATGGAAATTTGTTAGATTTTATATTCAAAAAGAGTTCTAGAAATAAAATAATCAATCCTACTTTCGTTACTCATTATCCTGGATCATTAAAACCTTTGGCAATACAAAACGAAGACGGAACGGCTGAAGTTGCTCAATTGATAATTGCGGGGGCTGAAATTACTAATCAATATGCTGAATTAGTTGATCCTGTGATTCAAAAAGAATTATTAGAAAAGCAAGCAGAATTAAAAAAATCAGGAGATAGGGAAACTATGGATTTAAATAATGAATTTATTGAAGCTATGGAATATGGAATGCCTCCAATGACAGGTTTTGGTATGGGAATTGATAGATTAGTTGCTATTTTAACAGAGAAGTCTAATTTAAGAGATACGGTTTTCTTTCCTATAATGCGTCTAAAAGAATAAGAATTGCTTTTAGATAAAGTTTTTGTTAGTATATTGCCTATGTTAAAGATAAGATTACAAAGAGTTGGTAGAAAACACGACCCATCTTATAGGGTCATTTTAACTGATTCCAGACAAGGACCCAAAAGTGGTAATTTTATAGAAAATCTTGGATTTTACGATACTATAAGGAAAATAAAGCAAATTAAGGCTGATAGGGTAAAATATTGGATTTCAAAAGGAGCTCAATTATCTGATACAGTACATAATATTATGGTGAGCGAAAAGATAATTGAAGGAAAAAAAATAAATGTTTTACCTAAAAAGTCTCCTATAGTTAAAGAGAAGGATAAAGAAGAAGAGGATAAAGTAGTTGAAGAAAAATCTCAAGAAATTTCAACTGAAGAATCTACTGAAATAAAGGAAGAAATAGTAGAAGCTCCTGCAGAAGAAGTTAAAATTGAAGATCCTAAACCTGAGGTCGGACAAGAAAAAAAGAAAGAATAATTAAAATGAAAAAATATAAATCTCCGGAGGTTCAACCTCCGGAGATTTTTAATTATATCAAATATTGACATTGCATTGATAAACCTCCGGAGGTTGAACCTCCGGAGGTTTAAAAACTTATTGACATTTTTTACACTATAGGTTAGTATCTACATTAATAAGATTTTGTCTGTTTTATTGAGTTACGATAGAGATGATATTTATAAATATATTATATGGAGTAATCATATAATTCCATCGATCGGACATAATAAAAATAAATATTACATAATCATTTTTATTAGTCCTCACTCGAAATTATATGAAACAAGCATATAATTCCATCGATCGGACATAATAAAAATAAATATTACATAATCATTTTTATTAGTCCTCACTCGAAATTATAAGCAGTATATCCGATAAAAGGAGTAGTGTTCTTGTTGTCGTAGTGTTTATTTCTATCTGGAAAGATAAAAATAAATTATTATCGTATATATAAAAAGCAAACCCTCATATCAATCCCAATATTATATAAATAATATATAAGATTAATTATAATCTTTGTATAACACAATTTATATAATAATTTGTCCAAAGGACAATGTTAAGATTAGTGTGGAGGCGAGCATATAATTTTTTAAATACATGACAAAACTAAAAAAAAGGGAACAAAAGTTTTTTAAAAAATATAGAAAATCATTAACAGAACTTCCTAATTTAGTAGAATCTCAATTATTTTCCTACAAAGATTTTGTGAAAAATGGTATTGCTGAGGTTTTATCCGAATTTACTCCTATAGAAGATTATTCTGGTAAAAAATTTATATTTGAATTTCTTGATTTTGAGTTTGAAGAATCTCAAACTGATGAATTTTATGCTAAAGAAAATAAACAATCTTACCAAGCAAATATCAAAGCTAAGGTAAAACTAACTAATAAAATATTAAAAATTGAAAAAGAACAGGAAATTTTCTTGACAGATTTTCCTATGATGACAGAACATGGAACATTTATTATTAATGGTATAGAAAGGGTAATTGTTCCTCAATTATCTAGGTCATTCGGAATGTTTTTTACTGCTCAAGATATTAAAGGAGGAAAATATTTTGGAGCAAAAATTATTCCTTATAGAGGTTCTTGGATAGAAATAGATTCTGAACCTGATGGTTTAATTTATGTAAAAATAGATAGAAAAAGAAAATTCCCAATAAGTTCTCTTTTAAGAATTTTTACATCCGAAGGTAAAGATATAATTTCTTTATTCAAGAGTAAAGAAGCAAAAGAAATTATAAAAAAATGTATAGAAAATGATCCTGCTAAAAATAGAAGTGAATCATTTACTGAAATTCATAAAAGACTAAGAGATGGGGAATTAACAACTGCTAGCCATGCGGAAGTTTTTGTTAATGCTATTTTTGCCGAAGATAGATATGATTTACATAAAGTAGGACGATTTTATTTTAATAAAAGATTTGGTAAATCAATGGATAAAAAAGAACTTCAGCGAAAAAATATTTCTATTGATGATATTGTGACAACTATTGAACATATAATAAGTTTAAATAATAATCCAGAAGCTCTACCAGATGATATTGATCATTTAGGTTCTCGTCGTTTACGATATTTTGGGGAGATGGTTCAACAAAAATTCAGAGTAGGAATGTTTCAAATTAAAAGAAATATTCAAGATAGAATGTCTATTGTTGGAGTAGATGTGACATTACCAATGCAATTTATTAGCACTAGACCTTTACAAGCTAGGATTAAAGAATTTTTTACTACCAACCAACTTTCTCAATTTATGCATCAAGATAATATTTTGATGGAATTGGAACATTTAAGAACAGTGTCGGCTTTAGGTCCAGGAGGATTAGTTAGAGAAAGAGCTAGTATAGATGTGAGAGATGTTCACCCTTCTCATTATGGTAGATTGTGTCCAGTTCAAACTCCAGAAGGTCCTAATATTGGATTGATATTAAGATTGGCTAATTACGCACGAGTGAATGATTTTGGAATGATAGAAACTCCCTATGCTAAAGTTTCAAAAGGAAAAATTACAAATGAAATAGTATTTTTGAATGCAACAGAAGAACAAAAATATAATATAGCAGATGCTACTGTTGAAAGAGATGAAAAAGGAAAAATATTAAATGATGTGGTTGATGTTAGAATTGAAGGAAGTCCAGGATTAGTTAAAAAAGAGGATGTAAATTTTGTGGATGTCTCTACTAAACAGGCATTTTCAGTTGTCACATCAATGATTCCTTTTTTGAATCATGATGATGCTAACAGAGCTTTGATGGGATCTAATATGCAAAAACAATCAGTCCCTTGTATTAAACCAGATATGCCTTTAGTAGCAACAGGAATTGAAGAAGATGCAGCTAGAGCGACAGGAAGAATTATTATTGCAGAAGAAAATGGAGTTATTTCTTATGTGGATGGAAGAACAATTAAAGTAAAAAATAGTAGTGGTAAAGAAAAAGAATATAAATTGATTAATTTTATGAGGACTAATAATTTTTCCTCTATGAGCCATAGACCTTTAGTCGATTTAAATCAAAAAGTAAAGAAAGGTGATATTTTAGCAGATGTTTCTTCTACAGATCAAGGGCAAATAGCTTTGGGGCAAAATATTTTGATTGCATTTATGTCTTGGTATGGGGCTAATTATGAAGATGCTATTATTTTATCTAGTCGTTTAGTTAAAGAAGATAAATTTACCAGTATTCAAGTGGAAGAATTTGTGGAAGATGTTAGAGATACTAAATTAGGTGAAGAAGTGACAACTCATGATATTCCAAATGTTGGAGAAGCTAAATTAAAAAATCTAGATGAAGATGGAATTATTAGAATTGGAGCAGAGGTTCAACCTGGAGATATTTTAGTTGGTAAAATCACACCAAAAGGAGAAACTCAATTAACTCCAGAAGAAAGATTATTAAGATCTATTTTTGGAGAAAAAGCTCAAGAAGTAAAAGATACTTCATTGAGAGTGAAAGGTGGTAAAAGAGGTTTTGTTATAAATGTAAAAGTATTTTCAAGAGATAAAGGAGAAATTAACGAACCAGGTGTTATAAAAAGAATTTATGTTGAGATAGCTCAATTAAGAAATATTTCTGTTGGAGATAAATTAGCAGGAAGACATGGAAATAAGGGGGTTATTTCAAGAATTCTTCCTGAAGAAGATATGCCTTATATGGCAGACGGAACACCTGTAGATATTATTTTAACACCATTAGGAGTACCTTCTCGTATGAATTTGGGGCAGATTTTAGAATTACATTTAGGAATGGCTGCTCACACTTTAAATTATCAAGCGGTTGTTCCTCCTTTTGCAGGAGCAACTGAAGATGAAATTAAAGATGAATTAGAAAAAGCTGGGCTTAATAGAAATGGAACAATGACTTTATATGACGGCTTAACTGGTGAAACTTTTGATCAGGAAGTAGCTGTGGGTTATATGTATATGCTTAAACTTCATCACATGGTGGATGATAAAATGCATATGAGAGCTATTGGTCCATATTCTCTTATTAATCAACAACCTTTGGGAGGAAAAGCTCAAAGAGGGGGTCAAAGATTTGGAGAGATGGAAGTCTGGGCTTTATTGGGTCATGGAACAGCTCATATTTTGAGAGAAGTTTTGACTATAAAATCTGATGATATTGTAGGTAGATCGGCAGCTTTTGATGCAATCGTAAAAGGGACTGCAATACCTGATCCGAATATACCAGCATCTTTTAATGTATTAGTAAATAATTTAAGAGGATTAGCCCTTGATATTGACTTGAAAAGTAAAAAGTAAAAAAATTTACTGACAATTATAAATTAATACATTATTACAAAATTATTTCTAGATGTAATTAACCAATAAATTTTAAAAAAATGCAAAAAAATAATCCAACAATTAAAGAGGATCGCACAGCAACAAGTCATAAACATGATGAAGGTGCTCGTGTTGATTTTGATTTTATCTCTTTAAAATTAGCATCACCAGAGAAAATTCTAAAATGGTCATATGGGGAAGTGACTAAGCCTGAAACTATAAATTACAGAACACAAAGAAGTGAGAAAGGTGGTTTATTTGATGAAAAGATATTTGGACCTGATAAGGATTATGAATGTTATTGTGGACGCTATAAAGGAATTAGATATAAAGGAATAGTGTGTGAAAAATGTGGAGTTGAAATAACTAGATCAATTGTTCGAAGAGAAAGAATGGGACATATAGAATTAGCATCACCAGTGTCTCATATTTGGTTTTTGAAAAGTATTCCTTCTAGAATTGCTTTAGTTTTGGATATTAATATGGGTGATTTAAGAAAGGTTATTTATTTTGCTGGCTATATAGTGACAAAGGTAAACGAAGAAGAAAGAAAAAGGATTTTGAAAGAAGTTGATTCTGAATTTAAAATAAAAATAAAAAAGTTATTAGATACTAAAACTAAAACTAAGATAAAAGAATTATTAGTAGAAGTTAAGAAAAATATAGATTCTATTCAGGAAGGAGTTGTTTTCGATGAAATTTTATATAATAAATATTCTTTTAAATATGGAGCAATGTTTGAAGCGGGTATAGGAGCTGAATCAATTTATGATATATGTAAAACAATTAATTTAGTTGAGTTAAAAGAACAATTAGAAAAAGATCTAGAAAAAGCTGGTTCAATCAAAAAAATTAAATTAAATAAAAGATTAGCATTGATTAGTTCTATGATAGAATCAGGAGTTCGTCCAGAATGGATGTTTCTTAGTCATATTCCTGTAATTCCACCAGCATTAAGGCCTATGGTTGTATTAAGTGGTGGTCGTCACGCTACATCAGATGTTAATGATTTATATAGAAGAGTTATAAATAGAAATAACCGTTTGAAAAAATTATTAGAAATCAATGCACCTGATGTTATTTTAAGAAATGAAAAAAGAATTCTTCAAGAAGCGGTTGACTCATTAATAGATAATTCTATTAGATATACAGGAACTGGTGGTGCTATGAGTCAATACCAAAGAAGACCTCTTAAATCTTTAGCTGATAATTTAAAGGGTAAACAAGGTTTATTCAGACAAAATCTTTTAGGAAAAAGAGTTGATTATTCAGGTCGTTCTGTAATTGTGGTGGGTCCTCATTTAGATTTAGATCAATGTGGCTTACCTAAAAGAATGGCTCTTGAATTATTTAAACCTTTTGTTATTTCAAGAATTTTGAAAGATGAATTGGCTCATAATATAAAATGGGCAAATCGTTTAATAGATGAAAAATCTTCAGAGGTATGGGCTATCTTAGAAGATGTCATTAAAAATAAATATGTACTATTAAACCGTGCTCCTACTTTACATAGATTGGGAATTCAAGCTTTCAAACCTTTATTAATAGAAGGTAAATCAATTCAAGTTCATCCTTTGGTTTGTGCAGCTTTTAATGCTGACTTTGATGGCGATATGATGGCTGTTCATTTACCTTTGACCAAAAAAGCTCAAATTGAAGCAAAAGAAATAATGACAGCTGATAAAAATATTTTGAAACCAGGAACAGGAGAACCTATAGTTGAACCAAAATTAGATATGACATTAGGTTGTTATTGGATGACTAAGATAAAAGAAGGGTCAAAAGGAGAAGGAAAATATTTCTCAAGTGTTAATGAAGCAATTACAAATTATGATTTTGGTGAATTAGACTTGAAGGCAAAAATAAATATTTTGGCACCTGATCATGAAAAATATTCAATATTTAATAAAGAGATTTTTGAAACAACAGTAGGTAGATTATTATTTAATAGTATTTTACCAAAAGATTATCCATTTATTAATGAAGTTATTAGTAAAAAAGATTTATCCAATCTAACTTATCTTTTGATAGAAAAATATGGTATTAATAATATTTCTTCAATCTTAGGAAAAATAAAAGATTTTGGATTCAAATATTCTACTAAATCAGGAATTACATGGGGTATAGATAATATTATGATTCCTGAAGATAAAGAGAAACTTATTCTAGATGCAAAAAAGAAATCAACTGAAATATGGTCTCAATATAACGAAGGTTTACTTACTAAAGAAGAAAGACATAGAAAAAACATAGAAATTTGGCATAATACAAAAGATGATTTGGAAAAACTTATTCCTGAAACATTAGATGAAAACGGATCTGCTTATAATATGTGGAATTCAGGAGCTAGAGGATCTCTAGGTCAATTTACTCAAATGGCTGGAATGAGAGGACTTATTCAAAATACATCAGGAGAAACTATTGAGTTTCCTGTTATTTCATGTTTGAAAGAAGGATTAACTCCTATTGAATATTTTACGACTACTCATGGTTCTAGAAAAGGTTTGGCTGATACAGCTTTGAATACTGCTAAAGCTGGATATTTAACAAGAAAATTATTTGATGTAGCTCAAGATGTAGTTATTCTTGAAGAAGATTGTAAAACGAAAGAATATATTATTTTAAGTAAAGAAAATATTTCTGGAATAGAAATATCTCTATCTAAAAATATAAATGGAAGAGTGTTAGCTAAAGATGTGGAAGATAAAAAAGGAAAAGTTTTATTTAAAAAAGGTCATTTACTTACCAAGAATGATGCAAAAATTATTGAAGAGATGGATGTAGAAGAAGTAGCTGTTAAATCTCCAATGACTTGTAAGACTTCAAGAGGAATTTGTCAAAAATGTTATGGTGTTGATTTAGGAACTAATCAATTAATAGATCTAGGAGAAGCTGTAGGAACAATCGCTGCTCAAGCTATTGGTGAACCCGGAACACAGCTAACTATGAGAACTTTCCATACAGGGGGAACTGCTTCAGTAGGAGGTGATATTACACAAGGACTTCCTAGAGTTGAAGAGATTTTTGAAAAAAGATCTCCTAAAATACCTGCTATTGTATCAAAGATAGATGGGGAAGTGACAAGTGTAATAGAAAATGAATCTGAAGAGAAGAAAATTATTATTCTTCCAGATATAGAAAGCCGTTCTACAGGTACTAAATCTAAACAAGAAACTGAGTATATTTTACCTTATAATAGAATGTCTTTAGTTAAGGTTGGAGATAAAATTAAAAAAGGAGATGTACTAACAGATGGTTCTGTTGATATTTCAGAATTATTTAAGTATGCAGGAAAGGAAAAAACTCAAGAGTATATAATTAAAGAAACAATAAAAATTTACGAATTACAAGGAGCAGCTACTTCTCGAAAACACGTAGAAGTAATCATAAAGCAAATGTTATCAAGAAGAAAGATTAAAAGTAGTGGGGATACAAATCTTTCTGTGGGGGCAGTTGTTGAAGATTCTCAATTAAGAGATGCTAATGCAAAAGTTAAAGATAAAGGATTAACAGAAGCCAAAGCTGAACAATTAGCTTTGGGAATAACGGAAGTTTCTCTTTCTAGAAATAGTTTTCTATCATCAGTTTCTTTTCAAAACACTACAAAAATGTTAATAAATGCTTCATTGAGAGGAGCAGAAGATAAAATGCTTGGATTAAAAGAAAATGTTATTGTAGGAAGACTTGTTCCAGCTGGTTCTGGTTTTAAAGGAAGTAAGAAATGGAAGATGGTGCAAGGAGTTAAGGAAGATGGTGAAAATGTGAGTGAAAACGAAGATTAGGTTAATTATTTGTTGAACAAAGGATGAAAGATAACAATTTTTAATTTTATTTATTTATGACCAATATTGAAGAAATTAAAAATAATTTGAATATAGTTGATGTTCTGGGAACATATATAAAATTAGAAAAAGCGGGTTCTAATTTTAAGGCTTGTTGTCCATTTCATAATGAAAAAACACCTTCTTTTTTTGTTTCTCCAGATAGAGGGACATATAAATGTTTTGGTTGTGGTGAAGGAGGAGATATCTTTTCATTTGTGGAAAAATTTGAAGGAATAGATTTTAAAAGTTCTTTAAAAATATTAGCAGAAAAAGCAGGTGTAGAATTGAAAAGGGAAGATAAAAAAAAGGTAAGTGAGAAAAATAGAATTTATGATATCTTGGAAAAAACAACTACTTTTTTTGAAAAAAACTTAAAAGAGGATCCAGTTGCTATAAAATATTTAAAGGATAGAGGGGTAAACGACAGTATTATTAAACAATTCCGATTAGGCCTTACAAAAAAAGGTTGGCAAAATTTATATACTTTTTTAAAAAATAATACTTATTCTGATATAGAAATAGAAAAAGCAGGTCTTATTAAAAAACGCGAAGGAAAAGAAGGGTTTTATGACAGATTTAGAGACAGGATAATTTTTCCTTTATTTGATAATTCAGAAAAAGTCATTGCTTTCTCTGGACGTTCTTTTATAAGAGATAATGAAGAAGATAATCAAAATTATGTTGAACAAGCTAAATACCTAAATAGTCCAGAAACACTGTTGTTTAATAAATCAAATATTTTATATGCGTATAATTTTGCAAAAAGAAAGATAAGAGAGATAGATTTTACAATTTTAGTTGAAGGACAAATGGATTTATTGATGTGTCATCAATCTGGATATAATAATACAGTAGCTAGTTCGGGGACATCTTTAACAATAGGTCATATACAATTATTAAAAAGATTATCAGATAAGCTTATTATTGCTTTTGATGGGGATGAAGCAGGATTTAATTCAGCCTGCAGAGTTGCTAAATTAGCTTTAGCTAATGGAATGGAAGTGAAATTGATGGCTTTATCTAACGGACTTGATCCAGCTGATGTTCTTTCAAAAGATAAAAAAGAATGGCAAGAAGCAATGAAAAACGCTAAACATATAATTGATTATTATTTAGATAAATTAATAAATGATATAAAAGATAAAAGAAAATTAGCAAAAGAAATACAAGAAAAAGTTTTACCTTTAATATTAGTTATAGATAGTGAAATAGGAAAATCTGTTTTTGTGGAAGATGTGGCTAATAAACTTGATGTCACTAAAGAAGCAATTTGGACAGAATTAAATAAAATAAAGATTGACTTACCAAATAATATTAAATACCATAAAAATGAATTAATTGAAGAGTTCTTTCTTAATAAACAAAAACATAAAAAACGTAATATATTAAGACAATTATCAGGAATATATTGGTGGCAAAAAAGTTTAAAAACTCCAATAATTGATTTATTAGAATTAGAGGAAAAAATAAAAAAAATAATTGGAAATGATATTTTAAATAAAATACAAAAAATACCAGATAAGATAAAAAATGAAATAATATTTGAAGCTGAAATATTTTATGAAAAACTAGAATTATCAACAAATGACCATAACCCGCCTGCCGAACAGATAGATTCTGTGAACGGACAAAAAGAATTAAAAGAAAAGATAAACGAATTATTGATAAGTTTAGAAATAGAATTATTAAATGAAAATATGGAAAATATTATGTCAGAACAAAAGGAAGCTCAAATACAAGGAAATAAAAAAGAAGCTGAAGAAAAATTCATAATATATAATGAATTATCAAAAAAGAAAGAAAAATTAAAAAATTAAGATGATTAAAAAAACAAAGAAAAAATCAATAAAAAAACCTATTGTCAAGAAAAAATCTATTTCTCGCAAAAAAACTCCTGCTAAAAAGGTGACGAAAAAAGTAATTACAAAGCAGACTAAAAAAACTAAGGGTGAGATTCAGATGGCTAAATCACAGGAATTAATAAAGAAAGGTAAAAAGGTAGGTTTTATAACCTATGATAATATCTTAAAAGAATTTCCTTTTATTGAAGATGATGTTTTGTTTTTAGAAGAATTATATGAACAATTTGAAAGTTCAGGAATTGATGTTTTGGAAGGTGGTGGTATGTTGGAAGCAGATTCAGATATTTTACCAAAAGTTCCTAAATACGGTCGTTCTCATAATTCTATTCAAATATATCTCAAGGAAATTGGACAATATGAATTATTAACTCAATCTCAAGAGGTTAGTTTGGCGAAAAGAATTGAACAAGGAGATCAAGAAGCTAAAAATTTACTGGCTAGGGCTAATTTACGCTTGGTTGTTTCTATTGCTAAAAAATATGCTGGACGAAGTCAAGATTTAACTTTATTAGATTTAATTCAAGAAGGGAGTCTTGGTTTATTTAAAGCTGTTGATAAATTTGATTATACAAAAGGATTTAAATTTTCCACATATGCAACTTGGTGGATTAGACAAGCTATAACTCGTGCTTTAGCGGATCAATCTAGAACAATTAGAATTCCTGTGCATATGGTTGAAACTATAGCTAAATACAAACAAGTGTCAAGAAAATTAACTCAAGATTTAGGAAGAAAACCTCTTCCCGAAGAAATAGCTGTTGAAA
Source organism: bacterium (assembly GCA_030641525.1). Lineage (GTDB taxonomy): Bacteria > Patescibacteriota > Minisyncoccia > Phycocordibacterales > UBA12079 > JAHITU01. The sequence goes on from DAOWHH010000003.1 coordinate 53,025, forward strand.
TGGAATTACCAATTGATAAGGTTTATAATATTTTTAGAATAGATAGAAAAATTGTATCATTAGAAAATCCTATTAGTGGTGATGGTGATAATGATGGAAAATCTACTATTGAGGATTTTGTAGCTGACGAAACAATTGTTTCTCCTGAAAAAGATTCTTCAAAAAGAATATTAAATGATCAAATCAAAGATATTTTAGGTGATTTGAGTTCAAAAGAAAGAAAAATATTAGAAATGAGAAGTGGAATTGAAGATGGAATTAATCATACTTTAGAGGAAGTCGGTAAGGAATTTGGAGTGACACGAGAAAGAATTCGTCAAATAGAAGCTAAGGCTTATGAAAAAATTAGGCAAAGTGATAAGGTTGATAGATTGAGGAATTTGGATTTTTAAACTTTAGTTCAACAAGTAAGTGCAACACTTCTAGTAAAATAGAAGTATATGAAATATAAACATTTGGCGATTGAAGAAAGAGAAACGATACAAGAGATGTTGTGGCAAAAGTCTTCAATTAGAGATGTAGCTAAAGTATTA